>JASHPX010000249.1 GCA_030037905.1 Gammaproteobacteria bacterium
GAGCGTCATGGGGCGCGCACGCCGCGAGGGACACTGGTGGTATTACCTCGACGACGGCCTGTATGGCTCCTACAGCGGCCAGCTCTACGATCATGCACGCTATCCGGTCGAATCGCTGCGCCAGGGCGAGCCGCTGCTGCCCTCGGTGCTCGCCGGACCCACCTGCGACAGCATCGACGTGATCGCCGAGAACCTGATGCTGCCGCAGCTCAAAGCCGGCGACCTCATCGTCGGCCGCGCGATGGGCGCCTATACCTGGGCGAGCGCCTCGGAGTTCAACTTCTTTCCCAAGGCGACCGTGGTGGTGGTGAATCGCGCGGCGGGGGATACCGGCGGCGTCGAATAGGGCACTGCCAAGACGCGGCGCATGCCGGGGGACAGTGATCGAACCTTCACGCGTGCTTTCTGTAATGAAAGCACGCGTGAAGGTTCGATCACTGTCGATGGGTATTCGGCGCGTGTGGCGCTGCCGGCCGCTGCCGGCCACCGCGGCTGCGCGCCGGCCGCTCTCTATCGATCGGCACTGGGGAATGGTCGAGGCTGTTGGGTAGCTGGCAGCCGATTCGGTGAACGCTGAGGGGCCGGGCCTTAAATTATTCTATTGCAATACATTATTATTGCGATACAATAATTTACAGGTCAACACCGGCAGGAGCTCTCGTGAGCCAATCGTCAGCCGTTTCTGTAGACACCCAGCCTTCCCCGGGCTTTGACAAAGCTCGCCACATCAGCCGCATCCTGGCGTTGCTGCTGGCCATTGGCTTTTGGGTCACGCTTGCGTGGCTCATTGCAGTTCCGGTGCTCCTGATTTCGCCGGTGGGGGGCGGCTGGGGAAATATCGCAGGCGTTACGATTGATCCCGCCGCCCTGTCCGTTGGACATCGGGCCGGTGCCATTCTTGCGATTCTATTAGGCACCGTGCCCTCGCTTCTCATTCTGCACCATGCCGCGCGCGCGTTTGTTCAGTTTGCCAAAGGCGAAGTCTTCGTCGCCACAGCTATTGCGCACATTCGGTCCGCCGGCTTTTGGCTGATCATCTCCGGCTTCGCTACAGCCGTAGAACAGGTCTTGTTCAACCTGTTTGCGGTCGTCAGGCCGATTGCCCACGAACTCGCGTTGCGGCCAGCGCTCTTTTTCGTCGGCCTCGCCGTTTACGTAATGGCCTACGTGATGAGCGAAGCCCAGCGCATCGC
The DNA here is from genome assembly GCA_030037905.1 of Gammaproteobacteria bacterium. Lineage (GTDB taxonomy): Bacteria > Pseudomonadota > Gammaproteobacteria > Steroidobacterales > Steroidobacteraceae > FEN-1191. The sequence continues at coordinate 1,194 of JASHPX010000249.1, forward strand.
CGCGGACAACGCGAGCATTGTGTGATGATCGTTGTCCAACTCGACGTCATGCTGGCAAGGCGCAAAATGCGTTCCAAGGAGTTAGCTGAGCATATTGGTATTACTGAGGCAAATGTATCGCTGCTGAAATCTGGCAAGGTGAAGGGCGTACGCTTCGACACGCTGGAGAAACTTTGTGCGGTCTTGCGATGTCAGCCGGGTGATCTGCTCCAGTATCAACCCGACGACGTAGAAAGCATTGCTGCGGCCCGAAGAAGTCGCGCGAGTGCCTCCGGCGGTGGCGTCCAGGATCAAATAAAAGTACCGATCGGTGTGCAGCCAAGATAGACCATGAGCCCAGAACCCACGGACCCGGGCCGCGAGCTGCTGCACAGGTCCCGGCGGGCGCGATTCAGGAGCGACCGGCATCGTCAGCAGGTGCTGAACCCTCATGAGAGATTTGTCTCCCAAATCTCTCATGAGGGCTCAGTACCTGCCGACTGGTGCCGTCACCTCTACTCTGCGCCCCCGTGATGTGCCAGCTCCTCCGCGATGAGTCCCCGCAGCTGCGCCACCTCGGCGGGCTGTGCGGCCGCGAGGTTACGGTTCTCCGCGGGGTCCGCGGCCAGATCGTAGAGCGCATCGTGCAGCGGTGGCATCTGCGGGTAGTGCGGATGGCCGAGGTAATGCACCAACTTCCAGCGGCCATCGACGACGGCCACCGAGCCGGTCGTGAGGCGGCCGTAGCGCCGGTTCTGCTCGAAGTTCATGCTGAACACAGGCTTCGGGGGCAAGGCATCGACGCCACCGTAGCCCCAGACTCCCAGCAAAGAGCGCCCCTCCCACAGCGGCGGTGTGGCGCGCACGCCGGCGAGCTGCGCCAGTGTCGGGGTGATGTCGACCTGCTCGACGACAGTGGGGCAGCGGATGGCCTGCGTCTGGTTGGGAAGCTTGATGATCAATGGGACGTGAATGATCTCGTCGAACAGTCCGGGTCCGGTATGCGCACCATAGCCGTGCCGAAAGCTCTCGCCATGGTCGGCCGTCACCACGAGCGCGGTGTCGGGGCCGAGCAGCTGCAGGGCGCGCTGCAGAAACTCCCCGGCGTAGTGGTCCGCGTAGAGCACCGATTCGTCATAGCGGGCTTCCAGCGTATGGGCCAGCGCGGGGGGGACGCTGCGCATGGTGTAGGCCCAGTGCGGCTCGGTCGACGCGATAGTGCGCGCCTGCGGCGAGGAGTCGAAGTGGCCGAGCCAGGGAGCGGGCGCGGCATAAGGAGAGTGGGGCGGGAACAGGTGCACCCACAGGAAGATGGGGCGGGATCGATCGACATGCTGCAGCCAGGCGAGCGCGGGCTCGATCGCCAGCCGTGGGTCATAATGCCAGTTGTCCCGCACGGGCCGCGGCAGCAGCAGGTCCGCGAGCGCGGCGAGCAGCGGCATCGAGGCCACGGGACAGGCGTACCTGAGGTCTGCCGACAGCGCATCCGTGCACAGATCGGGATCCCTGATGCGATCGCGCACTGCGAACTCGAAATCCGCGCCGAAGCCGTTCTTCGCCGCGCCGGCGGCCGAGTTGGTGGAGACATAACCCGTGCGATAGCCGGCACCGTGCAGCAGTGCGGGCAGCGAGGTGGCCCGCGAGCGGGCATCAGGCCAGGCCTGCAGTTGCAGGGCGCGGTTCGTCCAGGGGCGCGTGCCCGTCAGGATGGAGGCGATGCCCGGAGTGGTGTAGTTGCCATCCGCGTAGGCGTGGTCGAAGGTGGTGGCGGCGCGGGCGAAGGCGTCGAGCTGCGGAGTCGTGGGACGCGCGGCACCGTAGAGCGACATGTGTTCTGCCGATAGCGCATCGAGCGTCAGCAGCACGATGTTCGGTCGCGGTGCGAGCGCTGGCGCTGGCGGCAGAGCCGAATCAGCGCTGTCATCCGCCGCGCGCGAGCGCGCAAACGGGCCCACCGCGGCGATCAGCCCGCCGGACAGGGCACCCGCGAGGACCTGGCGGCGCCGCAGACAGATGAGCTCGGGCATGTGCTCGGCCGGGCTCAGCCGCGCTCAGCCGTGGCCCCAGCCCGATAGCGGTACCGCGATCGCGCACAGCGCGCCGGCGGCAAGGCAGCCGATGAGCAGCGGGCGCAGGCGCAGCAGCGTATGGCGGCCGTGGGCGGTGCAGCCGGCGATGAAGCCCAGTACCAGGACAGTCCACAGCAGCGCACCCCGCAGGCCTACGCCGCGCAGCCACCCGAAGGTCTGTACCCACACCAGCAGACAGTACACGAGCGCCGCCAGCGTGATTGCGGCCGCGATGCCCGCCAGTGCGATGGCGAGCCCACTGCGCGCGCGCCGCAGCGCGGCCGTAGACCCCAGGACGCCAAGCAGCAGTGTGGCGATCAGCCACAGGGGCAGGGCGAGGGCGGCCAACATCAGCCAGGCCGTGCCGTAGGCGGGCACGAGCTCAGCGGGGCGCAGGTAGTAGAGGAGATCCTCCAGCTGCGGGATGAAGGCCAGTGGCAGCACCGCCCCGAGCAATGCCAGCGATGGTAGCGCGGCCGTGCGCCAGGCGGGCCCGCGGGAGTCTGCGGCACCGATGGGCATGAGCTGCTCAGCTGTCGCCGTCGCTCTGCGACCTCGGTCGCTCGCGTCGCACTGCAGTCACGACGGCGTTGACGAAGCGGTACCAGAGGCGCGCGATGTACCGTCGCAGCGCAGCAATCGCCGAAGCCGCCGCGATCAGGAACGGGAACAGGAACTGGTACAGCTGCCCCGCGGAGTTCGGATCGATGTATGCATGAGCGGGCCGCGAGGGTAGCAGACCGACGAGCGCCGCCAGGGCCAGCGCAGAGGCGCCAATGAGCCGACGGTGTTCCTTTGCATGCACCACGATGTGATTCCTCCTCATGACAATGATCGCAGCGACGGCGGCCGCGTTGACTGCGTCCACCGTAAGCGGACAGGATAGGGCAGCCTACGGCGACGCGTTGTTAAATCAGCTCTCCATCGCCTGTAGGCATCTTAGCCGACTTCAGTGACCTGACGGCCGCACCTTACCCGCCAAGACTGCGTCGTCCTCCGGCCGACACAGCGCCGAAGCGCTGCCGCGCGCCTGCCATCAGCTTCTCGAGCCGCTGAGCATCCTCGTCCGCCGTAAGCGTCTCGCGCCTGCCGGCATGGATCGGGATCTGCGCAAGTGCCTGGTCCAGCCGCTGCACCCCCACGGTGCCGTCCGCGCCGAGAAACTCCAGTGTCCGCTCCAGGGTGCCGCGTGGATCGAGGCGCAACTGCTCGAAGTCCACCCAGCGCAGCTGTTCGGGCTGCAGCTCCTCGAGGCTGCGCGCCAGCGCTTGGGCGCAGACGCGTACCGCCTCCTGCAGAAAGCCCTCGATCGCGCCGCTGGGGCAATCCCACAGGGCGTACAGCTCGACCATGGCGCGCCACATGCGCAGGTTCGACGCGAGCACCTCGCCGATTTGCCTGCCGATCCAGATGAACTTGGCATCTGGAAACAGCGTGCTCAGCAGCGGCAGTCTGAAGGAATGGTTGGGCGATTTCAGCAGCAGGTGATGGTCGGCCGACTGCGCGGCGATGCCGCGCACGAACAGCTGCCAGCGCGCCAGCGCTGCGGATTCGGCGGGCTGTGACAGAGCAGGCTGTGACAGGGCGGACTGTGATAGGGCGGACTGTGATAGCAGCGCGGCGCACTCGGGCAGCCGCCGCGGATCGATGAATCCGCGGTATGCCGAGGGCTCCCCGAGCAGCAGCAACGCAAACTCGTCCTCCTGGGGGCCGTGCGTGCTGATCGTGCCTGCGTCCATCGGACGTGCGACTACCGCCTGCTCGGAGGGCGGGCCGGCCAGAAAGCAGGTCGAGGGGCGGAAGCACTGCCAGGTACGTGGTGTGGTCCAGCCGGTGCAGGCCGCCAATAGCTCGTGCAATACGGTGGTGCCCGAACGCCACAGTCCGAGGATGAACACGGGCGCCTTCGGCGGCGCGAGTGTTTCCAGCCGCCTGGCCTGTGCCTGCCAGTTCTGCTCGAACCAGTGCGCGTGCCAGCGTAGCCTGAGTGCGTGCGCGCGGATGTGGCGCCGCGGCGAACCGCCAGCGCCGATCCACCCCGCCAGGGCACGCGCGCCATACCAGATCTGAGAAGACTGTTGCAATTCGTCGCTGCCGTCACTGGCCTCCGCTGGGTTCAGCTTGACGGGGAGGCACACACAGGTCAACGTTCCGATGCCGGCGACGTTATGCCGCCGAGGACCCCCGCTGCTTCCCAATCAAAATCCACCTTTGAGCTGATATGGAGCGACGACTCGAGATCGACGCCCTGCGCGGACTGATGCTCGTGTGGATGACGCTGGTGCATGTGCCCACATTGCTGACGCCGTGGGTCAACCAGCCCGTCGGGTTTCTATCCGCCTCTGAAGGGTTCATCTTCCTTTCGGCGCTGTTTACAGGACGTATCTACTATCGGCTGCTGAACCGTGAAGGTCCGCGCGCCATGCAGCGCAAACTGACGCTGCGCACCGGGCGACTGTACGCGTTCCATGTCGGTCTGCTGCTGCTGCTGTTCGTGGTGGCGGCGCGCATCGCCAGCGGCGGTCACACCCCGGCGCTGTATAACCTGCTGCATTTCTATTTCACGGCGGGCCCGACACGCGCCGCGCTCGACAGCCTGCTGCTGATCTATCGCCCGCCGCTGCTCGACATCATTCCGCTGTACATCACGTTTCTGTTCATCTCACCGTTCGTGCTGTTGATCACGGGCAGGGGCGCGCGCGGCTGGAAGTACCTGCTTGCCGCGAGCGCGCTGATCTGGGTGGGTGCGCAGTTCGGTCTGGGGCGCGCCCTGTATGGCGCGCTCGCGCACTACCTGCACGTGCGCGTGCCGATCAACGAGATGGGCGCCTTCAACCTGTGGGCCTGGCAGTTCATGTGGATCTTCGGCATGTGGTGCGGAGTGCGCTGGGCACGTAATGAGCTGCCGGCGCAGCGCTGGGCGGCGCGCGCCTGGAAGCCGGGAGTCGTCGTGGCGCTGGCGCTGCTGGCGGCGCGCTACGCGCAGCTCGCCGGCGTCGATATCGGTCCGCTCGAGCTATATGACAAGTGGCACCTCGGGGTGGTGCGGTTCGTGGACTTCGCGGCGGTCGCCTCGATCCTGATCCGCTTCCGCGATGTGCTCGAGCCGCTCGCGGCCCGGCCGCTGGTGATCATGGGCCAGGCATCCCTGTACGTGTTCTGTGCGCACTTCGTGTTTTGCTTTGCGGGACTCGCGCTCAGCGGCAGCTCCGATCACGTGGCCGGCTGGCTGCAGTTCGCGCTGCTCGCCGTGACCTTCGTGGCGCTGCTGGGCGTGGCGCGGCTGTTCATGCGGGCCGACATCGCGGGGCCGCGAGGGCCCGCTGCGGCGGCGCCTACCGCGTTGAGCAGCACCGCGGCGAGTGGTGCAGCGGCGCTCGCGGTGCGCGCGGTGCGGCCGGAGTAGCCGACCTCGATACGCCGGCGTACTTCCACCCATGTAGATACGGTGAAGCATCAGGCGAATACGTTTGACGTATTCGCCTGGTGCTTCACCATATCTACACGGATTGGCGAACGCCGTGCGTGTCGAACTCGTAGTCTACGCGCCCGCTCTGCGCTCCCGCCTCGTCCCAGGTCCACTCGCTGAAGCTCGCGTGCCCGTGACGGTCGATCAATACGATGGTCGAGCAGCGCGTGCCGTAGCCGGGCGCGCGGATGAAGGCGCTCGACAGCAGCCGCTCCCACTCGAGCGACAGTCCGGTGCGTGGCAGCCGGGCGTCGTCCGCCCGTGACTCGTCGCGCAGCAGTTGCAGCAGCGGATCGCGGTCCGGCAGACGTGTCAACGCCTGCGCCAGGCCGGTCTTGGCACTCACCACCTTGGGCCAGGGCGTGTCGAGCAGGTGATTCGAGAGGCCGTAGACTCCTGCCGGCAGCAGCCGGCCGCGAGCCGGGACGCTCTCGTAGACCGCCAGGGTGTGTGCATCGGAAAACAGCAGGTTGAAGCCGTTGTAGGCTCGGCCCGCGACCCGCAGGCTCCGCAGCCGCTCCTGCGCCGGCAGCGCCTCGGCGAGTGTCTGCGGCACCAGGGCGCCGCGAGTCGGTGCTTGGCGTTGCTGCCGCGTCGGATCACGGTAGTTGGTGAGGGCCGCGAAACGGCCGTCTTCGGCGAGACCGAGCCAGGCGCCTGCCGCCGTCAGGTCCCGGCCGGCGAGCATGCGCGGCTCGCGCCACCAGTGCGCGGGCGCAGCGGGGCGCGCCTGGAATTCATCGCGGTTGGCAGCGAGCACCAGCGGATAGTCGGGGTGCGCCCGCCAGGCGACCAGGATCAGACACATCGTGCGGCCTGCGACGCTGGCTGATGAGGGCCCGCCCCTGGCTGTCAGGCGGGGACGCTCAGTCCGGCGCGCTCAGGCCTGCCCGCTCGGGCTGCGCGCGCGGTCGACCACTGCGATGGCAAAGCCGTCGTACCCCTTCTCTCCGACCGTCTGGACGGCGGTCGCGGTAAGGCGCGGCTCGGCCGACACCAGGTCGATGAAACGACGGATGCCGCGCATGTCCGGGTCGCTCGTCGCCTCGTCGAGCACGCGCCCATCGCGCACGACGTTGTCGGCGATGATCAGCGTGCCCGGGCGTGACAGCTTCAGCGAGGCCGTCAGATAGTCGGGATAGCCGGCTTTGTCAGCGTCGATGAACACCAGGTCGAAGGGCCCCGCTCCTTCCCGGGCCAGCTGCGCGAGCACATCCAGGGCGCGCCCGACACGCACCTGCACGCGATCGGCGACCCCGGCGCGCTGCAGGTTGGCCCGCGCGACCTCGGCGTGCTTGTCGCGCAGCTCCAGCGTCACCACGCGCCCGCCGGGACCCAGCGCGCGCGCCAACCATATGGTGCTGTAGCCGGCCAGTGTGCCGATTTCCAGGATGGAGCGCGCTCCGATGGCGGCGGCCAGCACCATCAACAACTTCCCCTGTGTCGGGGATACCTGAATGAGCGGCACGCCGGCGGCGCGCGTCGCCTCGACCGCGGCTTTCAGCGGGGGGTCTTCCCCGACCAGCCGCTCGTCGAAGTAATAATCCATCTTGGTCCATACCTCGTTGTCCATTGTTGACTATCCCCCGAAAGTGAAGCTGCAGCAAAGCGCTCCGGAGCGCTCCGCCGCAACGGGTAAACCCACTCGAGCTTCCAACGTACAGGATCCGGACTGTTCCGGACCCACTCTTTCGGACCCCCTTTCCCAGAGCCCTCATCCTCTATCCGGCGACGCGCACGTAGCCCTGTAGCTGCAGGTTTACCAGGGTGGAGAGCGCCCACAGATCCATCTGCACGCTGGGCAGCAGGTCCTGCGGCCGGATGTGCTGCGCAATCATGCCCTGCCCGCAGACGCGGAAGCTCACTCCTGCGGCCTTCATGCCCGCGATCAATGCCGCGTCGGGATTGGCTTGGCCGTGATGACGCGCAGCGAACGCAGCGTTGTTCATTGCAAATTGGGTGGCGGTGCCATGAAACACCACGACGAAGAGGCGGCGCATGCGCGGCACTCCGTATTCGGCCAGCGAATTCAGATAGCGTGCGGCCGAGAGCAGACGAGGATCGGCCTGGTTGACCGGGCCGGCGGTCGCCAGATCGAAGACCACCTTGTAGACCAGCCCGGGATCCGGCACTTCCTGCATGCCGGGAATGAAGCCCGGCAGTCCTGCCCGCGGCACCGGCAGCGGCTGTGCACGCACGGGCGCGGCTACGGCCACCGATAACGCTGCCGACAGTGCCGCCGCTGCGAGCAGTGCGCGGCCGCGGCTCGCGCGCCATGTACGGCCCGGTGCCCGCGATACGTTGGCAGCTCCCATGGATGTGGATTTCATGCCTCGCTATCCTCCCTCGCCATTGTTGTCACACCTCCTCGGGCCAGCCGCACCTCCTCGGGCCGGCCGCCCTCCTTCAGTCGCCTTCGCCGAGCTGCTGCAGCAGCTGCTCGAGCGACCCGATCGCCGCGCTGCAGGTGAGGCCCTGACAAATATAAGCGACCACGGCCTCGCCGGCCGAGCCACCGGGAGTCTTGCTGGCGAGCGCCGCGGGAAGATCTGAGAGGCCGGCGGGCACTGCCAGCGTCCAGCGGCGCGGGGAGGGCAGCGCCTCGAGCTGCACGCGCCAGCTATCGAGCGCCGCACCCGGGCCGCGCAGCACGATGATGCGCGGCGGGTCCAGGTACTCCTCCAGCGCCTGCAGCAGCGAGGCGTGACCCTCCGGATACCGTTGCAGCGCTGCCCAGGCGGCTCTCAGCGTGCGCTCGCCAGCGGCGAGGTAGCGAGTGTCCCCGAGCAGATAGCCGAGCTGCAGCAGCGCTCGCGCGGCGAGCGCATTGCCCGATGGCAGGGACTCGTCGCCGAAGGATTTCGGGCGGCTGATCAGCACCTCGTGATCGTCCGCGGTGAAGTAAAACCCTCCGTGTTCCCGATCCTCGAAGTGTACCAGCAGCACTTCGGCGAGCTGCGTCGCCCAGCGTAGCTCCTGGGCGTCGAAGCGCACGTGTGCGAGCTGCAGGATCGCGTCGAGCAGAAAGGCGTAGTCGTCGAGGTAGGCGGGCAGGTGGGCCCGGCCGCCTGCCGCGCTGACGGCCAGCAGGCGGCCCTCGCGCCAGTGTACGCGCTGCAGGTAGCGTAGCGCCGCCGTTGCGGCCTGGGTGAGATCGTCCCGCTGCAGATAGCGCGCGGCGGTGGCAAGGCCACCGATCGCCAGTGCGTTCCAGCTCGCGAGGATCTTATCGTCCAGGCCAGGCCGCACGCGTAGCACGCGCAGCTCGAGGAGCCGCTGCTCGGCGGCGGCCAGCGCCGCGCGTACCTCTTCGAGTGAGCGATGCTGGCGCTCGGCGATGCTCTCGGGGCTCGCACGCACGGCAAGATGCCAGTGGCGGCCCTCGAAATTCGGCGGACCATCCAGCCCGTAGCACATCGCGAGGGCCTGCCAGTGTTCAGGCGGCAGCGCGTCGCGCAGCTTCGCGGCGTCCCAGACGTAGAATCGGCCCTCCTGTCCCTCGGAGTCGGCATCGAGGCTCGAGTACAGCGCACCCTCGGGGCTCGCGAGCTCGCGCAACATGAATGCGGCCGTGTGCGCAGCCGCCCGGCGAAACAGTGGCTCGCCCGTAGCGGCGGCGACCTGCGCATACAGTCCCAGCAGCTGCGCATTGTCGTACAGCATCTTCTCGAAGTGCGGAATCTCCCAGGCCTCATCCACGCAGTAGCGAAAGAATCCGCCCGCGATCTGATCACACAACCCGCCCTCGGCCATGCGCGTCAACGTCAGCGTCGTCATGTACAGCGCCTGCAGGTCCGGCGTCTGCGCGTGTGCGCTTGCCTGCCAGATGCGTAGCAGCAGCGAGAGGTCCGGGACGTGCGGAAATTTCGGCGCGCCGCCGAAGCCGCCGTACTCGCGATCGAAGCTGCGCTCCAGGTGTGCGCGGCACAGCGCAAGGGGTGTTGCGTCCAGGGCGCCGCTTTCGGCGCTGTCGGGGTTGAGATCGCCCAGCGCCTGTACGATGCGTGCGGCACTGCCGGCGAGCTCCGCGGAATGCTCATGATGGTAGGCTGCCACCCGGCGCAGCACTTCGTGGAAAGCCGGCAGGCCGAAGCGCGGCTCGGAGGGGAAATAAGTTCCACCAAAAAACGGCCGCTGGTCTGCGTGCATCAGGAACATCGTCAGAGGCCAGCCGCCGGTGCGACCGGTGAGCATCTGCTGCGCGAGCTGGTAGAGCCGGTCCAGATCGGGGCGCTCTTCGCGGTCGACCTTGATGTTGACGTACAGCTCATTCATCAGCGCCGCGGTCGCCGGATCCTCGAATGACTCGTGCGCCATGACGTGGCACCAATGGCACGCCGCGTAGCCGACCGACAGCAGGATCGGCTTGCCCTCGCGCCGCGCACGCTCGAGCGCCTCGGGGCCCCAGGGATACCAATCGACGGGATTGTGCGCGTGCGCGCGCAGATAAGGGCTGGTCTCGAGCGCGAGGCGGTTGCCGAGCGGCGCCGCCGCAGCCGTTGCCGCGCCGCTCTCGGCAGCCGTACCGCTCTCGGCAGCCGCGGGTGGCGAACCGGTCGTGCGTTCATCCATGGGGCTATCGCTTTCCAGTAAGATGCTCTCTCACTATAGTGGATCACCTCGTACAGAAGATGCCAGCCGTTGCCGCGCCGTTCGAACCTCCTGGGGTTGCCTGCGCGCCGCCGACGGCCGTGGCGCCGCTGCCGCCGCTGCGCCTGAAGCGTGGCGAGGATCGCCGGCTGCGCGCCGGCCATCTCTGGGTCTTCTCCAATGAGGTCGACAACGAGGCGACGCCGCTGGTGGAACTGCCGGTAGGCGCGCTGGTGCGCGTGCTCTCCGAGCGCGAGCAATTTCTCGGCTACGCCTACGTCAACCCACATGCGCTGATCTGCGCACGTATCCTCAGCCGCAGTGCCGCGCATCCTCCGGATCGCTCATTGCTCGCACACCGGATGCGCGTGGCGCTGGCGCTGCGCGAGCGGCTGTACAGGGCTCCCTACTACCGCTGGGTGTTCGGTGAGTCCGATGGCCTGCCCGGTCTGGTGCTGGACCGCTACGGCGAGAGCGTCGTCGGCCAGATCGCCACGGCGGGCATGGAAGCGCTGCGCACCGAGATCGAGGCGGCAGTGGCCGAGGTGGTCGCCCCGCACGTGCTGGTGTGGAAGAACGACGGTAGCGCACGTGAGCTCGAGCAACTGCCGCGGCAGGTACTCACGCCGATCGGACGCATGCCCGAAGAGCTGCTGGTGCTGGAGGGCGGGCTCACCTTCAGCCTGCCGCTGGCGATTGCACAGAAGACTGGCTGGTTCTACGACCAGAGCGGTAACCGTGAGCAGTGGCGACGACTGGTCATGCCGGGCACGCGCGTGCTCGACGTGTGCAGCTACGCCGGCGGTTGGGCGATCACCGCGCTGACCCGCGGCGCGCGCGAAGCGCTTTGCGTAGATGCCTCAGAGGCGGCGCTCGCGTTGGCCCGGCGCAATGCCGCGGCGAACGGGGTGTCGGTGGGCACCGAGCGCGGGGATGCCTTCGACGTGCTCGATGAGCTCGTGCGCCGCGGTGAGCGTTTCGATGCCATCGTGCTCGACCCGCCGGCCTTCATCAAGCGCAAGAAGGATATCCCCCGCGGCCAGGCCGCCTATCGCAAGCTCAACCAGATCGCCATGCGGCTGCTGGAGCGCGACGCGCTGCTGGTGAGCTGCTCATGCTCTTATCACCTGGCCGCCGAAGAGCTGCTCGGACTGATTCAGGCCGCGGGCCGCCATGCGGGGCGCTTCGTGCAGGTGCTGTACAGTGGTGGCCAATCCCCCGACCATCCGGTGCATCCCGCGATTCCCGAGACCCGATACCTCAAGGCGTTTTTCTGCCGCGTCACGCGCGAGTAAGGTGGCACGGGAGCAGGCGCGGCGCAGTGCCCGCGTCAAAATCGCAGTGGCGCTGCAGCGCCATCTGCCGCCGGTAGCCACGCGGCACTAATCCGCCGCAGCGTGCAGCGGCGCCGGCGCCAACCCGGTAGAATCACCGGATGATTCCCTATCCACATATCAATCCGGTGGCTGTCCGAATCGGGCCGCTGAGCATCCACTGGTACGGCATCATGTACCTCGTGGGCTTCGCGGCCGCCTGGTGGCTGGCGCGGAGCAGGGCAGCCTGGCCCGCCAAGCCTGCATGGTTGTTTCGAGCGAAGCCCGACTCGAGCTGGCGAGCCATCGACGTCGACGACTTTCTCTTCTATGCGATGCTCGGAGTGATCTTCGGCGGACGCATCGGCTATGTGCTCTTCTACGGTCTGCCGCTGTGGCGCGCCGATCCGCTTTATCCGCTGAAGATCTGGCAGGGCGGTATGTCGTTTCACGGCGGTCTCATCGGGGTGCTGATCGGCGTGGCGATCTTCGCCTGGCGCCGCGCTCGTCACGTCGGGGATGTGTTCGACTTCACCGCGCCGCTGCCGGGGGTTGGCCTGTTTTTCGGGCGCCTGGGCAACTTCATCAATGGCGAGCTGTGGGGCAAGCCCACCACGGTCCCGTGGGCCTTTCTCGTGCCCAATCCCAACGGCGGCCCCCCGATCGCACGCCACCCCTCACAGCTCTACGAGGCGTTTCTCGAAGGCATCGTACTGTTCACCATCGTGTGGGTATTCACGCGCCGGCCGCGGCCGCGCTATGCGGCCTCGGGGCTGTTCCTGATCTGTTACGCCGTGGCGCGCATCGCGGTCGAGTTCGTGCGCGAGCCGGACATCGGCATCGGCTACATCGCCTTCGGGTGGCTGACGATGGGACAGCTGCTGTCTCTGCCGATGCTCCTGGCGGGCCTGATCCTGATCTGGGCCTCGCAGCACTACCAGATTCCCTCCGGGAACTACGTGCCTTCGCCCAAGCCCGCTGCAGCGGGCGCGTCCAGCGCCGGCGGAAAGGGCGGCCGACAGCGCCCGGCCAGCGGGGCCGCCAGTCACGGCTCCTCCACCCGCTGATCGCACCATTGGCATGAAGCCGTACCTGGAGCTGCTGCGGGCGGTGCGCGAGCACGGTGTTCGCAAGACCGATCGCACCCGCACCGGCACCCTGTCGTTGTTCGGACAGCAGCTGCGCTTCGATCTGTCCGCGGGCTTCCCTCTGGTGACCACCAAGAAGATCCACGTGCGTTCGGTGGTGTACGAGCTGCTGTGGTTCCTGCGCGGCGACACCAACGTGGCCTACCTGCGCGAGCACGGCGTGACGATCTGGGACGAATGGGCCGACGAGCGCGGCGAGCTCGGCCCCGTGTACGGCAAGCAGTGGCGCAGCTGGGGCGCGGCCGACGGGCGGCAGATCGATCAGATCGGCGCCGTAGTGCGCCAGCTGCGCACCGATCCGGATTCGCGGCGCATCCTGGTGAGCGCCTGGAACGTGGGAGAGCTGCCGCAGATGGCCCTGGCTCCCTGCCACGTGCTGTTCCAGTTTTATGTGGCAGCCGGCCGGCTGTCCTGCCACCTCTACCAGCGCAGCGCCGACATGTTTTTGGGCGTGCCGTTCAATGTGGCCTGCTACGCGCTGCTGACCTGCATGCTCGCACAGCAATGCGATCTGCTCCCGGGCGAGCTCGTCTGGACCGGTGGGGACTGCCACCTCTATCTGAACCATCTCGAGCAGGCGGATCTGCAACTGTCGCGCGCGCCGCTGCCGCCGCCGCGGCTCGTGCTGCGCCGCCGGCCACCGACCCTGTTCGATTACAGCTATGAGGACTTCGAGCTCATGGATTACCGCTGTCATCCGGCAATTGGCGCGCCGGTCGCGGTATGAGCGGCCCGATGAGCTACACCGCTGGCCGCCGCCGCTCTTCCGCCCGTCGCCGCCGGGCTGCAGGTCGTCGGGCTGCAGGTCGTCGACCTGCGGATGGTCGGCGGACGGCGCGCCTGCCGCCGCAGATTCTGGCGCGCCCTGACATGATCGAGGTGCGCGCTTCAACGCTGCACGGCAAAGGGGTGTTCGCTCTGCGGCGCATCCGCAAGGGTACGCGCATCATCGAGTACCTCGGCGATCGCATCTCGCATCGCGAGGCCGATCGCCGCTACGAGAGCAAGGATAGCGAGGATGCTCATACGTTCCTGTTCATCGTGGACCGCGGCGTAGTCGTCGACGGCGGCAGCAACGGCAACGATGCGCGCTTCATCAACCACGGTTGTGACCCGAACTGCGAATCCACCATTGAGAGCAGGCGCATCTTCATCGAGGCACTGCGCACCATCCAGCCTGGAGAAGAGCTGACGTACGACTACCAGATCGGCCGCGACCGCTCCGACCCTCCCAACGTCGACCAGATCTTTGCCTGCCGCTGCGGCGCCGCCCGGTGCCGCGGCTCGATGCTCTGGCCTCCCAAGCGCAAGCCGCGCGCGCCGCAAATCCGGCGCCGCTCGGCAGGCGGCTCGCGCGAGTCGGACGCGTGAAATCGGAGGGCCCGGCCTCGACGTTCGCCACCATGATCGGCGCCATGGGCGTCGTCTATGGGGACATCGGCACGAGCCCGCTCTACACGCTGGAGTCGGCGTTGGGAGCCGCGGGCGCGCCGATGGACCGGCTCGCAGTCCTGGGCCTGCTGTCGTGGATCTTCTGGGCCCTGACGGTCGTCGTCACGCTCAAGTACGTCGTACTCATCATGCGCGCCGACAACGAGGGCGAGGGCGGCATCCTCGCGCTGTTCGCGCTCGTGCTGCGTTCGCTCTCGGCGGGCAGCCGCCTGCTGCGGGTGGTGGTGGTGCTCGCCGCGCTGGGCGCGGCGCTGTTCTACTGCGACACGCTGATCACGCCCGCCATCACCATGATCAGTGCGGTGGAGGGGCTGGAGAACCTCAATGCGCAGATGACGAGCGCCGTGGTGCCGGTCACGCTGGTCCTCGTCATCGCATTGTTCGCGATCCAGCATCGCGGCACGGCGCGCGTGGGGGGAATGTTCGGCCCGGTCATGCTGGTCTGGTTCGTGGTACTGGCCGTGACGGGACTTCTGGCCGTGCGGCGCAATCCCGCGGTGCTGGCGGCATTCAGTCCCGTGTACGCCGGTCTGCTGCTCGCACACCGGCCGGGCGTGGCGCTGGCGATCCTTGGTGGAGTGTTCCTGGCGGTCACCGGAGGAGAGGCGCTGTACGCGGACATGGGACAATTCGGTCGCCGCCCGGTGCGCATCGCCTGGACGGCAGTGGTCTGGCCGGCGCTGGTGCTGAACTACTTCGGCCAGGGTGCACTGATCCTGAACAATCCGCGCGCGGCGCACTTGCCGCTCTTCCAGCTGGTTCCCGCCACCTTCCTGCCGTTGCTGATACTGCTGGCGACAGCCGCCTCGATCATCGCTTCGCAGGCGACCATCACCGGGGCCTTCTCGGTGACGCGCCAGTGCATCCAGCTCGATCTGTTGCCGCGCCTGCGCATCACGCAGACCTCGGCGCTCGAAGAGAGTCAGATCTACATACCCGCAATCAACTGGATCGTGATGCTGGCGGTGTGTCTGTTCGTCCTGGCGTTCCGTTCCTCGGCGGCGCTCGGTGCGGCCTATGGCTCGGCGGTATCGGGCACCATGCTCATCACGACACTGCTCGGCATCCAGCTTGCCATCACGCAGTGGCGTTGGCCGCGCTATTACGTCGCCGCCGTGTTCGGGCCACTGATGCTGGTGGACCTGGTATTCTTCATCGGCAACCTGAGCAAGTTCACGCAGGGCGCGTGGGTGCCGCTGACACTCGCGGTGCTGCTGTTCACGGTGTTCATGGTCTGGCGCAGCGGCCGGCGGCTGCTGCGCAATGCCCTGCGCGCGGTGGCGGTGCCGCTCGCAGATCTGCCGAAGCTGCTGGAAGGTATCCCGCGCGTGGCTGGCACGGCCGTGTTCCTGGCGAGCGATCCGAAGTACGTGCCATCGGCCATGCTGCGCAACATCGAGTACAACCACATCGCGCATCAGCGCATCGTGCTGCTGAACATACAGATCAGCCGCACGCCGCGGCAGGACGCAGCCGGGCGCGTGCGCATCGAGCAACTGCTGCCCGAGATCTACGTGGTGACCGCGCGCTTCGGCTTCATGGAGCGACCCGACGTCAGCGAGGCACTCAAGCAGTGCAGGGCGCGCGGGTTGAAGCTGTTCGCGCAGGACTGCTCGTTCTTTCTCGGTTGGCACCTGGTAGCGCCCCGACCCCGCGGCGGCTACGAGGGCGTGCGGCGGCGGCTGTTCGCATGGATGCAGCGGCGCTCCACGCAGGCCGTGGAGTTCTTCCGCCTGCCCGACCAGCATGTGATCGTGCTGGCGACGCAGGTGGAGCTGTGAGGCGCGCGCGGCAGGCCGAGCGCCCGGGTGCATCGCGCACAGGCGAGTGTACCCATGAGGGCATTGCGTCTGCCGAAATGCCCTCATGGGTACACTCGCCTGTGAGCAAGGCAAGCGCGCCCGGCGTGCGGCGCACGCCTGAGCTCGTCGGGGCGGGCGCCGCCGCGGTGCGCGTGTCGCTGGTCGTGGCGGTGGCGGATAACGGAGTCATCGGGCGCGGCGGCGGACTGCCGTGGCATCTGCCCGATGATCTGAAGCACTTCAAGCGGGTGACGCTCGGCAAGGCGGTGCTGATGGGACGGCGTACGTTCGAGTCGATCGGCCGCGCGCTGCCGGGGCGGCGCAACCTGGTCATGAGCCGCGGTGCGGCCTCGGGCGGCGCTGCGCCAGTCGTGAGTCTCGATGAGGTCGAACACGTCGGCAGCGTGCAGGAGGCCCGCGCGCTGGTCGCGCGTGGCGCGGGCGGTACGGGCAGTACAGGCGGTACGGGCGGTACGGGCGGTACGGCGGAGCTGTGCGTGATCGGCGGGGCGCAGGTGTACACGCTCGCGCTGCCGCTTGCGACGCGCATCTACCTGACGCAGGTACACGCGGCAGTGCAGGGGGATGTGTATTTCCCCGCCGCGGCTGACGCGTGGTCAGGAATGCCCGAGGGCTGGCGGGAAGTGGAGCGCACCGAGCACGCTGCGGATATACGGCATGCGTACGCGATGAGTTTCGTGAGGCTGGAGAGATAGCGAACGCATAGCCGGCGGCGGGGCTATGCATCAATTTTCGCCCCGATAGAGGCGCTCGTCGTAGGGTGCGCCGAGCAGGGGGCCCACGACGCTGCGAAACCGGTGCTCGGGGGCTGCGCCGGCGAATGCGTCGCGATGGGCGCGATTTTGCCACACGAGCAGCAGCGCGTAATGATTGGCCCGGCCGTCCTGCTGCCAGGCCTCGGCCAGCAGGTTGCCTGGCGCGCGGCGTGCGGCTTGCAGGAGATCGTGGAGCGCCTCGATGACGGCGGATTGATCCTGCGCGCCGATATCCAGGTGCGAGACGGCATATAGCGCGGCCCGTGGAATGGGCCATCGATGCGCAATAGACCGTCGATCAGCCGCTGCTGGTGCGGCCGCGGCTGATGCCGCTGCAACCGGTATTGCGCCTGTCGCGCCTGTCGCGGCTGTCGCGGCTGTCGCGCCGACCGTAGCAGGCAGTGGCTCATTGCGGCGCTGATCGGGCGGTGCCACCAGCTGACCCTGCAGCGAGGCGAGATCCGGGGCGACCGCCGCGTCGATTGCCTGCAGCTGGCTCTGGCTGTCGGCCCACTGCAGCACCAGCCAGCGTTCCGGGCGGCCAACCTCACCCAGCACCTCGACATGGAAGTTCGCGGCGGCCGCGCGGACCGCCGCCGCCCGCGCATCACCGGCACGCCGCCGCAAGAGGGTGCGGGTGGCGGCAGCGGCCGGGACGGGCACTTCAAGATAGATCACCTCGAAGGCGGCTGTCTGGGCCCGTGCACTCGTCTGCGCAGCGCGCGCGTGGCTCGGTGCGACCAGTGGGAGTACGGCCAGGAGCCCCGCGCTCGCGGTGCGCCGCCACCTCGCGCGCCGCTGGCGCATCCGGAGCGAAGGCGGGGCCGATAGGGTGTCGCATTTACCGCACCTGTTCTTCATGTTCAACCTTCCCTGGATCGGGGAGCCATCTGCATTGTGACGGCCGTCAACCCGCATGCGGTCTGCCTCGTTCATCATCACGGCAGAAGGCTGCCGGGCTTGCGGCCATCCGGACTTGCGGCCATCCGCCGGTCCGTGCATCACGTGAACGCCCACCCACTATGACCGTTTGGGAGTCGCACAGCTATGACCATGCGCAAGATCGTTCTGGCAGTGATGCTGGGTCTGGGCGCGGGCGCGATGAGCGTACCGCTTACGAGCGTCGCCGCCGTCAGCATCGACATAGACATCGCGCCGCCGGCGCCGCAAGTGGAGGTCGTACCAGCTCCTCGCGTGGGATTCGTATGGGCGCCGGGCTTCTGGGCATGGCGCGGCCACCAGCACGTCTGGGTGCGCGGGCACTGGATGCGGGCGCGTCCCGGGTACCGCTGGGTGGCGGCGGGCTGGGTACAGCGCGGGCCACACTGGCATTTCGTGCAGGGCCACTGGGCGCGCTGAACGCACCGAGTCTTGGGCGCTGAGCGCACCGAGGATGGCGCGCTGCAGGCTACCCCTCGATATGTACGGGTGTAATCTCAACACCGCGGAACATCGAGGGGGTGGGCCATGGTGTCATCGAGTCCGGTCGAGCAGCAGCTGACGCCGCGAGAGCGCGACCTCGGAGACGGATTCATCGTGCGGCGCGCCCTTCCGATGGCGCAGCGGCGCACGATAGGCCCGTTCGTCTTCTTCGACCGTATGGGGCCCGCCGACCTGCAGGCGGGAAGCGGGCTCGACGTGCGACCGCACCCGCACATCGGACTGGCGACGGTCACGTATCTGTTCGAGGGATCGCTGCTGCATCGGGACAGCCTAGGCAACGCGCAGCTGATCAGCCCGGGCGAGGTCAACTGGATGATTGCGGGGCGCGGCATCGTGCATTCGGAGCGCACGCCACACGAGGTACGCGCCGGACCCTCCCGGCTGTCCGGTATCCAGATCTGGGTGGGACTGCCGCGGCCCGACGAGCAGATGCCGCCACTGTTCAAACACCACGCAGCCGCAGAGCTGCCGCTGCTGCAGCACGCCGGGGTACGCATGCGATTGATCCTGGGCACGCTTGCCGGTGCACGCTCGCCCGTGCAGACGCTCTCGCCGCTCTTTTATGCGGACGCCGAGCTTGCCCCGGGTGCCGTGCTCGAGCTGGAGGCGGAGCACGAGGAGCGAGCCGTATTTGTCAGCGAGGGATCGCTGCTCGTGCAGGCAGAGCCGTTCGACGCGGGCCGCATGCTGGTCCTGCGCTCCGGCCACAGCGTGCGGCTGCAGGCGGCGCCGGGCGGTGCGCGTGCGCTGCTGCTCGGAGGCGCGCCGCTGGATGGCCCGCGCTATGTGTGGTGGAACTTCGTCGCGAGCGCGCGCGAGGGCCTGCAGCGCGCCGCGGATGCGTGGCGCGCGGGGCAATTCGATCCGGTGCCCGGGGACACGGAGTTCATCCCATTACCCGACAAGCCGTTGCCGGCGCCGATGAGCGCGGAGGAAGCGAGGCCGACGGACTATCCCTGAACTTACTGCAGCAGCAGCAGCGCATGACGTAGGGAGCCGTGTAGATGCGGGGACCCATCAGGCGAATACATTTGACGTATTCGCCTGATGGGTCCCCGCATCTACACGGGTTGGCTACGAGCCGCGCTGCTGCTGCTGCAGTAAGTTTAGGGTTAGGCGGGCGGGCGCCTCAGGCTACGGCATTCAGCAGCAGTCCGGTGCTCTCTCCGGCGGTGCCCTGATTCTGCAGGTTCTGCATCAGCGTCTGCAGGAACTGCTGCAAGGTGGGAGTGCTGGCCTGCGTCGAGGCCGAGGTGTCGGCGCCTGTGGCGCCCGCCGCATTGACCGACAGATCCTGCATCAGTGTCTGAAAGGAACTCTCCAGGTTCGAGACGCTTTGCGGTCCCGTGGCCGCGGAGGCGGTGGTGGCGGATGTACTGCTGTCGCCGTCCACCTCATCGATCAGCGATTGCAGCTGCGAAGACAGATGGCCGTGGCCGCCATGACCATGCCCGTGGCCGTGTGCCTGATAGAGGCTTGCCGCGGTGGTGGCCGCCGAGCCCGCAGCTGCCGTCGCGGCCGACGCCGTCACGGCGCTGGTAGTGGCGTTACCGGCGGTCGTAACGCTATTCGTATTGCCCGTGCCGGTCTGATGCAGCGCCTGCATGAGGCTTGCCATGAAATTCTGCAAGTCCTGGGTCTGTGGCGAGGAGCTCGCTGCGCTCGTTGCGCTCGCCGTGGTGACACCGGAGGTCGCGGGCGTGCCCGACGCCGTCGTAGTGCTCGAGGTCGATGTTGCGCTCGTGCCCGACTGCGCGACCATTTGCTCGAGCGTCGTGAGGATATCCTGCAGCAGGCTACCGCCCGGCGCGGTGGATACCGCGCGGATGTTGCTCGAGGCTGCGCCGGTGCTCGTGGCACCCGCCGCGGTCGGTTGGCTGGCGGCTGCTCCCAGCATGCCGTAGATGGGAGTCTGATTGACGAGCTGGCTCACCCATGAGGGGGAGGCCGCTACGTTACCGATCGACATCGTTATGCACTCCTGGTGGGAGGTCAGGCCGTGGCCACGTACACGTACACGAGCCGCGGGCAGCGGGTGGCGGCGCAGGTTTGCCGCACGCGCAGAGCGGAGGGCAAGGATTTGCCGTGCCACTGCGGCGCCCGCTTGCCGCCGTGCGGCCGCGTCCGTCGCAACGGACAGCAGCACTCGCCGAAGAACGCCGTGCTGCTGCGGGAAGCGCTTGATTGTGCTGCACCGAGGGCCGACAGGCCGCTGGCAGGCTCGCAGGTGATGTGCTTCATCGGTAGAGTACGAAGCAAACCCGATACCAGCACGGGAGAGCCGCGTCACGCTTCGACGCGGAACCCTGTTGCAGCGGTGCGGTTCAGGTGCCGTGGGTAGGCGACGCCGCCAGACGCGCGGTCGTATGTGCCGTCGTACTGTGCGCAGCCTCGGCGAAAGCGGCCATGAGCATGTGGTGGGCTACCCACCAGCGCTGGCGCGAACCGAGCAGCACCAGCCACACGCGGTGCCCGGACTGCTCCGCGAGGGCGATCAGGCAGCGTCCAGCCTGCGCCGTGTAGCCGGTCTTCATGCCGAGGACCCCGGGCATCTCTCCGAGCAGATGATTGGTACTGCGAAAGCTCAGCCGCCGGATGCGGCGGCCTGAATCCACGCTGATCGATGCCTGCCGCTGGCCGACGATGCCGGCGATGCGCGGATCGGCATACGCCGCACGCGCCAGGCGCAGCAGGTCGTTGACGGTGGAATACTGGCCGGGCTCGTCGTAGCCGCAGGGATGCACGAAGTGCGAGTCATGCATGCCGAGTTCGGCGGCACGCGCGTTCATACGCGCGGCGAACGCTGCAAGGGAAGGGGAATTGTTCTCGACCAGCGCCAGGCAGGCGTCGTTGGCCGAGTGCATGAGCA
>JASHPX010000250.1 GCA_030037905.1 Gammaproteobacteria bacterium
AGTCTCGCGGTGCTCACCGACGACGAGCGCGAGCTGGGCGTATGCCTCGTGGACGTCGGTGGCGGCACGACCGACATCGCGGTGTTCTTCGGCGGAGCGATCCGTCACACCGCCGTCATCCCGATCGCCGGCGATCAGGTCACCAACGACATCGCGGTGTCGATGCGCACCCCGACACAGTACGCCGAGGACATCAAGCTGCGTCACGCGTGCGCGCTCTCACAGCTGGCCAACCCCGACGAGAGCATCGAAGTGCCGAGCGTCGGGGATCGGCCGGCGCGGCGCCTCGCGCGCCAGACGCTCGCCGAGATCGTCGAGCCGCGCTACGAGGAGCTGTTCAGCCTGATCCGCGAGGAGCTGCGCCGTAGCGGCTTCGAGGAGCTGATCGCCGCGGGCGTGGTGCTGACCGGCGGCAGCGCGCGGATGGAGGGGGCGATCGAGCTCGCCGAGGAAATTTTTCACGTTCCGGTACGGCTGGGCCTGCCGGGGCAGGTGCGCGGCCTCGCGGACGTGGTGCGCAACCCGATCTATTCGACGGGCGTGGGACTGCTGCTCTACGCGCGCGAGAACAGCGGCGTGGGACGCGGCTCGATGCTCAACGGCAACGTCGCCGGCATGTTCGGGCGCATGCGCAGCTGGCTACGGGGCAACTTCTGATGCGCACGGGTGCGAGTGCGAGCGTGCATACGAGTGCGAGTGTGAATGCGGGTGAGAGTGTGAGTGCGGTGAACGGCGGCGGACAACCTCAAGGGAGCTCAAAGAAATGTTCGAACTGATGGATGCGTACAGCCAGAGTGCGGTGATCAAGGTCATTGGAGTCGGCGGCGGCGGCGGCAATGCCGTCTCGCACATGGTCACCAGCGGCATCGAGGGCGTGGATTTCATCTGCATCAATACCGATGCGCAGGCACTGAAGGCCTCGAAGATCAAGACCTCGCTGCAGATCGGCAGCAACATTACCAAGGGACTGGGCGCGGGCGCGGATCCCGAGGTTGGCCGCCAGGCCGCGATGGAGGATCGCGACCGCATCGTCGAGCTGATCGAGGGCTGCGACATGCTGTTCATCACCGCAGGCATGGGCGGCGGCACGGGCACGGGTGCGGCGCCGGTGGTCGCCCAGGTGGCGCGCGAGCTGGGCATCCTGACGGTGGCGGTGGTGACCAAGCCGTTCAACATGGAGGGTAGCAAGCGACAGGGTGTGGCCGATCACGGCATTGCCGAGCTGACCAAGCACGTCGATTCCCTCATCACCATTCCCAACCAGAAGCTGCTGACGGTGCTCGGGCCGGCCACGACGCTGCTGGATGCCTTCAAGGCCGCCAATCAGGTGCTGCAGGGCGCGGTCCAGGGTATCGCCGAGCTGATTACGCGGCCGGGGCTGATCAACGTGGACTTCGCGGACGTGCGCACCGTCATGACCGAGACGGGCATGGCCATGATGGGAAGCGGGCACGCGAGCGGCGAGAACCGCGCGCGGCAGGCCGCCGAGGCGGCCGTCTCCTCACCACTGCTGGAGGACATCAACCTCGCCGGAGCCCACGGCGTGCTGGTCAATGTGACCGCGGGGCTGGACCTGTCGATCGGCGAGTTCGAGGAGGTCGGCAGTATCGTCAAGGAGTATGCGTCCGAGGATGCCACTGTCGTGGTAGGCACGGTCATCGACCCGGAGATGTCCAATCAGCTGCGCGTCACCGTGGTGGCCACGGGGCTGGGTCGAGGGGCGGCCGCGCAGCGTGCCCGCGTGGAAGGCGCGCGCGAGCTGCAGCGCGAGGCGCCCCGCGAGGTGCCACTGGAACGCTCTGCCGGTGGCCGGGAGAGCAGCCTCGCCGGCTCGCGAGTGGGCGAGGCCGCGCAGCGGATGCTGCGTTCGCGTGCCCCGCTGACCGCCAGCGACTATTCGGCGCTCGACAAGCCCACGATCGTGCGCCAGCGCGCCGTCGGCGATGGCCTGCGTGTCGACCCCAACGCCGAGGAGCTGCTGGATATCCCGGCGTTCCTGCGCCGCCAGGCCGATTGAGCCGACCCGGTGAACCGGCCGGTAAGCCGGCCGGTGAGCGGGTGAGCGGGTGAGCGGTCGGCGGGGGAGTAGGTCCGCAGGTGGCGCGGCGACGCTGTGCTGTCAACCGTTCCACCTGCATGATCGCTGAAACGGATTGCCGTCGAGTCGGCAGCAATGAGGACTGCGGCAAGCGCCAGCAGAGCTACTGTGGTACGTTAGCACCCACTTGGGAGCACAGTGGGTGTACGGGCGGATAGAGCCTCTCCATGCTGGGTCAAAGAACGCTGCGTAACACCATCCGCGCAACCGGCGTCGGGTTGCACACAGGTCAGAAGGTCCTGATGACGCTCAGGCCGGGAGCCCCCGACCGGGGCATCGTATTCCGTCGGATAGATCTGCCGCTGCCCGTGGAGATTGCCGCGCGCGCCGAGAACGTCGGGGAAACGACCCTGGGCACTACCCTGGTAGGAGGAGAGGCACGCATTGCCACGGTGGAGCACCTGCTGTCCGCCTTTGCCGGTCTGGGTATCGATAACGCCTGCGTCGATCTGACCGCCGCGGAGGTGCCGATCATGGACGGCAGCGCCGGTCCGTTCGTGTTCCTGCTGCAGTCGGCGGGTATCGAGGAGCAGCCGGCGCCCAAGCGCTTCATGCGTATCCGCAAGGCAGTCGAGGTGCGCGACGGGGATAAATGGGCACGCTTCGACCCGTACGAGGGGTTCCGGGTCAATTTCGAGATCGAATACGACCATCCGATCTTCAGACGCCGCCTGCAGCGCGCCTCGATGCACTTTTCCACGACCTCCTTCCTGAAGGAGATCAGCCGCGCACGCACCTTCGGCTTCATGCGCGACCTGGAGACGCTGCGTGCCCACAACCTGGCTTTGGGCGGCACGCTGCAGAACGCCATTGTGCTCGATGACGTCGGTGTCCTGAACGAGGATGGCCTGCGCTACGAAGATGAATTCGTCAAGCACAAGATCCTCGATGCGATCGGCGACCTGTACCTGCTCGGGTGCAGCCTGGTGGGCGAATTCTCCGGTCACAAGTCCGGCCACGACCTCAACAACCGCCTGCTGCGCGCGCTGCTGGCCGATCGGGAGGCGTGGGAGGAAACGGTATTCGAGAGCGCCGATGAGGCGCCGATCTCCTTCCTGCCGGCACCCGTGCCCGCCGCGGCCGCGGCACTGGCGTCCTGAGGCGCTCAGCCAGCCGTATTCATCAGCACGCGCACCTGGATGCGGCCGATGGCGCCGTCGCGCGCGTGGATGTCGGTAGTGAGCGCACTCACCGCGTAGCGCAGTCGCGTACACCAGGCCGCGGAATCGGCGAACACGATGAGCTGGGCAGCCCGGAGCTGGGCAGCGGCGGGCTGGGTAGTTGCGGGCCGAGTAGTTCCGGGCTGGGCAGCCGCGCCGAGCCGGGCGGCCAGCGCGGCCCGCGCGGCTGGCGGGCCCCGGCGCACGACGCTCACGAGGTGTGCGGCGAGCTCGCCGGGGAGGCGTCCCCGCAGCCATTCGGCCCACTCCTGCTGCTGCGGAATCGTTCCGCTCAGTTGACGTAACGTACGGGCGCGATTCAATACGTCATTGACAGAATGTGGGCTGGAGCGGCGTCTGCTCATCGGGGTGAGCCTCGCTGGTAGCCGCGCGGCCGATGTGAAGGGGGGCGTGACCGGGACGACATTCGTGTGCGGGTCTTCTTGCCAGCGCGAGTCTTCTTGTGCATAGTCGGAAGGGCCGATTCGAAGGCGCCAAACAACCGATTCAAAGGACCGATTCAAAGGCGCTGAGGGGCCGCCCACGAGGGCTGCGGCTTGCACGCAGAGCGTATGACAGGCGCGTAGCCAGGGCGAGCCCGTTTTTGGGGTCGCGAGAGGCGGGAGCGACAGCATGAACGTCATCTTTATCTCGCGTCGCGAGGGCCGCGCCCGGCACCTCAACCTATTGCATCCTCTGACGCTGGCGGTCGGAGCGGTGCTCGTTCTGGGGGTGATTGCCGGCATCTTCGCCGCCGGCGAGAAGCTGGGCGAGCACAACATGGCACGCCTGACGCTGCTCAACCCCGCGGCCACCTTTCGCGCCGAGCAGGGGCAGATCGCGCAGCTGCGCACCCAGGTTCAGGACAAGATCGATGCGCTGGCGATGCGGCTGGGGCTCATGGACGCGAACCTGATCCGTCTGAACGCGCTGGGCAAGCGGCTGACGCAGATGGCCAACATCAACAGCAGCGAGTTCGACTTCGACCACGACCCGCCGCTCGGTGGCCCGGAGGATGGCGAGGCGCGCACCGCGGCCATGCCCGGACTGACCTCGATGATCGATAACCTCTCCGAGCAGATCGACCAGCGCAGCGCGCAGTTCAATGCGCTCGCGAACGTGCTGCTCGGGCGGCAACTGTCGGCCGAGATCCGGCCGACGGGACGGCCGGTGCAGAACGGTTACATCTCCTCCGGGTACGGGGTGCGCATGGACCCGTTTACCGGTGAGGAGGGCATTCACAAAGGCGTGGATTTTGCGGCACCGGCGGGTAGCGACGTGCTGGCGGTGGCGGCCGGCATCGTGACCTGGGCGGGGCCACGCGAGGGCTACGGTAATCTCGTCGAGATCAATCACGGCAAGGGCTACTCGACGCGCTATGCACACAATGAAACCATCCTCGTGAAGGTCGGCGATGAGGTGCAGCGCGGCCAGGCCATCGCCACCGTCGGGTCCACCGGCCGCTCGACCGGCCCACACGTGCACTTCGAGGTCCTGCGCAACGGCGTACAGGTCGACCCGATGAGCTTCGTGGGGCACTGAGGCGCCAGGGCTCGCGGGGCCCGGTGCTCGGTGGCCAGAACCTAAGAGGCCTTGCGAGCATAGAACGAGCGGGAAAGAGGAGGCACCCCCAGCCGTTACGTCATGACGTAACGGCTGGGGGTGCCTCCTCTTTCCCGCTTGCCGAATGCTCGCTGGCCTCTGAGCTCCTGGCCACCGGGGCCCGAAGGGACGAACGGGTACACCCTCGGGCGGTCTACCATTAGAATGACTTGATTGAAGGGCCCGGTCGCCCCATGTAAGGCACTGGGGCCGCTCTCTATTTTCCGAAGGACCCGTGTGTTAAAGGCGCTGACTCGCGTATTCGGCAGCCGCAACGAGCGGCTGGTCAAAAAGTATGGCCGCGTGGTGCGCGAGGCGAAGGGGCTGGAGCCGGCGCTGCAGGCGCTCTCGGACGAGGCGCTGCGCAACAGGACCGTCGAGCTGCGCGAGCGGCTCGAGCAGGGTCGCACGCTGGACCAGATCGCCGCCGAGGCGTTTGCCGTGGTGCGCGAGGCGGCGCGGCGCACCCTGAAGCTGCGGCACTTCGACGTGCAGCTGATCGGCGGCATCGTGCTGCATCAGGGCAAGATCGCCGAGATGAAAACCGGCGAGGGCAAGACGCTGATGTCGACCCTCGCCGTCTACCTCAATGCCCTGGCCGGCGAGGGCGTGCACGTCGTCACGGTCAACGAGTACCTCGCGCAGCGCGACGCGGACTGGATGGCACCGGTCTATCGGTTCCTCGGCCTCACGGTGGGGGTGATCCGTAACGGCCAGGACTCCGAGGAGAAGCGCGCCGCTTACGCCTGTGACATCACCTACGGCACCAACAACGAGTTCGGCTTCGACTACCTGCGCGACAACCTCGCCTTCCGGCTCGAGGACCGCGTGCAGCGCTCGCTCGCTTACGCGATCGTGGACGAGGTCGACTCGATCCTCATCGACGAGGCGCGCACGCCACTCATCATCTCGGGGCCGGCCGAAGAGAGCACCGAGATCTACATGCGCATCAACGACCTGGTGCCGCGGCTGACGCCCCAGAAGGTCGAGGACGGCCCGGGCGACTACTCGGTCGATGAGAAGCAGAAGCAGGTGCACCTGACCGAGGAAGGGCACGAGCACGTCGAGCAGCTCATGGCCGAGGCGGGACTGCTGCACGAGGGCGAGAGCCTGTACGACTCGGCGAACATCCGCCTGATGCATCACCTGAACGCCGCACTGCGTGCGCATGCGCTCTACAAGCGCGATGTGGAGTACATCGTTCGCGGGGGCGAGGTGATCATCGTGGATGAGTTCACGGGACGCACGATGCCCGGCCGGCGCTGGTCCGACGGTTTGCATCAGGCCGTGGAAGCCAAGGAGCGCGTGCGGGTGCGCGAGGAGAACCAGACGGTCGCCTCGATCACCTTCCAGAACTATTTCCGCCTGTACCGCAAGCTCGCCGGCATGACCGGCACGGCTGATACCGAGGCGCCCGAGTTCATGGAGATCTACGGACTGGAGGTGGTGGTCATCCCCACGCACCGGCCCATGATCCGCAGGGATCAGCCGGACCTCGTCTACCTCACACAGAAGGACAAGTTCGAGGCCATCGTCGCGGACATCCGCGATTGCGCGCAGCGCTCGCAGCCGGTGCTGGTGGGCACGACCTCGATCGAGACCTCGGA
>JASHPX010000251.1 GCA_030037905.1 Gammaproteobacteria bacterium
ACATCGACAGCGCGGTGAGCGCCAGGCCCGTGCCGATGATCAGGCGCACGTCGAAGCGGCCGACGATGCGGCCCACCACTATCATCGCGATCAGCGTGCCGGCGCCCCGCGGCGCGGTGACCAGGCCCGACTGAAACACCGAGTAGCCGAGCAGGTTCTGCAGCATCGGCGGCAGCAGCGCGAGCGTCGCGAACAGCACGATGCCCACGAGGAAGATCAGCACGTTGCCGGTGAGGAAATTGCGATCGCGGAACATCGCCAGCCGCACGAACGGCCGCCGCGCCGTGAGCGTGTGCGTGACGAACAGATAAAACGCGAGCGCCGCGACCGCGGCTTCGACTTTGATCTCGGTCGAGCTGAACCAGTCGCGCAGTGGCCCGCGGTCGAGCATCACCTGCAACGCGCCGACGAACACGCTGAGCATCGCGAAGCCGAAGAAGTCGAAGTGCTTGCGCTCGTGAGTGGTGTCCGGGAAATAGGCGAGCACGCCGAGCACGGCGAGCACCCCGAAGGGCACGTTGATGTAGAACACCCAGCGCCAGCTGTAATTGTCGGTCAACCAGCCCCCGAGCATCGGGCCGATGGTGGGGCCGAGCACCACCCCGAGGCCCCAGAGCGCCATGGCGCGCCCGTGATCCTTGGGCGGATAGGCATCGAACAACACCGCCTGCGACATCGGGATCAGCGCCGCCCCGAAGGCGCCCTGCAGCACCCGAAACAGCACGATCTGCTCGAGCGACTGCGCCAGCCCGCACAGCGCCGAGGCGGCCGTGAAGCCGATGATCGATACCAGGAACAGGGGCTTGCGGCCATAGCGGTCGGCGAGCCAGCCGGTCAGCGGCGTCATGATGGCGGCGGCCACGATGTACGAGGTCAGCACCCACGTCATCTGATCGTAGGTCGCCGATAGCGAGCCCTGCATGCGTGGCAACGCCACGTTGGCAATGGTGTTGTCCAGCGCCTGCAGAATCGACGCCACCATCACGGTGAGCGTGATCATGCCGCGATGTCGCTGCATCAGGGCCGCGGCACCCTGCACGGGCTGACTCACTCTGCTGCTCCCTCGGCACTCACTGCTGGGCGCTGCCTACTTGCTGGCGCTGCCTACTTGCTGGCGCTGCCGATTGCTGCGCGCTGCCTGCTGCTGCGCGCTGCCCGCTGCTGCCTGCTGCTCAGCGCCGCGCGTCATAGCCGGGCGCATTGCCCTGCGGGCTCTCGTGCCCGAAGAGGTGACGCCGGTGCCCCGTATCGACCGTAACGTCGGCCGATAGCCCGCTCAGGCGCTCATCCAGCGGCAGCGCGGCCTGGTCGGACGCCAGCAGGCGCAGTCTTACCGGCACCCGCTGCACCACTTTGACCCAGTTACCGGTAGCGTTCTCGGGCGGCAGCAGCGAGAACTGCGCGCCCGTACCGGGGCTGAGGCTCACCACCTGCGCCTTGAAGCGCTGCCCGGGATAGGCGTCGATACTGACCTCGGCGCTCTGGCCGGGATGCATGTAGGTCAGCTGGTCCTCCTTGAAATTCGCCTCGACCCACACGTCCTGCGTGGAGATCAGGCTGAACACGGGGGTCGCGGCATTGACGTAGTCGCCCACCTGCAGCTGCTCGACCTTGGTCACGACACCGTCGCTGGGGGCGTGAATGACCGTATAGGACTGCTGCAGTTGCGCGCGATCGAGCGCCGCCTGCGCCTCGAGCACCAGCGGATGCTGGTCCACCGGCAGGTTCGGATTACCGCCCAGCAGCGCCAGATACGTATTCGCCTGCTGTTGCGCGGAGGCGAGCTGCGTCTGCGCGAGCTCCAGCGCATGCTGGGCCTGATCGAACTGGGCGCGTGAGCTGATGCCCGACTGCAGCAGGCGCTGCTGGCGCGTAAACTCGCGCTGCGTGTACGCCACGGTGTCGCGCGCCGCGGCGATGTCCTCCAGCTCGTGACGGTAGGAAGATCTGGCAGCGCGGATTTGCAGCTGCGCCGCCGCGAGCTTCGCCTGGGCTTCCTCTAGCGCGATGCGCCACGGGCGATCGTCCAGCCGGAACAGCACCTGGCCACGCTGCACATGCTCGTTGTCGCGCACGTCCAGCTCGACCACACGGCCTGGAATGTTGGTGGAGATGGTGGTCTGCGCCGCCATCACCGAGGAGTCGTCGGTGGATTCGTACCGGCCGCTCAGCAGGTAGTAGGCGAGCGTCCCCACCGCGGCCAGCACCAGCCCGGCGAGCATCAGCGGCCAGCGCAGGCGCGCGCGCCGTAGTTCCGCGCTTCGCTCCATGTGCTTTGCGGCAGGCGCGGGGGGCGCTGCAGCGCGGTGCGTTTCAGGGGCTTGATCGACGGCTGAGTCCATGACGAGGCTCCCGTTACTTTCCGCGTCCATCCGCCGCCAGGGCCGGCTGCCCGTGGGCGGAGCGGCGCGCCTCGTTCGTCCTGGCGTCCAGGGACTGCAGTTGTTCGTGCAGGCGTCCGAGCAGCTCGAGCAGCTGCTGGCATTCCTGCGCGCTGAGCACGCAGATCGCCTCCCCGCGCGCCTGGTCCGCGATCTTCCACATGCGCGCCAGCACCGGCTTGGCCTCCTCGCGCAGGAACAGCCGATGCGCCCGCCGGTCCGTCGGGTCCGGCCGCCGCTCGAGCCAGTGGTCCTGCTGCATGCGATCCAGCGTGCGCACCAGCGTCATCGGATCGGTCTCGGTGAGCTCCGCCAGGCGCGCCTGGCTGATACCCTCGTTGCGCGACAGATGCGCGAGCACCTTGCATTGGGCGAGCGTCAGCTCGAGATCCCGCGCACGGCGTTCGAAATGCCTGCCATAGAGCCGTGAGACGTCGCGGATCAGGAAACCGAGGTTGCGTAATCGGTCGGCCGGCATCGGCATGCGCGCACTCCAGTCCGCAGTCACCCTGCAGCCGCTATATAATAACAAATGTTATTATATTGATCAATAGCAACTGCGCGTCCGCAACTGCGCGTCCGGCGGTCACCCGCCGCGCCTGAGAGAGTCGGTGCAGCGGCCCATGGCAGCCCACCTGCCGCGGCAGCGACATCTTGTAGTATGTCGCCGATGCCGGCGAGCAGCTAAGGACAGCTAGAGCCAGCCAAGGGTCGGCTATGGGGGCGCGGACGGCAGTCGCGCCTGGCCGGGAGCGCCAAGCCGGGAGCGGAAGGCAGATGCCCCACGAACGAAAAGCAGCGTGCCCGCGCCTCAGGCGGACGTGCGCACCGGCCTACTGGCCCCCCCACCCGGGGCCAAAGCCGGCGCGACCAGGGACACCGGCGCGCTGGCCGGCCAGCTGCAGGCGCACCGATTCGATGCGATTGTCGACGAACTGCCGCAGCAGCGGACCATTGCGATCGCGAAAGGCGAACCCGCCGAATTCGCTCTGTGACGCCCCATTGCCCGAGGGTCGGCGCTGGTGATCGGTGAAGTTGGCTTCGAACTGCATGGCGCTGGTGGTTGGATCGAGCACCGCGGCGCTGCGGATCATGCTCCCCAGCCGGCGGATCTCCGCGTCCATGCGCGGGCGCGACATGTTCTGCTGGATCATCTGGCGCACGATCTCCTTATAGCGCTCCAGCAGCGCCGGATTGCCGAGCATGCGATCGGCCAGGGGGAACATCCCCGGCGCCGACGGCCGATAGATGCTCAGATCCACCTCGCCGCGACGAAAGCCGCCGAACGCCATGTTCATGTCCCACGGTATCCAGACCACCTTGCCGGTGTCCGGGCGTATCGTCAGGTAGTAGTTGTGGTTCATCGCCAGCGGACTGTCGGAGTTGACGATCACGGTCTCCACGGCCAAAAACCGCAGGAATTCGTCCACATCGAGGTAGTCGGCGATGTGTGCCGCGAAGTCCTGGTCCGAGGCATGGTCGACGAACTGCACGAACGCGATCATGCGCTGCGCGTCGCGCGACTTGGTCGGCAGTTTGGCGCTGTAGGAGGTCGCGTAGCCCTTCCAGTCGCTGCCCAGATCCGGCAGCCCGCTCAAGCCCTCGGGCTTGAGCAGCACGCCGACCTTGTGTCCCCAGCGCTGCGCAAAGAACGTCTGGTCGATCTGCTCGACCACGGTGAACAGGCCCGCATACTCGTGCTGGTGCTCGCCGGCCACGGTGATGAACACCCGCGCGTAGGCCGTGCGCGGAGCGGGCACTTCGGCCTGATGAAACACGTCATAGGCGAGCGTCTCACGCAATTGACTGCTGTCGAAAGCATTGTTGTTGAGATTGAGCTTGCTCATGCCGAAGAAGCGCCGATGCTGCCCGCCGGCATTGAAGTCGAGCTTGAGCGAGCGCTTCAGATCGCTGCGTGCACCGCGATAGCTGGAATTACCCTTGTAGCGCAGAGTGATCGGTCCCCAGAGCTGACCGTCGAAGCGCAGCGTGGCCGGGACCTTGGCATAGCCCGAGCTGTCGGTGCCTCCACCGCCCTGCCAGCCGCCGATACCTCGTCCGCCGCGACCGTTGACGGGCGGCATGCGCGCAAAATCCTGCGGAGCGATGGTCAGCTCGAACGTATGCACGCGGGCGGAGCCGAAGAACTCGTCCGCCGTGGCATTCATGGGGTCCAGGGGAGCCGCTTCGGCCTGAGCGCGGCCCGCGCTGGACCCGGTAGCCCTGCTGGAGGCGCCAGCCGCGCTGGCCGCGCTGGCCGCGCCATGACGTGGCAGAGCCGCACCGCTGCTGCACAGGACGGCGGTCAGAATCACCAGGCGGAAGATGCCCCGAGATGCAAGCACGGCGCGGGCCTCCGCCCCGATGGTCGCAACGCAGCTGCAGCCTGTCAACTCCGCCGGGCGCGTGAGCACTGATGGAAGCGTTCCTGATCGCCCTCTCCACGGTGGCGCTCGCCGAGATGGGGGATCGCACGCAGCTGCTGAGCCTCGTGCTCGTGACACGCTTTCGTCAGCCCTGGCCGATCCTGCTGGGCGTGCTGTGTGCCTCTCTGGCCAGTCACGCGGCAGCCAGCTTCCTGGGCGTGTGGATCGGAGGTCGGCTCAATCCGACCGTCATCGACGCCGCCGTCGGTGCGAGCATGATCGCGATGGCGCTATGGATGCTCAAGCCCGACAACACGTCGAGCGAGGCCGCACCCGAGCGACATCGAGGCGTCTTCCTGACGACCCTGGTCAGCTTCTTCGTCGCCGAGATCGGCGACAAGACCCAGATCGCTACGCTCGCGCTGGCGGCCGGCTACCACAACCTGCCGGCGATCATCGCGGGCTCCACCTGCGGCATGATGCTCGCCAACACCCCGGTGATATTCATCGGCAAGCTGTTCGCCCGGCGGGTGTCGCTGCGCTCGATCCACTATGCCACGAGCGTGCTGCTGATCCTCGTGGGGGTGCTGTTCCTGCTGCGGGCGGCGCGGCATTGAGGCGGGTGCTCGGGTGCGGCGGCGCTCCCGCAGCCATGTCGAGGGTCACAGTCGGACGTCCGTGCTTTGGCTACAATGCGGACACGATGCGCCCGCTGCACCATCCGTCAGGCCGCAGGTCATGCAACACGCCTCCCCCTTCGCAGCCGCTGCCATGAGTCAGACCGCATCGCAATCACCCGCCCAGGAGTCGGTCTATGGCGATCTGGGCGCCCGGCTGTCCGAGCTCATCGCCGAGCAGACCGATTTCATCGCCAATATCTCCAACTTCGCGGCGCTGTTGTTCAACAGCCTGCCCCAGCTCAACTGGGTCGGCTTCTACCTGCTGCACGGCACCGATCTCGTACTCGGGCCCTTCCAGGGCAAACCGGCCTGCTCCTTGATCGCCAACGGCGAGGGGGTCTGCGGTAAGGCCGCTTTGCAGCGCGCAGCTGTCCTGGTACCCGATGTGCGTGCCTTCCCGGGCCACATCATGTGCGACGAGATGTCGCGTTCGGAGATGGTGCTGCCGCTATTCAAGGACGGCCGCCTGATCGGCGTGTTGGATATGGACAGCCCCGTGCTCAACCGTTTTGATAGCAGCGACTCCGAGTGCGTGCAGCGGCTGCTGCAGCAGCTCATGGACGGAACGCTCGTGCCGCAGTGGCGCCTCGCCCCATCCGCGGCACCGGCGACCTGAGCCCAAGAGTAATCACACCGCACGAATCACACCGCACGAATCACACCACGCGATCACACCGCACGCGCAGGGGGGCCGGCCATGCAATTCCATCAGCTCGGTACTGCGGGGCCGCAGGTCTCCGCGTTCGGTCTGGGTTGCATGGCGATGTCGGGCATGTACGGCCCCGCCGATCGCGCCGAAAGCCTCGCGACCCTCTGGGCCGCCCTCGATGTGGGAGTGACGCTGCTCGACACCGGCGACTTCTACGGCATGGGTCACAATGAGATGCTGATCGGCGCCGCCCTCGCGGGTCGCCAGCGCGAGCGAGTGCAGCTCAGCGTCAAGTTCGGAGCGCTGCGCGACCCCGCCGGGGCCTGGATCGGCATCGACACACGGCCGCAAGCCGTGAAGACCGCGCTCGCCTATTCCCTGCAGCGGCTGGGCGTCGACTACATCGACATCTATCGCCCGGCGCGCCTGGACCCGCAGGTGCCGATCGAAGACACGGTGGGCGCGATCGCCGACATGGTGCGCGCCGGATATGTGCGCCACATCGGGCTCTCGGAGGTCGGGGCTGACACCCTGCGCCGCGCAGCGGCCGTGCATCCGATCTGCGATCTGCAGATCGAGTATTCGTTGATCTCCCGCGGCATCGAAGCGCAGATCCTGCCGACCTGCCGCGCACTGGGCATCGGCGTCACCGCCTACGCCGTCCTCTCACGTGGCCTGATCAGCGGCCATTGGGGCGCTGCAGGCACCAACCGCCCCGGAGATATTCGCGCGCTGATGCCGCGCTTTCAGCCGGGCAACGTGGAGAGGAATCTCGCCGTCGTCGAGGCGTTGCGCGCCATCGCCGCAGCACGTGGGGCGAGCGTGGCGCAGATCGCCATCGCGTGGGTCGCGGCGCAGGGCGCCGACATCATCCCGCTGATCGGTGCGCGCACGCGCGAGCGGCTGCACGAGGCACTCGGCGCGCTCGCCCTGACACTCACGCCCGATGATCTCGCCGTCATCGAGCGCGCCATCGCGAAAGACGCCGCCGCCGGCGATCGCTATCCCGCCGCCCTGATGGCTCACCTCGACAGCGAGCGCGTCGGGGGCTGACCGGACAGGCCGCCAGTGGGCCCGTCAGTGCGCCGTCAGTGCGCCGGCAGCCCGAGTGCGGCGCGCAGCTGGCTCGCCGACATCGGCTTGACGTACACCGCAGTACCGACGTCGAAAAGCTTGGCAGTGGAGAGTGGACCCACCACCACCGGTGCGTAGCCCGCTGCACGCACCAGCCGCGACACCATGCGGGTCGCCTGTGCGTCGTTGGATGCGATCGGGATGGCGACGGGCTCTCCGGCGCGATGCGCATCGGAGCGCAGATCCACGTACGTGATCGCGTTGAAGGCGCGCACCAGGCGCACGCGAGGAAAGAAGCGCGGCGAGGCAACACCGGTGCCTTCCGCTCGCGCCTTCACGGCCATCGGTCCATCGCGCTGCGGATAGGGATTGCCCAGATCGATGACCACCTTGTGGTCCAGCACGGGCGTGAGCTCCTTTCCAACCTGAGGCTCCTGCCCATAGGGGACGGCGATGACGACTACATCGCCGAAGGCGGCAGCGTCACGCGGGGTGCCCACGCTCACATTCGGCCCGATCGACTGCGCCTCGGAGCGCAGCTCATCGGGATGGCGCGAGGAGATCATCACCTGGTAGCCCGCCTTGCTCCACAGCTCGGCGAGCGTTCCACCCATCTTGCCTGCACCGACGATGCCAATCTTCATCAGCCCCGGCTGCGGTCCGTAATCTGCGGCACGCGCCGGCGCCGGCAGAACGACCAGCGCGAGTCCCAGCAGGGCGAGCGCCGCGAGAGTGAGCGCACCTCGTATGCGAGCGAACATCCGCTGTGCTGCGATCATTGCAATCTCTCCCTATGGATGGCCTTGATGGCCTGGATGGCCCGAGCTTTCGTGCTGCAGAACTGCCGAGTATTGGCGCAGCTGCAGTGATTTTCAATGCGTGCACGCCGGTGGCGGCGCCGACGGCAATGGCAGCTCCGGTGGCAACTCGGGCCACAGCGCGCTGCGTCCGGGGCCACCTTGATACATTTCCCGGTCCGTCAAAATCCGCAGCGGTTAGAATTCCCCGGGTCCGCGTGCCGCCTCTTGCGGCCGCGGCGCAGACATGCCCCGAGCTTCGGTGCTGAGCGGTCCCGTTCGCGTCGCGTCGCCGCTGCGCCGGTGGGGCCACGCCTGTACCTGGCTACTGCTGCTATTGCTGCCGCTGCTGCTCTGGATGGCGCCGGCGGGCGCAGCACCCCGAGATACGGTCGAGCGTGTAGCCACCCTCATCGAGAATAATTACTTCGATCCCGCCGCCGGGCACCGCATCGCCACGATGCTGCGCGCAGCTGCGGCGACCGGACGATACGACTCGCTGACCGACCCGCGCGATCTGGCCACTGCGCTCACCGAGCAGCTGCACCCTCTCAACCACCACTTCCGTGTGAGCTGGTCGCCCGGCGCCGGCATGCATTCCAACAGCGAGGCGCCTGCCCTGGCCGGCCCGAGCGCGCAGCGCCCCAACGCCGCGGCAGCGGGCGGCCCCGCCGTGACCGGTGCGTCGCTGTCGCGGAATGTGCCCATCGATGCGTTCGAGCGCCGCACCGGGTACGGCTTTCAACGCGTGCAGATACTGCCCGGCGACGTCGGCTACCTGCAGCTGCAGTCTTTCGCGGACATTGATGTGTACAGGCACGACGATCCGGCGCGTGCTGCGGCGGATGCAGCTCTGCAGCTGCTCTCCGGCGCCGACGCCATCATCATCGACCTGCGCGACGACATCGGCGGCTCGCTGGACATGTCCGCTTATCTGATCAGCGCCTTCGTTCCGCCCGCCGCAGACGTCTACGACGTCATCCACTGGCGGGGCGGCACCGAGAGCGAGCGGCCCAAGCACCCGTATGCCGGACTGCCACTGCAGCAACCCTTGTTTCTCCTGACCAGCGCCCGCACGGCCTCGGCGGCTGAGGCATTCGCCTATGCGCTGCAGGCCTACGGCCGGGCGACGATCATCGGAGATGTCACCGCGGGGGCAGCCGATCCCGGCGGTGCCTTTCCCGCGGGCGGCGGCTTTGCCATTTTCGTCTCACTCGGCACACCCATCAATCCACTGACCGGCGGCAACTGGGAGGGCACGGGCGTGAAGCCGGACGTACGGGTGCCGGCGTCGCTGGCACTACAGCAGGCGCAGCAGCGCGCTCTCACGCGGGAACTGGCGGCGGACCCGCGCGGACCGGATGCTGCAGACATGCGCCTGGTGCTCGAGGCGCTGCGCGCCGAAGAGCGGCCCGCCCCGGGGCCACCCCTGCGGCAGTACGCGGGGACCTATCAGGACGTGGTCGTCTCGGTGCAGGGCGACAGGCTCTCGCTGCGCCAGGGACGTCGCATTCCGTTGTCGCTGTCGCGTCTGCAGGGGGACACATTCTTCGACCGCGGCGAGCCCTCGCGCCGGATCATCTTCGTTCGCCGCCGGGACGGAGCCATTCGCGGCTTCGAGTTCATCTACTCCAACGGACATCTGCTGTGGTTTCCGGGGAGCCCGTGCCCGAACTGCCGGATCTGAGCATATACCTCGAGGCTCTCGAGCAGCGTCTCGTGGGACGGCGCGTGCGGCGTATCCAGATGCTCTCGCCCTTCCTACTGCGTACCGCGGTGCCGCCGATCGGGTCGGTGATAGGCCGGCGCGTGACGGAAGTGCGCCGGATCGGTAAACGCCTCGCACTCGGTCTGGAGGGTGGACTGTGGCTGGCTGGAGGTACTGCAGTCGAGCCTCGCTGAGTTCGCCGCGCGCCTGCGCAGCGAAAACCATACACTCAAGCGCGCCCTCACCGATCCGCACATGTTCAGCGGCATCGGCAACGCGTATTCGGACGAGATCCTGCATGCCGCCCGTCTCTCCCCACTCGGGCTTACCGGCCGGATGGACGATGCGGCCGTGGCGCGTCTCTACGAGGCGACGCGCGATCAGCTGCGGAGCTGGACCGAGCGGCTGCGCCGGCAGGCGGCCGGAGGATTCCCTGAGGATGTCACCGCTTTTCGCGCGGGCATGGCCGTGCACGGGCGCTTTCGCCTGCCGTGCCCGGTATGTGCGACGCCCGTGCAGCGCATCCGCTACGCGCAGAACGAAACCAACTATTGCGCTCGCTGCCAGACCGCCGGGCGCCTGCTCGCCGACCGTGCCCTATCGCGGCTGCTGAAACAAGATTGGCCTAAAACCATCGATGCCTTCGATCGCGAAGCGTAGCGACCATCGAGTAATATCATCCTCAGCGCGTCCGCGCTCCTCGGGGGCAGCGGCGCTTGGACCGGCGCCGGCCGCGCCGCCGATGGCGCGGCACCGGGCCGGCCTTTCCGATCCCCTTGCGGCGATGCTGCCCGTATCCACGGGCCGTTGGAGGACACATGACTAAAACCAAAAACTGCAGGTGCAATTCCAGCGCAGCAGGCTCGGCCCCTGCCGCGCGCGTCGGGCGCCGCGAGCTGCTGCGCATGGCGATGCTGGGCGGCGGGGCGGCGCTGGCGAGCGTGCTGCGGGACCCGATCGCGCAGGCGGCTGCCTCGCGCAGGGAGCAGCCAGCGCAGGATGCGGTCGAGCGCGCAACCCGCGGCATGCCGGCGCCGCGCATCCGCGATGTGCGTGTGATTCAGGTCGGCGCAGGCGGCATCAACGACTCCACGGTGGTGAAGGTCGAGACCGATCAGGCCGGGCTCTACGGCTATGGCTGTGCCACGGATACATTCCCCGGCGGGCGCTCGAAACTGGTCGCAGCTGCCGTGGAGCAGTACCTCAAGCCGCTGGTCATGGGCCGCACGGCCGATCGCATCGAACAGATCTGGCAGATCTGCTACATGAGCTCCTATTACAAGAACGACACGATCCTCAACTGCGCCATCGGCGGAGTGTGCGATGCGCTCTGGGACATCAAGGGCCGCCAGGCTGGCATGCCGGTCTACCAGCTGGTGGGCGGCAAGTGCCGTGATGCGGCCGAGATCTATCTGCACGCCAATCTCGGCACCCAGGATCCCAGCCGCCAGTTCGTGGAGAACTCGATGAAGCTCGTGCAGGGCGGCTGCCGCAATGTGCTGGTCGCGATGTTCGAGCGCGACGGCGCCACCACCAACGTATACGGTCAGGCGCGCTTCGACGACGGCTCGGCGGTATTCGACCGGGACGAGGAGATCCGCAAGATTCTCGATGCCTTCACGGCATTTCGCGCGCAGATGCCTGCCCAGATCGGCCTGGGAGTCGACGTGCATTCGATCCTCGACCCGATCCGCGCGACCGAATTTGCCAAGAACCTCGAGCCATTCAGGCTCTTCTACTGCGAGGACCTGTTCTCGCCGGAAGAAGCCGGCCACTATCGGATCGTACGCGAGCAGTGCACCACGCCGCTGGCCATCGGGGAGTTGTGGAACAATCCGCACGAATGGCAGCCGCTGGTGCAGGCGCGTCAGATCGACTACATCCGCCACCACGTCTCGCACGTCGGCGGATTCACCGCGGCGCGCAAGATCGCGGCGTTCGCCGAAAACTTCGAGGTGAAGTTCGCCTGGCATGGGGCGCCCAACTCCCCCGTCGGACACATGACGAACCTGACGCTCGACCTCACCTGCGAGAATTTCGGCATTCACGAGCACATGCCCTACCCGCCCCTGGTCCAGGACATCTTCCAGGGCTGCCTGCAGATCAAGGATGGCTACGCCTGGATCAACGAGAAGCCCGGCTGGGGCATCGAGGTGGATGAGCGGCTGGCGGCCAGGCATCCTATCACCGACGAGCATGCCAACGAGTTCAGAACTGCGGACGGGTCGGTGATCGAGGGCACCGGATAGCATGAGCGCGGCCGATACCGAACTGTGCTTCACCAGCCTGCGACGGCTGTGCGAGCTGCTGCACTCCGGCAAGCTCTCGGCGCGCGAGCTGATGGCGGCGCAGCTGCAGCAGATCGAACGGCTCAACCCCCGCCTGAACGCGATCGTCGCGAAGCTACCGGACAGCGCCTGCCTGCGGCTGGCGGACGAGGCCGATGAGCGTCGGCGCCACGATGATGGCGGGACCCCACTACTCGGAGTGCCCTGGGCGTTCAAGGATCTGGAGCCCGCAACGGGATTTCCCTGCACGCGCGGTTCGCTCGTATACCGCGATGACTATCCGGCCACCGACTCGGTGCTCGTAGCACGCCTGCGCCGCGCAGGAGCGCTGCCGATCGGCAAGACCAACGTGCCCGAGCTCGGGATGGGATCGCAAACCTATAACGCCGTCTACGGCACCACGCGCAACGCCTGGGACCAGACCAGGACGGCGGGCGGCTCGAGCGGTGGAGCAGCCGTGGCCGTCGCCTGCGGTATGCTGGCTGCGGCCGACGG
Organism: Gammaproteobacteria bacterium; assembly: GCA_030037905.1. Classification (GTDB taxonomy): domain Bacteria; phylum Pseudomonadota; class Gammaproteobacteria; order Steroidobacterales; family Steroidobacteraceae; genus FEN-1191. The sequence goes on from JASHPX010000251.1 coordinate 12,439, forward strand.
CAGCGACCTGGGCGGCTCGGTGCGCAACCCCGCCAACTTCAACGGCATCGTCGGCTTTCGTCCGAGCTCGGGCCTCGTGCCCACCGCCCCGACGTTGCTGCCATTCCTCGGCCTTTCGACCAAAGGTCCCCTCGCGCGCAGCGTCGCGGATGTTGCCTTCCTGCTCAGCCTCATGGCGGGGCCGGATCCTGCGGACCTCGCCTGCCAGCCGTCCGAGCCCGCGGCGTTTGCCGCGCCCCTGGAACGTAGCTTCCGAGGCATGCGCATCGCCTGGTGCCCCGATCTGGGCGGCCTGCCGCTGGATCGGCGCGTACGCGCCGTGCTCGAGCCGCAGCGGCGCATCTTCGAGGCTCTCGGCTGCATCGTCGAGGAGACCGCCCCCGACCTGTCTGATGCAGATGAAATATTCCTGGTGCTGCGTGCCTGGCGAGCGTGGACGAACTATGAAGCACTGCTGCCGGCGCACCGCGCCACGCTGAAGCCCGAAGCCGTCGAGGAAATCGAGCGTGGCGGACAGCTCAGCGGAGCCGAGGTCAGTCGCGCCATGGTGCATCATGCCGTTCTGCTGGAGCGACTGCGGCGCTTCCAGCGGTCGCACCCGATCATCGTCTGCGCCGTCAACCAGGTGCCGCCGTTCGAGGCCGAGGTGCACTGGCCCACTGCGATCGAAGGAATCCAGATGGACAGCTATATCGCCTGGATGAAATCCGCGTACTGGATCTCGACGACGTTATGCCCGGCGATCTCCGTGCCGGCCGGATTCACCCCCGAGGGACTGCCGGTGGGCATCCAGGTCGTCGGCCCCTATCGTGAGGATCTGACGGTGCTGCAGCTCGGCCACGCCTTCGAGACGGCCCATCCGGTGGCTCGCCGATGTCCTCCGGTGGCGGCTGCTCATCCGCTGGGATAGGCCACCGTCCAGTAGAGCCCCGCGGTGCCGTGCATGGGCGTGCCGACACTGTTGATCTTGTCCGGACTGTCGCTCAGCACCATGTTGAAGATGTCGTTGCCGTTCATGTCCCCCGGCTTCTTATCCCCCAAAAAGGTATACAGCGCGTATCCCTGGTACACCCACTGACGAGTGCCGTCGGGTCGCAGGGCGATATCCCAGTAGCCGTCGGGCTGGGCATTCGCAGGAGCCAGGAATGGGTGCCACACCTGCAGGCACGCGCCCTCGCAGCCCGAAATGCCGATGTTCCTGCCAATTCCGGGCCTGATGGTCGCACCATGCCGAAGACTCTGACCTCCGCCGGTATCCAGGGACACGCCATCGCGTCGATATAAGGTCAGACCCTCCGCATCGGCCAAAACCTTGCCGCGATCGAGAGTCTGCTCCAGATGCACGCCTGCGGGCATATAGAAGGAGACCGCCAGAGCGGCATTCCAGTTCTTGCTCAAACCCACACCGTTCGCGTCGCCCGGAACCAGATCGCCGGCAAACGTAAAGAGCGGCTTTCCCTTGAAGGTCCACTGCCGGACGCCGTCGCTGCGCGTGATGATCGAGAATTGCCCGATGGGGTGGGCCAGATCGGGAGCGAGCAGCGGCTTCCACTGGCTCTGATCCGCCAATCTCTGCACCGCCTTGGCGCCGCCACGCCCTTCATAGGCATAGACCGTCATTCCATTTTGATCGACGAAAGCCAGGCCGTTCGCATCGCCGACCTCGCGGATACCAATGCTATCGGGCAACGCGAATCCGCTATCCGGGAACAGTAAGGCCGGGTGCCATCCGGCTGGGTTCTTCTGGACGACGCCCCCCCGACGCGCCAGATACCCCACGAACTGACGCAGGTGTTGGGGGCTCACCCCGAACACCGACCCGATATCGGTATCACGGGCAAACGTATAAACAGGCTTGCCCCTGTATTCCCACTGCCTGACTCCATGTCCGCGGTCGAATATGCTCCAATCTCCAACCGACCTTGCGGAACGTGTTGCTAGCACCGGCGGCCAGAACTTCGCGCATTTATCTGTACACCGCGACTTTCCCGGCGAGTCCTTGTCATAGGTATATAGAGTCATCCCCTTGACATCCGCGAACGCAATCTGCGTTCGTGGCACTTCCGTGTTCAGGGCCTCCATTCCATAGCCCTGCCCCCTACCCAGCACTTGCAGGGTGATGCCCGGCGGCGTCGCGACCGCTGCGTCATTCGAAGCAGCCAGACTGGGAAGCGCGAATCCAAATGTGCCGAGGGCCGCAATTGCGGCTACGCCGCCTACCCTGGCAGACCCACCCTGTATCATGGCCCGTCCCTCCGACGTATCTACGCGAGCAGTTCGCTGAATGGTGTCGAGGTGTGATTCGACATCGTTCCCCAGCTGCTCAGCGGTACTCCGATCGCCTGCATGACCGTCAAGCCGACGCGAGCGACGGTGTCACCCGGCGCCGTGAGGTGGTAGCCCGTCTTCAACTTACCGTTGGCTGCGCCCGCAGTCAGCAGCGGAATGTTCGTCAGCGTGTGCAGCCGCGCATAGCCGTGATCGGTCGAAGAGTAGATGACGGTGCGGTCCAGCAATGTCCTCGGACCCTCGCGCACGCCGTCCAGCTGCTCGAGCAGGTCCGCGAAGCAGTCCAGAAATTGCCCCATGTACCAGGTGACCTCGGGCTGATAGCCCAGCTTGCCATCGACGGGCTCTTCATGAGTATCGATGTGGAAGGTAGCTTCGCTTCCCACCTTGTGCACCGAGGACGCGCCCATGGTTCCGACTGCGTTGAATACGCGGGTCTGACCACACGCCAGCGCGTGGGCAATGAGTCCCGAGAAGAGCTTGCCGTTCTTCATGACCAGGTCGATGGCCTGGCCATGGGGCCCATCCGCTGGAGCAGTCGGTTTCGAACAAGCGACCATCGGCATCGGCTTCTGCAGCTCGACGTCGAGCTCATGCTCGAGCTGACGCAGCGATGTGAAGTACTCGTCCAGGCGCACCCGGTCGGCAGCGCCGAGCGTCTTGACCAGACTCGCGCGCTGATCCGAAACGGTCGACAGCACGCTTCGCTCCAGCATGACCGCTGGATCGGGGGTGAATGTCGCTGCATTCGGGTCGACGAAGCTCGGACCAAAAATCCTCTTATACAACGCGACCGGAGACACTTCCGATGCGTTGATGGACGTAGAGCTGCGCCGGCTCCAGCTCGAGGGAACGCCCTCGTAGGAGACCTCGATCGAGCGGAATCGGGAGCGGGTCCCAATCGTGTCCGCGACGACCTGATCGATGCTCGGAAGATCGATGTCCTGACCGACTGGAATCGAGCCGATCGTGCATATCTGTGCACCCGTCTCGTGCGTCGCCAGCGGACGGCCATCCAGGAATGTCTGCATTCCGCTGAAGACGTTGATCTTCTCCCTGAAGGGCCCGAGCGCCTCCAATAGTGGCCTCATGTCGTACTTCTGACCGACCACCGTGGGCTCCCAGAATCCCGGGTTGTACCCCATGGCGGCAAACCAGGTTCCGAAGCACACGGGCAGCGGCGCCCCGTCGGCCAAGGCAGTACCGTTGTCGTTGAGAAAGCAATCCAGGAGCGGCAAGCCGACACTGATCGCCGCGCCGCCCAACATGCCGCGCAGCACCCTTCTGCGGTTAACTTTGGTACTCATTCGCCACTCTCCTGCACGCAATCACCGTTGGCTCGAGCGACTATCTCTTTGCAAGATCCGGCGCGGCGCCCTTCCATTCGACCCGATAGAGCATGTCGCTCGTAGCAATCTCCCGGAGCAATGCCGGGAGGCGATAGTGGTCGGCAATGAAATCCTTTTTCAACTGGGCGACCCACTGAACTTCGTCACCGGTCGGGGCTCGGCCCAACGCATATTCCGCAAGTCTGCTCACCAGGCATGCCGGCGCCGCCGGATCATTGGCGATCGTTGCGTCCAGTCCGGTCATGCCATCGAACTTCTTCCCGTCCAGCGCGCCGCTCGCATCGATCAGAACGCCATTTTCCGTCGTGCGGAAACTTCCATCGCCGTCGAAATTCTCCATCGCCAGACCGGGGGGGTCCATGAGTCGATGGCAGCCCGCACAAACCGGGTTGGTAATATGCGCGTCGAGCCGCGAGCGCATGGTCGGGTACTTCGGGTTGGTCGTATCCAGAACGAGCTTGAAACTCACGTTAGGCGGCGGATCCGGCACCTTCTGACACAGGATCACCTCGCGCAACGCCCTGCCTCGAAGCACCGCCGAGGAAACGCCCGGGTGCGCGTGCAACGCAACGAAACTGATCTGCGCCAGGATTCCCGCGCGCGGGTCACCGGGCGGATACACGTACGGCTGCCACGCGCTCGGCTCCCCATTGGGTGAGTTCCTCGGAAGCGGCACTGCGTATATCGCAGCGAGGTCCGGGGTCAGGAAGGTTTTGCGCGTAGTGAATACATCGCGGTAGTCGCCGTCGTGCGTGACCAGCAGGTCGACCAGCGTACGCAGCGTCTGCTCTTCGGCATCGGCGGCCACCTGCGGCGTGAACCGCGGATAGACGGTGCTGTCCTTCGCAAAACTGGCGTCCAGACACGGGTCTTCCGCGCAGGAGAACTGCAGCATGTCGGAAAAGAAGGCGCGCACACCGTCATCGAGGCGGGGGGAGGCCAACATCCGATCCACCTCACGAGCCAGCCCCCTGGGAGAATTCAGCCTGCCGCGCTGGGCGTCATTGAGCAGCGTCTGGTCGGGCGCCGCATTCCACAGGAGGAAACTGAGCTGCGAGGCGCGGGCATAGGAATCGAGCGTGGAGTATCCCGTCGCTCCCGGGGGAGCATTGAGGTCAGACCAGCGGAACAGGAATTCCGGAGAAACCAGCATGTCGGCGAGGCTCTCCCTCAGGCCCGCGTAAAAATCCTGCTCCTGCAGTGTGGTCTTATCGGCGATTGCGACCTGAACCTGCAGCTCCTGCCTGCTGAGGGGCCGCCGATAGAGCAGCTCCCCGACCTGTGCAAGAAATTGGCTCGCGCAGCGGTCGTCGGGCGCGGTGGCGGAGGCTGGCTTGCAGGCTATCAGCACGTCCCGGTGTGACGGGTCGACCACCTGAGCGGCAATGGATTGCGCCATTGCGTGGTACTGGTCCAGCTCATCGCCGGTGATGCTCTCATTGCCCGCGCCGACCGCGAGCAGCCCGCTTTCCCGGATCTCGGGCGCGAATCGCCCGCCGATGGTGATATCCGACCCGAATATATCGGCGACAGTCTGCTTGTACTGATCCGGGCTCAGTCGCCTGAGCATTGCGGGACCGGCAGCGACAGCGGGTCCGGCAGCTTCAGAGGCCACAGCCACCGTCGTCGCGGCCACGGCAACCGTCGTCGAGGTTTGCTTCGGCTTCGGAGCTGCCTGGGCGCTACCGAACACCATCGCTGTCGCCAGCGAGGTGGATACCAGGCAAACCAATCTCGCTGCAGGCGAGTGGCTGGCGGGTGACATCTGCTTTCCCATTGTCGTGGACTCCAGGTGCGGTTGCCCGCGCCAGATCAATTGCTGCCTGCCGAGGCCAGTACCGGAGTGGAGGCAGCGCCATTCGCAGGCACCACGAAGGCCGGCACCGCGTCAAACTGCCACGCCACGGATATCCGCCGATTCTCTCCGGTCTTGGGATCGGGGTCCGCATCCGCCAAGTGCCTCAACGCCCAGTACAGGCCGGGAACGTCGATACCCTGGTTCTCCTCGAAATTCTCTCCCCCGTGACCGATTGGGAGAAAGATTTCCCACCAGGGCTGATAGCCGCCGATGAGGCCCTTCACCTGCCCGTCGGGCCCCAGAGTCATCCGTAAATGGGTGTGCGACAGATCCAGATCACTGATCAGAACCGGGTCGCCGACCAGATGCAGATCGTGATGATCGGTGAGGGTGACGACCCCGTTCTCGAGCTGCCCCTGAAACACGTTGCGGGATCCGGAGGCCGGGTCGATCCTGAAAGTCGTATACGCCTCGGTATTACCCTGCGCGTCCAGCAGCACGTGATCGATCGAGCGGTCGATGGTGAGGGTCACGGGACCGTTCTTGCTCAGATCCTCGCCGGTGATCGAGATCACCCACGCGGGAAACGAGGGGCGCAGTGTGCTCCACTCGATGCCGTAGAACATCGGAGGCGTGGCATTGGCGGGTGGACCGCGAAAATTCTTGTCGCAGCCGAACACCCGAAACAGCTGATTGTCGACGCCTGATTGATGAGTCTGGGGATCCTGGAAGGAATTGGGGGAATCCGCACCCTTGCCGTCCAGGTTGAAGCCGTAGGCGTACTTTCCATCGACGAGGTGCAGCTTCGGATCGATCACGGAGGCTGGATTGGTGTACCCGTTCACCGGCTTGCCATCGACGCGACCGCGGTTGACGAGCACCGCCATGGTCCTGAAGCCGGGGTAGCCCGACATGACGTCCTGGACCTTGGGGAGCGGCATCCCCAGCGCCAGCAGGTCCAGCTTGTATTGCTCGGTCTGATCGGGGTCGATGCCGCCCTGGCAGTCGCCGGTCGTCGAGTAGGCTGCATTCGTAAATGCGCTCAGGACGAAGCTCTTCGTCTCACTGGCGGACGCACTCCGAACGGACGCGACGGACAGCACCGCGCCGACCGCGGAAATGGCCAATGGAATCAATAGCTTCGAGCTGAACAACCGCGCTGAGTTGTCCATGGCATAGCCCCCTTCCGCCCCCAAAACCCGGTTTTGTTGTATTTTAGTATTGGGGGGTGGTTCGTCAAGTCAGCAGTTCGGCGGGTGTGCTGTAGTAGCGCGTAACTTAACTGTTCGCACTACGTCCGATTCGCCGCGTTCCTGGCGGCACCGCCGAAGAATTAATTCTTGCTAATTTTTGTTCTGCCGATACATGTCATGACAGCCCTTGCAGCTGTCCGCGTAATTGATGAGCTGCACCATGGCTGCGTCTTTGCCTTGGGTCTTGGCGATCTTCGCGCCCGCAGCGGTCTGCTGCGCGAAGTCCATCATGCGCTTGGAGAAGTCCGCCCAGTTGGCCCAAACGTCCGGCTTTGCCTCCCCGCCGGGCACCTTGGGCTCGAAGGCCTTCAGAGCGGTCGATGCGGCAAGGGCGATGACCTGCATATGCGCAACCAGATTGTCGTCCGGGATCGAGCCCGCGGCGATCTCACCGAGCGCCGCGGATTGCTCGTTCATCGTTTTCATGATGGCTTCGCGGAATTGGATGACATCCTGATCAGAGGCCGAGACCGGCAGAGTCGCCAACAGCAGTGCGCAAGAGCAGAGCACGATGGGGATGCGTCTCATGGTGTGTGACCCGCATTGACTGGAAGGGCCGCTGACTCGAGCCGGGCAAGCATTATAGGGCGAAGATCATCGCCGCCCGTCACGGCGGACCAAATTGCAGATAGCAGATCTGGTTTTGCCGAGCGTCGGTGAACCAGAGCCGATTGACGAGGCGCCTGGGCGGTTGTCGATCGCTGCCGGCGGAAAGCCCTACCGCCAGAGCAGTCCCCAGGGGAAACTCGGTGATCTGCCCGCTCGGCGTGACACGACCGAGCCTGTTGCCGCGCGTGTACCAGATGTTGCGATCCGG
>JASHPX010000252.1 GCA_030037905.1 Gammaproteobacteria bacterium
CGGCTGCTTGACGGTCGATGCCCTTTTAAGACGGTAGATGAATACTGATGGCCTTCTCGCCATTTCGGCGTTGAGTCTAGACCTGCCGAAGCTTCGGCCGATTCATTCAGGCGCGAGGCACAAGCTGTACCGCTACAGCAGGTCCGACACTGCCTTGGTCATAAAAATTGACGCGGCAGACCCGACAAGTGCAAGCGCAGACGCATCAGTGCGCCATGAATTTGGGCTTCTGCGCGACATCAAGCTGCCCGGCATCGTCAGAGTACGGTCCTGAACCTTCACAGTGCGCTGTCGGAAAATCTTTTGCCAAATCCCTCGGACGAGGGCCGGCTACGCCAGCACCCGGTGGAGATAGGCAAGAGTGTCTACCGGTCGCTTTCGATTCCGGCGCAGCTTGATGAGCTGTTCGGCCTTCTGTTGGAGAAGGCAGCAAGGATTTCGGACCCCTACGAGCAGTCGTTTTTCATGATGGTGCATCTGCCGTATCTGCAGCCTTTCGCGGATGTGAACAAGCGTACTTCGCGCCTTGCCGCGAACCTACCGCTCATCCGAGCCAATCTGTGTCCGCTCACATTCCTCGATGTGCCGGAGCAGGCCTACAGCCGGGCCATGCTGGGGGTATATGAGCTCACCCGGGTCGAATTGCTCCGTGATCTGTACGTCTGGGCGTATGAGCGCTCGACCCATGAGTACCTAGCTGTCAGACGAGATCTTGCCTCGCCTGATCCTCTCCGGCTTGCCTACAGGGAGGTGATCAGGAAGGCCATCCGGGAAGTCGTCACGCGCCCGGACGAAGATTCCCTGACAGTTATTGACAACGTGGTCGCCGAGCTCGTCAAGGAGGCGGATCACTCGAGTGTGCGGGCAATGGTCATCGAAGAGCTGCGCCGGGTGCATGAGGGCACGCTGGCGCGCTACGGATTGCGTCAGTCGGAATTTTTGCGCTGGCAGGAGCGGGTCCAGACGGATATCTCTAAGTGATTGGCACGTGGAGACACAGAACGTATCGTCGTGTCCAAGGAGCACTACTCGGCGCTCAGCAGCCTTCCTTGGACTGGTCGGGGTGAGGTGATTTGTGCTGTTCCTGCGATGCCTGTGCGTGTTCGCGTCCGATAAGGCGTCTGCTGTGTAAGGGAGCGCGGACGACGGGCGGAAATGATTCCGGACGATCGGTTTCGGCATCTGAGGTATAGGCGGACGTTCACCGGCTTGGCCGGTCCCGGAATTTGTGCAGCAGGTTGCTGCCCAATTGAGCCTGTCATCAGGCTCCTGGCACCGAGTGCCAGCCCCCGTGAGGTGTCGCTCGGGTATCCGAAGTGCGCTGACCTTCCGGGCAGCGTTGGTGTCGCACCTCGCGAGCGCGGCCCTGAGCCAACGTCGGCGCCTACGATATCGGTCAGTCGTGGTCTTGGATTTGAGAATTCTAAAGTGATACTTTAGAATTCTCAATATGCCGTATATTCGGAGAATGCTGGAGACGCAGGTTGAGAAGGCCGCTCGAGGCTTTCCGGCGCTGCTCCTGACCGGTCCGCGACAGTGCGGTAAGACGACCTTGCTGAGGAAGCTCTTTCCGCGATCCTCTTACGTATTGCTGGAAGACCCCGATGTCATTGCCCGCGTACGTGCCGACCCTCGCAGTTTTCTCGAGGAACTGACGACGCCGGTCATACTGGATGAGAACCAGAATACCCCCGAACTTCTCAATTACGTTCGTACCCGGATCGACAACGCCCCGAGCCGTCGGGGCCAATGGTTGCTGACCGGTTCCCAGGAAGCACCCCTCATGCAAGGCGTGGCCGAGTCGATGGCAGGCCGCGCTGCCGTATTGCAGCTATTGCCTCTGTCGACCACGGAGTCTCCCAAAGTAAGCGTGCTTCGGGGCGGCTATCCGGGAGTCGTGACGCGGCCCTCTGCCGCGGAATTATGGTTTCGCTCCTACGTGCAAACGTATCTCGAGCGAGATATCCGCGCGATCACCGCCGTGCGGGATCTTGCGACCTATCGGCGATTTCTCGCGCTGCTTGCATCACGCTGTGGCACTCTGCTCAACAAGACGGAGCTGGCGGGACCCCTCGGCGTTTCGGTACCGACTATTACCGAGTGGCTGAATGCGCTCGAAATCACCGGTCAGATCCTGCTTGTGCCGCCGTTCTACGAGAATTTCGGCAAGCGTCTGGTGAAAACACCGAAGCTGTTTTTCGTTGATTCGGGCCTTGCGTGCCATTTACTTGGGATCACGAGTGTCGCGGCATTGCGGCGTTCCGCTCTCTACGGACGCCTCTTTGAAGGGTTCGTGGCAGCGGAGATCGCGAAGCGCCAGGTCAATGGCGGGGGCCGGGTGCAGCTTTATTACTTTCGGGACCAGCAGGGGCTCGAGGTCGATCTGATCGTTCCGCAAGGACCCGAGGGTCTGGCTTTGATCGAGGCAAAGGCATCAAAGACTCCGCTGCCGTCGATGGCACGGCCGCTCCAGCGGCTCGCGGACTCAATACGACACTACACAACGCGATCGATAGTGGTTCACGGCGGGACGGCTGGGGGGGAGGCCGGTACCGCACTGCTGCCGGGAGTAGCGGCCTTATCAGTGGCGCAGTTGCTTGAGCGCCTGCAGTGACCGCGGCGCGAGGCGGGCTGGGAGCATTCAGCAGCCTTCCGTGGATCGTTCGGAGGTGACAGCCGATATCGCGGTGTCCGGCTTACAGGCGCGGTACCAGAACTCCCCGGAAGTCAGTGGCCTTCCCTGGACTGGTCGGGGTGACAGGATTTGAACCTGCGACACCTACGTCCCGAACCGTCTTAGCCTCGGCGCGGATCAGCTGGATCGACATGGAGCAGGCGCTCATGGTGATCCCGGCCGGCGCGTACAAGAGCGATCACGTCCATGTCGTGCCGCTCGTGTCGCAGGCGATGGAGATCCTCAAGCGCATCCCGAAACCGAAGCAGGGCGATTACCTTCTCTCGAGCACGGATGGGCGCGCGCCGATACAGGGGGTGCCGAAGTATTTCCGCACTCGTCTCCCCGATGCGATCCTCGCGGTCACCGGAGAGAAGTTCGCAAAGAAATTCAGCTCGCACGATCTGCGTCGGACCGTTGCGACGCGCCTCGCGGAAAGCCTCGGCGATGCGGGCGACAAGCTCGTCAGGCGAGTGCTCGGCCATGCCGATGGGAGCGTGACCGCGATCTACAATCGGTATGGGTACGTGAAGGAGATGCGGAAGGCGCTCGAGCAGTGGGCGAATGATCTGACGAATGCGCCCGCGCCGGAGCATCCGTCGGGTCCTCTCGCGCGGCCGAGTGCTCACCAATACTAATTTTCGTAAGTCATTGA
>JASHPX010000253.1 GCA_030037905.1 Gammaproteobacteria bacterium
GCTGCTCGAACGCATCCATGCGCGCTGGCCGCTCGAGCCGCTCGAGCCCGCCTACCGCGGCGAAGTTGCGCGCCGCTACGCCTTCCAGGACGGCTCCGGCGAGGTGGGCTTCATCTCCTCGGTCACGCAGCCGTTCTGTGGAGACTGCTCGCGGGCGCGCCTCAGCTCGGACGGCAAGCTGCATACGTGTTTGTTCGCAGCGACCGGCGTGGACCTGCGCGAGCCGCTGCGCGGCGGAGCGAGCGATGCGGAGCTCTCCGAGCTCATTCGCGCAGTCTGGGAGCGGCGCATGGACCGCTACAGCGAGCTGCGCGACCAGATGCGCGCCCGTGGCGTACAGCACGTCGAGATGAACTATCTGGGTGGCTGATGCGCGCCGCGGCAAGAGACTCACGACCCTCGCTCTCGCATCTGGACGCCAGCGACCGACCCACCATGGTCGACGTGGGCGCCAAGGCCGTCACGCATCGCATCGCGGAGGCCGAGGCGCGCGTGCGGCTGCCCGCGGCCGTGGCCGCCGCCCTTCGACGCAGGGGTCATCGCACGCGCAAGGGGCCGGTGTTCGATACCGCGATCCTGGCCGGCGTGATGGGCGCCAAGCGCACCGCCGAGCTGATCCCCTTCTGCCATCCGCTCTCCCTCGAGCACTGCCAGATCAGCATCGATTTCGCGCCGAGCGCGCCCGGCTCGCGCCGCAGCGTGCGCGGCTCGGGCCGATCGGCCGGCCGCGCGGGCTCATCGGTGATCTGCGTGCGCTGCCGCGTCGAGGTGCGTCACAAGACGGGCGTGGAAATGGAGGCACTCACGGGCGCCGCGGTAGCGGCGCTGACGATCTACGACATGTGCAAGGCACTCTCTCACGACATTCGCATCGAAGCGCTGCGCCTGCTGTCCAAGAGCGGGGGACGGCGGCTGGTGCGGCTGGTGGCCGCGTGAGCGCCGCGCCGCTGCAGGGTGCCGCGCCGCTGCACGGCCTGGTGCTGACGGGTGGCCGTAGCCGCCGCATGCAGCGCGACAAGGCGTCACTCGCCTACGCGGGTCGCTCCCAGCTCGAGCGCACGATGCAGCTGCTCGAGCCCCGCGTGCAGCAGGTGTACGTTTCGATCCGCTCCGAGCAGCGTGCCGATCCCGCCCGCGCCGCCTATCCGCACATCGAGGACCTGCAGCCCGACCTGGGTCCCATCGGCGGTATCCACGCGGCATTGCACACCCATCCGGATCGTGCCTGGCTGGTGCTCGCCTGCGATCTGCCCTTCCTGACGGGGGCCACGCTCGATCATCTGATCGCCAGCCGCGCCGCCGATCGTCTGGCGACCGCGTATCGCAGCAGTTACGACGGACTGCCGGAACCGCTGTGTGCGATCTTCGAGCCCGCCAGCCGCGCGGCCGTGGATGCCTGGATCGCGCAGGGACAGGTCTGCCCGCGGGCGCTGCTCGCCGGTGCCGACACCTCGCTGCTCGAGCCGCTCGAGCCGAGCGCACTGGACAACATCAATACCCCCGAACAGTACACGGCGGCGACGGCGCAGCTGGCGGGCGCGGCGGCGTCGGAATCTGCGTCGCGCGATGCGGCGGCGCCACTGCGGCTGCGGGTGCGCTACTTTGCGGTGCTGCGCGAGCAGGCCGGCCGCGGCAATGAGGAGCTGCACACGCGGGCGCGCACGCCATTGGAGCTGTACGAGGAGCTGCGAGCGCGGCGCGGGCTCGCGCTCGCGCCGCAGTTCCTGCGCGTCGCAATCAATGACGAGTTCAGCGACTGGCGCACGCGCCTCGCCGAAGGGGACACCGTGGCTTTTCTACCACCAGTGGCGGGCGGCTGAGCAAGCCAGTTACGGGCAGACAGTCACGGGCAGACAGTCAGAGACACACAGTCACATGAGCCAGGCACCATTCACCCTCTACGAGCGAGCACTGCCGGTCGAGCAGCTGCGCCAGGCGCTGCAGCAGCCGGGCTGCGGCGGCTATGCCGCCTTCGAGGGCTGGGTCCGTGACCACAACGAAGGCCGCCGGGTACTTCGCCTCGAATACGAGGCGTTTGCGCCGCTCGCCTGCCGCGAGGGCGAACGCATTCTCGCAGAGGCCCGGCAACGCTTTGGTGTGACTCTGGCGCTGTGCGCGCATCGGGTCGGCCCGCTGGCGATCGGGGAGGTCGCCGTGTGGGTGGGCGTGAGCGCTGCGCATCGCGGCGAGTGCTTCGACGCCTGTCGCTACATCATCGACGAGGTCAAGCACCGCGTGCCGATCTGGAAAAAGGAGTACTACGAGAGCGGGGATTCCGGCTGGGTGAACTGCGAGCATTGCGCCGCGGCCGCGCACGACCACGACCACGCGCACGACCACGCGCACGGACACGGACACGCGCACGCCGACGACCACGGGACAGAGTCGCCGGCGGCGCCCTTACGGGCGCACCTGCCCTGAGCCGCGCACGACATATTTATAACTGGTGAGCTGCTCGACCCCGACCGGGCCGCGCGCGTGAAACCGATCGGTGGAAATACCGATCTCCGCGCCCATGCCGAACTCCCCGCCATCGGCAAACTGCGTCGAAGCGTTGTGCAACACGATCGCGCTGTCCACGCGCGCGAGAAAGCGGTCGGCGGTGGTCGCATTGGCGGTGATGATCGCCTCGGTGTGCGCTGAGCCGTAGCGTGCGATGTGCGCGATCGCCTCCTCCACGCCCTCCACGACGCGCAGCGCAATGATCGCGTCCAGATACTCCGTGTACCAATCCGCCTCGCTCGCCGCAATCACCCGGGAATCGACCGCCTGCGCGCTCGCATCGCCACGTACGGCACAGCCTGCGGCGATCAGATCGCCGATCAGCGCGGCGAGGTAGCCGGGGGGACAGCCGCGGTCCACCAGCAATGTCTCGGCTGCCCCACATATCCCCGTGCGGCGCATCTTGGCATTGAGCGTGACCTTTCGAGCCATGGCCAGATCCGCGTCGCGGTCGACATACACGTGGCAGTTGCCTTCCAGGTGACCGATGACCGGCACGCGCGCTTCTCGCTGCACGCGCTCCACCAAGCTCTTGCCGCCTCTCGGGACCACCACGTCCAGGAATTCCTGCATACCGCCGAGCATCTGCCCGACGGCGGCACGGTCCGCCGTCGGCACCAGCTGGATCGCCGCGGGCGGCAGGCCGGCGGCCGACAGACCCTCGACCAGGCAGGCATGAATGGCCGCGCTCGAGCGCACGCTCTCGGAGCCACCGCGCAGGATTGCAGCGTTGCCGGACTTCAGGCAGAGCGCACCCGCGTCGGCGGTCACGTTCGGCCGGCTCTCGTAGATGATGCCGATGACCCCGAGCGGCACTCGTACCCGCTGAATCGTGAGCCCGTTCGGCCGTGTCCACTCCCCGATCACCGTCCCGACCGGATCGGGTAGCGCGGCGACCTCCTCCACCCCGGCGGCCATCGCCGCTACGCGCCGCTCGTCCAGGGCCAGCCGATCGAGCATGGCGGCGCCCAGCGCGCGTGCCCGCGCCTCGCGCATATCCTCCGCGTTGGCGGCGAGAATGGCGCTGCTGCGGCAGCGGATGGCTGCCGCCGCCTCTGTGAGTGCCCGGGTCTTGGCGGTGGCGCTCGCCAGCGCAAGCTCGGCCGCCGCCGCCACCGCGGCCCTTCCGAGTCGCTGCATGAGCTGCACCACGGCCGCATCGGGAATCCCGCTCGTCTCGGGATTCGCTATGGCTGCAGCTGTCATGGTTGCACCTTCAGGGATGATTCCTCAGCCAGGGAAGAGAGCTCAGCGTCGCTCTCGAGGAGCTCCTGCGGGTCCTGTCCCGGGTACAGGATCACCAGGTCGTCGCGGTGGATCATCTCGTCACGGCCGCGAAAACCCAGGAGCGCTTCGATCTCGGCACTCTTGCGTCCGATGATGCGCGCAGCATCACTGTCGGAGTACGCCGTGATGCCGCGGGCAACTTCGGCGCCGTCGGCGCTGAGCACACTGACGGTGTCGCCGCTCTCGAAACGCCCCAGCGTCGCGGTGACACCCGCCGGTAGCAGGCTCTTGCCGCTGCGCAGAGCGCGCAGCGCCCCCGCATCGATGTGCAGCGCCCCGGTCGGCCGCAGCGTGCCTGCGATCCACTGCTTGCGTGCCGCCAGTGGCGTTGCGGAGGGGATGAACCACGTGCAGCGCGCCCCGCCCTCGATGCGGCGGATCGGGTGACGAGGGTGTCCGGATGCGATGCACAGGTGACAGCCAGCGTTCACGGCGATGCGCGCCGCCGCGATCTTGGTGGCCATGCCCCCCGAGCCGAACGTCGAGCTGGAACGCCCGCCCATGGCCTCGATCTCGGGGGTTATGCGCAGTACCCGCTCGATGAGCTGCGCATCGGGCCGGCGGTTCGGGTCCGCGGTATAGAGCCCATCCACGTCCGAGAGCAGCACCAGGCAATCGGCGCTGGTCATTTGGGCTACCCGCGCGGCCAGGCGGTCATTGTCGCCGTAGCGCAGCTCGGCGGTGGCCACGGTGTCGTTCTCATTGATGACCGGCAGCGCCTGCAGCCGCAGCAGTGCCTCGAGGGTGGCGCGGGCGTTCAGGTAGCGCGGCCGCTGCTCACTATCCTCCAGGGTCAGCAGGATCTGGGCCACCGTGACACCGACCGCCTCGAGCAGCTCCTTATAGGCGTGCGCCAGCCGGATCTGACCCACGGCGGCGGCGGCCTGGCTCTCCTCCAGGCGTAGCGCCCCGGCCGATACTCCCACCAGGTCGCGGCGTCCGAGCGCGACCGCCCCCGAGGACACCAGGATCACCTGCTGGCCTCGGCGTCGGAGCCGCAGGAGATCCGCGATCAACGTTTTGAGCCAGGCGCGGTTCAACCGGCCGGTCCTGGGGTCCACCAGCAACGCCGAACCGACCTTGACCACGACGCGCCGTGCCGCCCTCAGCGGTGTGGCGGAGCCGCGGCGAGCGGCTGCGGCGGCGTGCGCGCGGCGATCGCCCCGCGTGGCGGGTGTATCGGTGGGTGAATCGCGCTGCTGATCGTTCATGGGAGCGCCGCTATTGTAGGTCAACTGCAACGCAGCGATTGCCTGCCAGCGGTACCCGCCCTAATATCGGGACGTCCCTATGCGTCTCACCCCGTCGGCCCACTACGAGGGTTTAATCCCGTGGCGAGAGAATACGAGCCCGTCGTCGGGCAATGGTACGAAAACGTCGATGAGAACGAGAGCTTCCGCGTACTGTCGGTCGATGAGGATGCTGAATTGATCGAGGTCGAATACCTCGACGGCGACATCGAGGAGGTCGATCTGGAGACCTGGCGCGAGATGGACCTCGACAAGATCGAGGAGCCCGAGGGCTGGTCCGCCAGTCATGGCGAAGATAAGGAGGAAGAAGAAGACGACGACCTCGATGACTGGGACGAGGATGAGGAGGATGAGGACGACGAGGACGAGGATGACGACGACGAGGATGAGGACTGGGATGAGGAAGAGGAGGAAAACGACAGGTATTGATGTCTCTGGAGCGTTGCTGAGCGTGCATCGGGTGCATTGAGGGGCCGGCAACCGCCTTGGCCGGACGCGTCACATGAAGCGAATCGCTCTGTTCGTGCTGACGAATATCGCCATTCTGGTGATGGTCAGCATCGTCGCCCAGCTCACCGGCTTCAATGCCTGGCTCGCCCAGCGCGGCAGCAACCTGGGGGCCCTGCTCGCGCTGGCCGCCGTATACGGTTTCGCCGGCTCGCTGATCTCGCTCTCGCTGTCCAAGTGGATGGCCGTACGCAGCATGGGCGTGCAGCTCATCACCCAACCGCGTTCATCCGGCGAGCAGTGGCTGCTCGAGACCGTCGGATCATTGGCGCAGCACGCCGGGGTCGGCATGCCGCAGGTCGGCATCTTCCCCTCCCCGCAGCCCAACGCCTTCGCCACCGGCCCCAACCGCAACCATGCGCTCGTAGCGGTGAGCAGCGGGCTGCTCACCACGATGAACCAGTCGGAGATCGAGGCGGTGCTGGGTCATGAGATGACCCACGTCGCCAACGGCGACATGGTGACGCTGGCGCTGATCCAGGGGGTCGTGAACAGCTTCGTCATGTTCCTGTCGTGGATCGTCGGCAATATCGTGGACCGC
>JASHPX010000254.1 GCA_030037905.1 Gammaproteobacteria bacterium
ACGGCTCCTTCGGTTGCAGCGGCTCGGTCGGCTCGGGCGACCCGGGCAACCCGGGCAACCCGGGCAACCCGACGAGCATGATAGGCTGCGCCAGGGATTTCACCACCGTTGACCTGCGAGGACAGTAATCGTGTCGAGCAACCGGGCTCCGACCGCAGCAGGATCCACTGCGGCTGCCCTCGCGGCCCTCGCGGCCCTCGCGGACGATGCGCTCCTCGACGCGGTACAGCGGCAGACCTTTGCATACTTCTGGGAAGGCGCTGAACCATCGAGCGGCCTCGCCTGCGACCGGCGCACCCGCACTGACGTATCCAACCCCAAGGTCGCCACCGGCGGCTCCGGGTTCGGCATCATGGCGCTGATCGTCGCAGTGGAGCGCGGCTGGATAGCGCGCAGCGCGGCCCTCGAGCGACTCGGCCGCATGCTGGCAGTGCTGCAGGGCGCGCCGCGCTACCACGGCGCGATGCCGCACTTTCTCGATGGCCGCAGCGGCCAGACCATTCCCTTCAGCGCGCGCGATGATGGCGGGGATCTGGTGGAGACCTCGTTCCTGTGCATGGGTCTGCTGTGCGCGCGGCAGTACTTCGAGCGCGACACACCCGTCGAGACGCGCCTGCGCGCGGCGATCACTGCGCTCTGGGAGCAGGTCGAGTGGCGCTGGTACACGCGCGGGCGGCCGCTGCTGTACTGGCACTGGAGCCCGACCCACCAGTGGGCGATCGACCATGAGATCCGCGGTTGGAACGAGTGTCTCATCACTTATGTGCTCGCGGCGGCAGCCCCGCACGATCCCATCGATGCGCAGGTCTACGATCAGGGCTTTGCCGCCGGCCGCACGTTCCGCAACGGCAACCGCTACTACGGATTCGAGCTGCCGCTCGGCATGCCTTACGGTGGTCCGCTGTTCTTCACGCAGTACTCTTTCTGCGGCCTCGATCCGCGCGGGCTGCGTGACCGCCATGCGGACTACTGGCGGCAGAACGTGCAGCACGTGCAGATCAACCACGCGCACTGTGTCGCCAACCCCAACCACTGCGTCGGCTACGGTGAGGATTGCTGGGGATTGACGGCCAGCGATGATCCGGACGGCTACGTCGCTCACTGCCCTGCCGTGGACGACGGCACGATCTCACCGACCGCGGCATTGTCGAGCTTTCCATATGCCGCTGCGCTGGCGATGCGCGCTCTGCGGCATTTCCTCAGCGTGCATGGCGAGCGGATCTGGGGACGCTACGGCTTCGTCGATGCGTTCTGCGAGACGCGCGGCTGGTACGCCGACACGTTCCTCGCGATCGACCAGGGACCGATCATCGTGATGATCGAGAACCACCGCAGCGCACTGCTCTGGCGGCTGTTCATGGCGGTGCCCGAAGTCAGGACGGGGCTGCGGCGGTTGGGATTCGCGAGCCCCCATCTGGATGCGCAGCCGAGCGCCCCATGAGCGCCCCATGAGCGGGCGATGAGCGGGCGATGAGCGCCCCGGTCGAGTCGCTCGACGCCTGGGTGAGGCGACAATACCGCCGCTCGCTCACGGGCCTGCTCGCCGGCGTATCACCGCTCGCTCTCACGAAGCGGCGGCCCGGCTTTGGGCAGATCATCCGGCCACGGCGCGGCGCGATCGTCGCCTCTCCGATACTCGCGGCGTACGATCCGGACCCGGATTACTTTTTCCACTGGTATCGCGACTCGGCGCTCGTCATCGACGCGCTGCGGATCGCGTACCAGGATGGCATCGTCGGACCTGAGGCGCCCGGACATCTGGCCGACTTCGTCGAATTCAACCTCGCGCTGCGGGCGCTGGACGGCGGCGCCCTGGCGGACTCGCCCGGCTGGCGCGCCGCGGTCGCCGCGGACTTTCAGCAGTACCTGCGCACGGACGAGGAGCTGCGCACGGTGCGTGACGAGACTGTCGGCGCCGACACGCGCGTCAATGCGGACGGCACGCTGGATATCTCGCGCTGGGCGCGGCCGCAGCACGACGGGCCCGCGCTGCGCGCGCTGGCGCTGCTGCGCTGGTGGGGCGTCATCGCTGCGCCCGCGAGCGCTTCGCGGCAGCTGACCGGGTCGCAGCTCGAGGCGCTCTCGCAGCTGCTGCAGGAGGACCTGGCCTATGTATGCCACCACGCACGGGAGGCCTGCTTCGACATCTGGGAGGAAGAGCATGGGCTGCACTACTACACCGTGCGCGTGAGCGCCGCCGCCCTCGAGCAGGGAGCGGCGTGGCTTGCAATACGACCCGGGCATTCCCGCGCCGCTGACGTATCCTCCTGGCAGGCCCAGGCGCGCGCATTGCTCGCGCAGCTCGATGAGTTCTGGTTGCCCGCCGAGGGCAGCGCGGGGCACGGCTACTACCGCTCGCGACGACTGTCTTCCGGGGAGCGCTCGGCGAAGGAGCTGGACATCTCGGTGATCCTCGCGCCGCTGCACGCCGGCGCGGCACACGGCGCTCATTCGTGTCAGGACCCGCGCATCCATGCGACGCTCGCCCGTCTGGAGCAGCTGTTCGACGCTGCCTATCCCATCAATCGGCAGCGCGCGGCGCTGCGCGGTCCGGCGCTGGGACGCTACGCGGACGATCGCTACTATTCCGGAGGCGCCTACTACTTCGCGACGCTCGCGGCCGCGGAGCTGTGCTATCGCGCGGCTGCCGCGACGTCCGGCGGCAGCCGCACCGATCTGCGATCGCGCGGCGACGCTTTCCTAAAGACCGTGCGCGCCTTCACGCCTGCCGATGGGCAGCTGTCCGAGCAGTTCGATCAGCGCACGGGCGAGCAGACCTCGGCAAAGGAGCTGGGCTGGAGCCATGCCGCCTTCATCAGCTGTGTGCACGCGCGCGCCGTGGCGCGGGGTGGTACGGGGCCGGCGGGGAGCGGCACGAGGCCAGCGGGGGGCGGCACGGGGCGGCTGGCGCGGCACCCAACCGGCAAATAACGGACAAATTACCTATAAATAACTATATATATATTATTTAAGATAATGATTTTACATGTTTATGTTCTTGCGGGGCGACATCCCTATCTGCGCTGATCTCGGGTGAGTCGTGCACATTGGGATCCACCACCAGCAGCTCCTCGCGCTGTCGGTCGAGCGTATCGAGCGGAACGGGCATTGCGCTCGCGTGTCCCTGGATGAAATCGACACCGAGGGCGCGCAGCAGATCCGTTTCTTCGGGCGCCTCCACCTGCTTGGCAACCGTGAGCACACCGGCCACGCGCGCGATTTGCGCCAGACCCGCGACCCGCATCTGATTGGCACGATGATTCGCCAGGCCCTGCGTCAGGCGCCGGTCGATCTTCGCCAGGCGCATCGCGGGCAGACTCAGCAGCTCCGCGACCTCATCGCTCAGCGTGCCGTTGTCGACGATCAGGCCCGCGCCCATGGCCTCGATGCCGCGGCTCAAGCGCTGCAGACACAGGCGGTCCTTGCGCCAGAAGGACTGGTCGGTCTCGAACGCCAGCAGCGCGGGAGAGATACCTGCCTTGGTGATGCACAGCTCGATGAAGCGCAGGAAGTTGGGATCGGCGAGCGAGCTGGCCGAGAGGTTCACCGAAAACTGTGCCGGTTCATCGGCGAATATGGCGCTGCGCTCGGCGAGCCAGACGATCAGCGCGCCGGCCACGCGCCGATCCAGCACCGTCCTGAGTCCACGATCATCGGCGGCGCGCAGCAGCGACACCGGCGCCGTATCGCTCGGCGTGCTGCTGCCCTCGCGCAGAAATACTTC
>JASHPX010000001.1 GCA_030037905.1 Gammaproteobacteria bacterium
CGGCGGCGAATCTCCACGTTGCTGTGCCGATGTCGAGCCGGAGCGCAGCTGGGCGAGGGTCATTGCATATGCGCTCACCAGCAACACCGCGGCCAGTGGTGCCATGAGGTTCTGCAGCCACGAAAATCCCAGTGGCGCAAAGTGCAACAGAAAGGTGAGGAGCACCGCGCCGATATATCCGGGATAGGTCAGCCACACCGTATCGACCAACCAGCCCGGCGCGTTCAAGCCCTCCGCGCGCCGCGGCACATGGGCGCGGAACTGCGTCTCGATGATGGATTGCAGGGCAATGAAGGCAGCGATCAGCCAGCCGGGCAACGGCATCGAGGTCTCGGGTGCCAGGTGGTTGATGGCGAGCGCGACAACCAATGTCACGGCGGCGGGCAGCGCGGTCAGCGCCTGCAGCTGGAGAGCCAGCTGCCGGCTGGAAGCCGGCAGACAACGCCAGATCCACAGCGAGCGGGTCCAGCGCCGCGTGACCAGCGACGACCATACCGCGATCCCACAGAGGAAAACCCAGATCAGTAGTTCCGTCGCCTCCGGGTAAAGTCGTCGAAGCCCACAGATCGCCCCGATGCAGACCAGACTCATCAGCACCGTTTGAAGGAGCAGCGGACGAATCAGCACTCCCCATCCCGATGAGCGATCGCGTCCAACGCTGCGCCTGCCCACGCCGGCGCCCTGCCCCCCAACGACGGGGCCGGCGTCTACGGAGTGCCGCCGCGGCACGGAGTGCCGCCAGGGTTCGCGATCCGCGTCGGCACCGGCTTGGCTGCCCCGCAGGATCCGTAGCGGCGCCGCTATGAACAGCAGACACCCGAGCCCCATGACCACGATGGAAGGCACCCTCAAACCAGCGATCCACGGGTAGCCGTAGAGGCCGAGCAACACGAGCAACAGCACGAGTCCAACGCCGAAGGCCCCGGTCACCGACCGCAGCGAACGTCTTGCCGGTCTCGCCGGTAACCACACCGCGTAACCGAGCGCAGACCAGAGGGCGAGCAACTGCGGCCCGAGCGTGGGCATTGAATATCCGAGACTGTGGTTATCGAGGGCCGCGAGAACCAGTGCGACGCTCATGGAGAGCCCGCCAGCGAGTCCTATGATGCTCCAGCGCGCGAGTGCGAGCTGTTGGGGGACAATGGGCAGGACACGCCAGACCGGGGTATCGGTTGACGACAATGCAAGCCAGCTGCCGACCGCCATCAGCAATACTCCCGGCAGTGGCAAATGATCGACCCGCAGTGCCCCCACGGTCTTGGCCGCCACGAACTGCGCGAAGGCGGCGGCAAGCAGCAAGCCGCCAACGGACAGGCGTGGCAGCCCGAGCAGCACCGCGACGAATGGCGCCCTCACGCGGGCCGCCACGGATGGGCGGCCTCGTCCGCCTTGATGAGCGCCAGAAGAAGCTCCTCCAGAGTCAGCGCCGTGCTACCGATCACCTCGAATCCTGTCTCCCCGAGCGATGACATCGGCGCGACCTGGGTATCCAGCAGCAGCTGCGCACGCTCGCCGCTCTCCTGCAGAACGGCGGCACCATTGACACGCTGGCGGCGGCTGCCGGCCGGACAGACTTCCACCAGCCGATATCGCTCGAGCAGCTCGTCGGTGCGACCGACGGCCAGGACGTGCCCCCGGTTCAACACCGCCAGATGATCGGCGAAGCGCTCGACATCGGAGAGCTGGTGCGAAGAGATCAGAATGGTACGCTCGGGAGCCTGCATGAAACGCAGCAGCTCCGTGAACACCAGCCGGCGCGAAACCGCATCCAGACCCACAGTCGGCTCATCGAGCACGAGCAGCTCGCAATCGCGCGCGAGACAGAGCAGTAGCGCGAGCTTGATACGAGCGCCGAAGGAGAGCGCGGCGATCCGTTCCGAACGATGCAGCCCGAACCGGCTGAGCAGCTCCTCGGCTCGCTCATCGCTCCAGTCCGGATAGAAACCGCGGACGAAGTCGATCGCGCGCCCGACGCTGCGCCACGGGCGATAGTCGAGCTCGGGGCTGACGAAGCCGGTGCGGCGCTTGATCTGTACTTCATGCTCGGGCAGGGAGAGGCCAAGCACTTCGATGCGCCCTCGACCCGGCCGACCCGCGCCGACCAGCATATTCAGCGTCGTGCTCTTGCCCGCGCCATTCGGACCGATCAGCGCATAGATCGCCCCCGTCGGCACGGTCAGATCCAGCGGGCCCAGCGAAAAGTGCTCTCCGAAGCTCCTGCGAACGCCCTGCAGCGTGATGGCAGCGGCGCTCATCGTCCCTGCCCTGCCTGCCGCCGCCTCGAGGGTTCGGCCGAGGCCGAGCGCAATTCGCGATTCAGCAGCTCCATGAGCTCGCGATCATCCAGGCCCGCCTGTCGACCTACCTGTACCGCGGTGCGCAGCGCCTGTAGCGCAGCGCTGCGCCGCTCGCTCCTGGAGCGATCATCGGCACGCGCGGCCACGAAGCTGCCCAGCCCCTGGCGACAGACGATGATGCCCTCGCGCTCGAGATCCTCGTAGGCCCGCTTCACTGTAATCAGACTCACTGCGAGCTGCGTGGCCAATACTCTGAAGGACGGCATCGCGCTTCCCGGCTGCAGGCGCCCGCTGGCCACCTCGCGCCGGACGGCCTCCACGATCTGCTCGTAGAGGGGCAGCTCGGACCCCATCGACAAGGGGGCCAGCTTCAACGACACACTGGTCTCGGCCACCTCCACTGTATATACTGTCTATGCTCAGTACGCAAGCCTCGGCAAAAATATGTCGGCCCGGGGACTCGAGACTGCGTCGAGGCTGCGCTGAGACGGCGACCGGGATTCTGATGACAGCTTCGCCTGGGGGGGTCCTATGAAAATCGCACGATTGCTCCTGGCTTTGATCGCCATTTCGCTGTGCTCTACGGCGCTGGCGAACACTCCATTTGATGGGGCCTGGACCCTGCATAGGCAGCAGGCCGGCGAGATAACGACCTTCAGTGTCGAGGAAGTCGGCAACGGTGTTTTGAAATATACCGATCCCACCCAAACCTACACCTTCAAGCCGGACGGCACCGCGTTCACGACTCCCCAGGGCCAGATACAAGCCTACAAAAAGATCGGCGATGGCATCTATACGGCCACTACCAGGCAAAATGGAGTACTTCTGACCACGGAGACCTGGAGGCTCTCATCCGACGCCCATACGCTTTTCATCGATGGCAAGGGTATCCAGCCAAACGGCCAACACTTCGAGAATCAATTTACCTTCCTACGGACATCGGCGGGCACTGGACTGGCCGGCAGCTGGAAGAGCGTGAAATTCAGATCGACGGAACGCAATACGCTCACGATTCACAGCACAGGACATGATGACGTCACCCTGACGCTCTCCGCCTTCAAAGCGACTGTCCACGGCGCATGGAACGGTAGGGATTACCCGCTCCGTGGCCCTACTGTCCTGGCAGGCACTACAGTGTCGGTCCGCCAGACCGCACCTGACGCGTTCACGCTGATCCAGAAGAGGAACACAAAGGTAATGGCGATTCTGCACTTTAGAATTGCACCCGACGGCAGATCGATGGTAGCTGAGATCACCGACGGCACTGGTCGGCAGCTCGGCAAAGAGGTTTGGGACAAAGGGTCGTAACAACAGCACGCGAGTGAGTTAGTTCGATTTTCGCCGGCGTCGCACCGGCCGGTGATCGCGCTGTCGCGGCGCCCCGAACAGCTGCGCGTGCGTCCCGATGCGATGCATTACGACAGCACGCCGACGGACCCGATAAATGAGCAGGAGATCGGGAGATCAGAGCATCGAAGACGTACTCGAGCGTTTCGGCGTCGAACTCGGCGTGCTTTTGAGCGGTTCGGTAATCGCGCTTGAAGCGCGGGAGAATGATCAGCTCTCGAGCCAACGAACGGCCTCACGGCCGCTCTCAAAGCGGCGTCCCTTGCCGGCGGCTTCTTCCTCCAACGACTCCTTGAGAGTGGCTCGGAGCTGAGCAGCGGAGCGCTTCGCATTTGCGCGCGTAGCCCAGGCCTTGAGTGCTGCAGCTGCACTTCGCTTGCCCGTGCGCGACTTGAGCGCTTCAATCTCTCTGTCGCTAAGTTGGACGGTTACGTTGGTCATGGGTGCCTCCGCCGCGAGCTCATTATACCCGGTACTCCCAGAGCCACTAAGGTCCATCCTTCGACGGCCCCGGCGGCGCCGAGGCGAGGCAACAGTCTGCTTTCTAGATCATCGCTGCGCGGGCGCGGCGTTGCGCAGCTTGAACACCCACAGCGTCGTGCTGCCGGCCGGATCGGTGACCTCCGGTGTCAGAGCGCCTACGCCCGCATCCAGCGCACCGCCGCCCCCGGCGACCACGGCGACATACTGCACCCCGCCGGCACTGTAGGTCACCGGCGAGGAACTCGGCGCCGTGTTCAGGGCTGCCTGCCACAGCAGCTTCCCGGTCGCAGCATCATAGGCGTGAAACTCGCGGTCGTGCGAGCCG
The DNA here is from genome assembly GCA_030037905.1 of Gammaproteobacteria bacterium. Classification (GTDB taxonomy): domain Bacteria; phylum Pseudomonadota; class Gammaproteobacteria; order Steroidobacterales; family Steroidobacteraceae; genus FEN-1191. The sequence goes on from JASHPX010000001.1 coordinate 4,453, forward strand.
CTGAACACCACGCCACCGGCCGAGGCGAGCATGGAACTCGAGATCGCGGCCCGCTGCCGCAGGGTCCACACGATCTTTCGGGTGCGTAGATTGATCGCCTCGATGCGGCCGAACTTGCCGTCGCTGTACGGTCGCGCCCGCGTGTTGCCGCGCAGGTCCACGCCGCCGGCCGCCACCGCGGCCGGATCGCGCGCCGTGAAGCTGTAGTTCATGCAGTTCTCGAACAGCGGCACGTACAGGATGTCGGTGGTCGGATCGAACGAGGTCGAGGGCCAGTTGCGAGCCCCTAAAGTGCCAGGGCAGATGACGTAGGTCTGCCCGGGCTTGGGATTGTCGAATGCCGGATCGATGATCTTGTGTCCGCTCTTCGGATCGATGCCCACGACCAGGTTCTGCAGACCGGCATCCTGGGAGAACTCGTACTTGCCGTCGGCGCGATCCAGCGCATCGAAAATCGCGAGCTTGCCGCCGGTCACCAGCAGGTTGGTCGGCTTGCCGTGGATCGGCAGCGTCACCAGCGACTGCTCGAACACCCAATCCAGGTCCCAGACGTCGCGGTTCATGTGCTGGTAGTACCAGTCGAGCTTGCCGGTATCGGGATCGAGGGCCAGCGTCGAATCGGTAAACAGCGCGTCGTTGGAGGCGCCCTTGCGCCGCTGCGGCAGCAGCAGCGTGCCGACGTCGTAGGTATTGCCGGTGCCGAAGTACAGCTGGTTCAGATCGGGGTCGTAGCTGCCGGTCGTCCACACGCCCGACCCGTAGCGCTGCTCGACGGGCGCGCCGTTCCAGCTGTCTCCACCCGGCTCGCCGGGCCGCGCGATCGTGTAGAAGCGCCATAGCTCCTTACCGGTCTGGGAATCCAGGCCGACGATGAAGTCGCCGCCGGAGGTGTTGGTCCCGAGACTCACGCCGACGATGACCTTCCCGTGGACGATGATCGGGCCGCCGGAGACGTGGTTGCCCCCGGGCCTGCTCTCGGAGGGCGTCAGTATCTGCGCATCCCAGAGCAGATGGCCGGTCTTGGCGTCGAGCGCCACCATGTGGCCGTCGGCGGTCGGCGCATACAGCATGTCCTGATAGATCGCCAGACACTTCGAGTACGTGAACGCCGCCCGTCCGTTGGGCGAGCGGCGGATGTACTGCCACAGGATGCTGCCGTTGGCGCCGTTGAGAGCCTCCACCGTGTTGCCGCTCTCGACGAACAGCACTCCGTCATGCACCAGCGGCGTCATCTCATTGGCGCTGAGCTGCAGCGTGAGCGTCCAGGCCAGTCCGAGATCGCCGGCGTTGCGCTCGTTGATCTGACTCAGGCGGCTGTAGCCGAGGCTGCCGTAGGTGCCGCGCCACATCAGCCAGTCAGCCGCCGGTGGATGCTGCAGCATCTCGGGGCTGACCGGCGTGAGGTCATCCAGCAGCGCCTGGCGTTGCGCGATCACGGCCTGGTAGACCGCGTCCTGGTTGAGCAGGCTGCCAAACTCACTGTTGAAGCTGGCGCCGCCGTTGCCGGCCCGACGCGCCGGCGGCGGGGCCGCCGGCACCGCCGCGGCCGTCAGCTCGCTCGCCCCGGGCGGTGTGCCGTTCTGCTGCAGGATGTAGGCGTCGATATCGGCATAGGTCTGGGCGTCGAGACTGTCCGGTGCCGACGGCGGCATCTTCGTGGCCACCAGGGTCAGCAGAGCCGAGGGCGACTGCGCGTGCCACAGCGCCCTGAAGGTCGGGCCCTTCACGGGAGGACCGAACTGGCCGTCATCCAGGTTGGCGCCGTGACAGGACGAGCAATTGTCGTCGTAGGCCGCCCTGCCGCGCATGGCCTGCACGGCCGTGAAGCTGACCGAACCGCTGTCGAACACTCCGGCGGCATGCGCGGCAGCGCCGAGGCCGAGGCTGACGAGCGCGAAGCCGGCCGCGGCGAAGGTCGCGGCCAGCTCTGCGAGGCGGATGCCCGCGAAAATCCTCCGCGAGCGTGAGGTGCGCGGCATCGAGGAATTATCGGAGAACATGTTGTGTTTGGTAGCGGCGGCGCCTGCGGCGGCACCAGTGACGATCAAACCGACCTGATGATCAAACCCCCGACTCCCGCGGCCCGCGCGCGCCGAATCGATTGTAGCGAAGGCATCCCGCAGCCACAACCGGAGCTCATCGGAGCGCCACGTGCGACCGCCTTACTGCAAGTACTCTCCAAACCACGCCAGTGTGCGCGCGAGCGCATCGGCCACGTCGGCGGGCTTGCGCAGACCATGGCCCTCGCCCGGATAGATCATGATGGCAGTGGGCACTCCGAGGTCCTCGAGCGCGTGCCAGAACTCCTCGGTCTGCGGTGCGGGGCACTCGATGTCGTCCTGACCGACATACTCGAAGGTGGGGGTGTGCACGTTGCGGATGAAGTTGATCGGCGCGGAGCGCGCATAGACCGCCGGATCGTCGTAAACCGAGGCGCCGAAGTACGGAATCATCCATTCATCGATGCCGTTCTCCCCATAGTAGGACAGCCAGTCGCTCAAACCCGCATCGGCCACCGCAGCTTTGAAGCGCTGCGTCTGCGTGACCGCCCACATGGTCATGTAGCCGCCGTAGCTGCCGCCGGTGATGCCGAGGCGAGCATCGTCGATCGGTGCGGCCCGCTCGGCGGCATCGACGCCCGCGAGGATGTCACGCAGATCTCCATAGCCGAAGTCGCGTACGTTGGCGGCCGCGAACCGCTCTCCCTGGCCGAAGCTGCCGCGCGGATTGGGCAAGAAGACCGCCCAGCCGCGCCCGAGCAGGCCCGAGACCAGTCCCGGACCGCCGAATCGCGGCCTGTTTGCAGCGGCCGGGCCACCGTGAACGATGGTCACCATCGGGATGCGCCGCAATGTCGCGGAAGCGGTCGAAGATACGTTTGCGGCCACATCCGGCGGCAGCAGCAACCAGCCCTGCTCCTCGAAGCCCGCGTTGCGCCAGTGGATGCTCGACACACGCGCCGGCAGAGACAGTCCCGCATTGACGTGCGTCAGGTCGCGCCAGTGGCCGATCGTGCCCACTTCGACCTCGGGCGGGGCGCTGAACGATTCGTGCGTCTGAACCGTCACGGCGCGAGCGCCCGCGCCCCGCCCGGCTACGCAGGCGAGCGCGCCGCTATCGCCGAATCCGCCGATCGACTCCTCAGCGCTCCACAGCAGACGCGCCACAGCGTCGAGCGGTCGGGCTGCGCGGTCCAGCCGCGGATCTGTCGGGACCTGCACACGCCCGAGCGATACGATCTGCGTCTGATCGCCCCTCAACAACCGCACGAGCAGCTCGCCGTCACAGCCCCACTCCAGCGCCTCGGCCGATGCCGGCAGACCCGGGGTTACGTCGCGCACGCGGCCGCTGGCCAGATCGAGCGCGTAGACATCGCCGCCCGTGGAAATGAAATCACTCATCAGACCGCCGACGAACGCGACCGTCCGCCCATCGGGAGAGATGCGCGGTGCGGCCAGCTGCTGACGCACACTCGTGGCGGTGTAGATCACGCGGGCCGCACCGTCGCCGCGCCGAAAGGCGTACAGCTTGGCGGTCCACCAGTTGTCGTCGCCGTCTCCGGGTGCAGCGGTCCCGACGAAGCCCTGTCCGTTCGGACGCCAGTCGTACTCATACACGAACAGTCCCGGCGGTGAGGCCCACTGCAGCTTGGCACCGGAAGCATCCGAACTCCCCGCTGAGCCCTCGACTACCACGGCGATGCGCTGCTCCGGCGGCGGCGCATCCAGATCGCCCGCGACGGGAGCGCCGGCCTGAGTGGCACCGACCTCTTTATCCGCACCCTGCACCGCAAGGAGGGCGAGAGTACCGTCGGGAGAATACTTCAGGTCCTGGAGGGTACCGGTGAAGGCGAGCAGCTTGCGCAGATCCTGTCCATCGCGACTGATGCTGTAGAGCGCATAGTCGTGGCTATCCGGCGTACGCACCGTGAACGTCAGGCGCCCGCCGTCAGGCGTCCATGCGAGCGAGCCCGGCCAGCACTGCGGCACACGGCCGCAGGGCAGCGCAACGCGTACCTCGGCGACCGGGTGCAGCGTACGGATGATGAGATCGCGCACATCGGGATCGAAGCCGCCGGGTGGAGAGTTCCCCTCCACGGTGGCGACGCGTGTGCCGTCGGGGGAGATGCGCGTCTCCAGATAGCGGTGTACGGCGCGGGTTGACGCTTCCGCCGTCGCTGGGGGCGCCACGGCCGTCGCTGGCACCGCCGTCGTGGCGGTCGCCGTCGCCGACACCAGCACGCACGCCCAGCTGGCGGCCAGCACACGAGGCATTTTCCAACGAGCGCCGCTCATACCGTCATGCTAGCACTTGCGCGAGGCTCGGAGCCTCGTGCATGCGCAGGCATGCGTGACAGGCAGCAATGCAATACGGCGGGATCGAGCTGCCAATGGATTTACATGACGTAAATCCATTGGCAGCTCGACCCCGCCGTCAGGATTGATTCCTCTGCGCGCGTGGCTGATCGATACGTCGGCTGCCGTTCAGATCCGGCGCCGCTCAGATCCGCGTGCACTGGTATGCATGTGTCACATAGGGAAAGGCGATCTGCGCGCGGTCGCGCAGCTGCGGATGCGAATCGATGAGATCCCGCAGGCGCTGACGCACGCTCGCCTGTTCCTCGGCTGGCAGAGCGGCGATGAAGCTCACCGATAGAAAGCGCTCGACGATGACCCGCTGCGGCGGCCCCACGGCCTCGTAGCGCCAAGTCGCCGGCCGCAGCTCGGAGAAGAGCTCCCGCGACCCCGTCCGTGCGAACACCTCACGCCAACGCTCCGATGCGAAGCGCGGCGCGTCAGCTTCATAGGGCGCGAGGATCGCGGTGATTGCCGCGATCCATTCGACCGATTCGTCACGCACATTCCAGACCAGGCCCAGCTGACCGCCCGGACGCAGCGCCCGATGGATCTCGCGCAGCGCCGTGGGCGTTGCGAACCAATGAAAGGCCTGCGCGCATACGACAGCGTCGGCTGAGCCGCTGCGCACCGGAATGGCCTCGGCCAGGCCCGCGGCCATATTCACCGGGGACACCGGCGCGACCATCGGCACAGGCGCCAGCGAGACCGGCGGCACCGCAAGCGGATCCGGCGAAGGCGGATCCGGCGAAGGCGCCCTGAACTGCGCGCGCATGGCCGCTACAGGCTCCACGGCAAGTACGCGGGCGCCGGTACGCGCCAGCAGCGCGGTAAATTTACCGGTGCCGGCACCCAGCTCCACGGCGGTGCGGCCAGCACCCAGCTGAAGCTCATCGCGCAGCCAGCCGAGGAGCGCCTCGGGATAATCCGGCCGTCCGCGGGTGTAGGTGAGCGCTCCAGCAGAAAAGCCGGCATTCGCGGTGGGATGCAAATCAGGCTGTGCTTGCATGACAATGAATTCGCCGCATGCGCTCGATCCCGTTAAGATGCCGCACCCAAGGGCGTTATTCCACTGTTGCGCTCTCTCATCGGCAGCAGCATCCTGAAGACCTGGGATTGTCCGGGGGCAGCATGGTCAGTCGCACCATCGACGTCACCGCTCTGATCGACAGTCGCAAGCTCAGCGCATTCAACTACAAGCTGATCGTGCTGTCGTGGTTGATCACCGTGTTCGACGGGTTCGACATGATGACGATCAGCTACACGGCGCCGTACCTGTCCGATCAATTCCACCTCGACAAGATCATGCTCGGCCACATCTTCTCGGCCGGAACGACCGGGATGCTGCTGGGCGGATTCCTGTTCACCTGGGTGGGTGACTGGATCGGCCGGCGGCCGGCCATCGTGCTGGCGGGCTTCTGCTTCGGGGTGCTGACGATCCTGACCGGCTTCGCCACGAGCTACGAGTCCTTCCTGCTGCTGCGCTTTCTCGACGGGCTGGCGATCGGCGGCATGCTGCCGCTGGCCTGGGCGCTGAATATCGAGTTTGTTCCCAGGAGCATGCGCTCGACCGTGGTCACCTTGATCATGATCGGCTACAGCATCGGCACCTCCCTCGGAGGCCCGATCACCGTGATGCTGGCACCGCGCTACGGCTGGCCGGCGGTCTACTACGCCGGCGGGCTCGGCTCGCTGCTCGCCTCGGCGCTGCTGCTGTGGGGCCTGCCGGAGTCGGTGCGCTTCCTGGTCAGCCGCGCGCGCTCGCCGGCTCGCATCGCGGCGCTGCTCGCTCGCATGGCGCCCGATGTCGGCGCCAGCGCCGCAGATCAATTCGTCCTCAGTAGCGAGCAGGTCGCGCGCGAGCCGTTCAAGCCTCACCAGCTGTTTGCGGGCCGCCTGCTGTACATCACGCCGCTGCTGTGGATCGGCTACATCGCGAGCTCCCTGGCCATCTACTTTATCGCGAACTGGAGTCCGACGCTGTTCGAGCAGATGCACTTCGCCCGCTCCACTTCCGCGTACGCCGCGTCGCTCGGAAGCCTGCTCGGGGCCCTGGCGGGACTGGCACTGATGCGCTTCACGGACGGCAAGGGGCCGGTCGCGGTCGCTGTCTGTCCGATCATGGTCATACCGGTGCTGCTGGCGGTCGGCCTGCTGGAACCGGTGCATGGCACGCTCATCGCGCTCGTGGTGCTGAGTACGATGCTCATCGCCGGCGGCCACTACGGCATGCACAGCATCGCCAGCATCTACTATCCGACTGCGATTCGCGCCAGCGGCGGCGGCTGGGCTACCTCGGTAGCCAAGTTCGGCGCCATCGCCGGCCCCACCCTCGGAGGAATGCTGTTGCAGTCCGGCGTGCCGGCAATCCGCACCTTTGCCTTTCTGACCCTCTGTCCGGCGATCCTCGCGGCGTGCGCGCTCGGCATTGCGTTCATCGTCCGGCGCGGAGCCCTGCTGCCGCTCGCGGTGCCCGCCGCGGTCGCTCCGGAGTCGTGAGCGTGCGACTGACCGACGAGGAGCGCTCGATGCTGGAGGGCTCACGCGGCGCGGCCACGCGCCTGGCGATGCAGCTGCTGGTGCGCTATGGGGAGGCACTGGGCGCCGAGCGCCTGGTGCAGACCAACAACGTGGCCGGAGTCCCTGGCAGCGCCTCCCCGTGGCTCGCCAGGTATTACGCCGGCCGGGGGAGCGGCGCCGGCCAGCAGCGCGACGCCGGCCAGCCCGGCGACGCTGGCCAGCGCAGCGACGCCGCCCGGGGGGACGACGCTGGCCACGACTATCGCACGATATTCTCGCTGTTCGATCTGGACGGTGATGAGGTCGTGGATGTGCCACGCGTCGCCGCTCACAGCTGCCATCTCCAGGGCGGCATGGATCCGCAGCTGTGGGCCGAGCAGGGCTTCGGCGCAGAGGCACACGACAGATTCGTCTCGGACGAAGCACAGGTCGCGGCGCATGGCATCGAGGTGCTCAAGACCTGCACGCCGTACATTGCCGGCAACGTGCCCGTCATGGGCGAGCACTGCGCGTGGATGGAGAGCTCGGCGGTCGTGTTCTGCAACAGCGTCATCGGCGCCCGCACCAACACCGAGGGCCGCGAATCCACCAGCGCGGCGATGCTGACGCGCCGGATCCCCTACTGGGGCTATCACTGCCCCGATTACCGCTACGGCCAGTACGACATCGACGTGCAGTACCCCGTCGAGAGCGTCTTCGACTGGGGCATGCTCGGCTACTTCGTGGGCAGCCGTGTCGAGGACGGCATCCCGGTGCTCTCGGGGCAGCTCTCCGAGCCGAGCCTGATCCGGCACAAGCACTTCGGGGCGGCGGCTGCCTCCTCGGGGGGCGTGGAGCTCTACCACATGGTCGGCATCACGCCCGAGGCGCCCACGCGCGATGCGGCCTTCGGGCCACACCGCGCGCGCGAGTGCTTCGTGTACGACGCCGCAGCGCGCGCGCGGACCTACGAGACGCTGAACGCGCTGGGCAGGAGCCGCGACGTCGATTACGTGATGCTCGGCTGTCCGCACTACTCCCTCGAGCAGCTGCGGCACGCGGCCTATCTGCTCGAGGGGCGGCGCGTACACGCCAACTGCGCGCTGTGGATCTTCACCTCGCGCGCGGTGAAGCTGCTGGCCGATATCAACGGCTACACGAAGATCCTGCGTGATGCGGGCGCGTATCTCATGACGGATACGTGTTCGGCGATCAGCCAGGCGGTGCCCAAGGGCACGCGCGTCGCCGCGCTCGACAGCGCCAAGCAGGTCCACTACCTGCCGGCCATGATGAATATCGAGGGCTGGTTCGGCACCACCGAGGACTGCATCAACGCCGCCTGCACGGGGCGTTGGGCGGGACAGCTGCCGTGAGCGTCGCGAGCGTCGCGAGCTTCGCGCCCGGCACGGCGCCGGCGACGCTGGTGCTACGCGGCCGTGGCATCACTCCGGGTACCGCCGAGGGCGAGGCGCTGGTCACGCGCCAGACCATCTCGGGCTGGGGAGGCATGCACGCGCTCACGGGCACCATCATCGAGAGCCGCCACGAGCTGCGCGGGCAAAGCGTCGCCGGTAAGGTCCTGGTGTTTCCGGGAGCCAAGGGCTCCTCGGGCTGGTCCGCGACGTTTCACATGGCGCGGCTCGCCGGTGCTGCGCCGCTGGCTATGGTATTCAACCTCATGACTCCGAAGGTCGCGCTGGGCGCGGTGGTGATGCGCATTCCGGCGGTGACCGAATTGGATGCCGACCCGCTCGCGCTCATCGCGACCGGGGACTGGGTGCGGGTCGACGGCGATCGCGGCGAGGTCAGCGTGTGGCGCGGCGGCCTGCCAGCGGTTGCGACCGCGGCCGCGACCGCTGCCCGCTGAGTCACTCCCTTTCCTGCGGCCAGGGCGACAAATGCGTAAACCCTCGCACGTGAGGTCGTATCGCCTTGAAGTCTTCGTCCGTGGTAACCAGAACCAGACCGTTCTCGCGGCAAGTGATTGCAATTAGGATGTCGTTGACCAGGGACCGCGGTCGCTCTCGATAGGGCACGCCGTCCTGGCGGAACAGCGTGGCCAGAATACGACCGCAATCCTTGAATGCGCCGGCAGAGGGGCCGACAACGCGATCACGACGCTCGAACGCATCGAAGATGCCGTCTTCAAGGGCCCTGACCTGCGCATCCGTGACCGCACCGGCTAGGAGCTCCTGCATGACGACAGCACTCATGAACGTGAAAGGCGCGTTGCGCTCCAGGAACCGCCCCAATGCACGCTCCTTCTCGGGATCCCGGATTGCATCCATGTAGATGTTGGTATCCAGGACGTATTTGAGCACGACAGCCGCGTCCCGCGATCTGCGTCAGTCGCGATGGATATCCGCCAAACCGCCAGCGCCACGTAGATGCCGGATCCCCTCCGAAATCTCTTTGCGGAACGCGATCGCCTCGAGCGCAGCGTCGACCGCTTCGGTCTCCGTTTTAACGCCCAAAGCCCTGCGGGCGGCGTCGAGCTTGCGCTGGTCGATGTGCAGGTTCTTGCGCACCCACCCTCGGGATGGACGTCCGACTCGCCGGATGACCTCGGATCGACGTGATGTGGATGCCATGGTTCCCTCTTCTGTATAAAAATGAGGATACTACTGTATTTTATTTGACGCAAGAAACCGGCGAGAGTCGACCGGCGAGATTCACTGCCGTGGAACGTGAGACTATGATCGCAAGCAGTGGCAAGACATCCGGCGTCGACGTCGGCGTGCGCGAACGCGAACGCGGGCGCGCAGTCAAGACAGTGACGATGCCCATCGCGACCGGCAGCGGGGAACCTATGAACATCGGCAGCGCAAACGCATGAATATCGACTACACCACGCTACTGGCGCTCGCCGCAGCCGTATCCGGCGCTCTGGTGCTGCTGGATCGTTTCACGTCGGCCCCGGCCCGCGACGGCACTGCGGTGCATGAGGGGCCGGGCGCACGCGCCATGCAGCAGGTCTACGCCTACGCCCGCACGCTGTTCCCGGTGATCGTGATCGTGCTGCTGATTCGCTCGTTTTTATTCGAGCCGTTTCGGATTCCATCCGGCTCGATGATGCCCGGGCTGGTGGATGGCGATTTCATCCTCGTGAACAAATACGCCTACGGTCTGCGGCTGCCGGTGGTGCACACGAAAATCCTGTCCATCGGCGATCCGCGGCGCGGCGACGTGATCGTATTCCGCGAGCCGAGCGACCCCTCCATCGACCTCATCAAGCGCCTGGTCGGCCTGCCGGGCGATCACGTGGTGGTGCACGACAATCGCGTCTTCATCAATGGGAGGCAGATGCCGCTGCGCCCTGACGGCACGTACCAGGGCGACTTCGGGTTCACGGGCTCGCCGCTGGTCCTCGAATACTTCGGCGCGAAGCCCCACGTATTGATGCTCGCGCCCAACCGCTTCGTCACGGACTATGAGGGCACGGTTCCGCCCGGCCATTACTTCTTCATGGGCGACAACCGCAACGACAGCGAGGACAGCCGCTTTCCGGAGGTCGGCTTCGTTCCTGATGTCAATCTGGTGGGGCCCGCCCGCTGGATCTGGTTCAACTGGCATCTGCCGGGTTGGCCCAACCTGGCGCGTATCGGCACCCGGATCCAATAGCACTCGAAATCCAATAGCAGCGCCGCGCGACGATCGGGCTCACGGTGAGGTGCGAGCCGCCAGTGACGCGCCCGGCGAATCGAAAATCGCCGTATCGATTGCATCTGCCATCGCCTCGTATCCCGCGTCATTGGGATGCAGGTGATCGGTATTGTTGAAGCTCGCGCGGATGTACTGCGGATTCTGCGGATCGCGTACCACGGCGTCGAAATCGACCACCGCATCGAAAGCGTGACTGGTGCGGATCCATTGATTGACCGCCTCGCGCACGGCTTCGCCGCCGTCGCTGTAGTACGTGGCACCGTCGAACGGCGTCAGCGTCGCTCCCATGACGCGTATGCCGCGCAGATGCGCACGTTCGATGATCTGCCTTTGCGCAGCGATCAGCTCCTGCGCCGTCACCGCATGCGCCGCCTGCACGCCGGGCAGTCTGGAGAAGCCGATATCGTTGATGCCTTCCAGGACGATGAGCCACTTCACTCCGGGCTGGCTGAATGCATCGCGGTCGAGGCGGGCCAGCGCCGCCGTTCCCACGAAGTCGTTCAACAGGCGATTGCCTGAAATTCCCTCATCGATGACCGCCCAGCTCCTGCCGCGCGCCGGCGCGTCAACCAGCCGCTGCGCGAATTGTCCGACCCAGCTGCGATCGGTATCCGGGGTCGAATTCACGCCATCGGTGATGGAATCACCGAAGGCTACGATCAGACCGGTGCTCGACGGTACCAGCACATCTACGCCGGAAAGCCAGTACCAGGACTGCCGGGTGCTGGCATCGGGCAGCGATGCTGCCCCCGTGAAATCTCCGGTCCCGGAGATATAGGTCGTATGCAGCGCGGTGAGATGCTCCGTCGGATCACGGGTCTGGCCGGCAACGTACACGCTGATCGCCAGGTGCGCGAGCGGGGCGACGCGCAGATCCACAGGGTCGCTCAACACCTCTGCCCCCGCGGGGATCAGGACGGATGACTCACCACTGAAGGTAAGGGCGTGATCCGATGCGGTGACGATGGCCGAACCGCCGCTGCTCAGCGCTATGTGCGCCGCGCCGATCGGCAGCGCAGCGGCGCCGAAGGCATTGGAGAGCTGCACGCGCACGCGTGACCCACCGACGCTCGTGCGCACGATCATGCGCACCGTCCGGTGATCGAAATTCGGCGTCGATGCAAATGCCGGCGCACGATTAGCCGCGTTGGCATTGCCTGCGTTGGCGTTGCTCGCGGTAGCGTTGCCTGCGTTCGAACCCGCGCGTGGGGCCGGAGCGCGGGGAAACACGATGTGAGAGGTCTGCGGCGCCGCCGCCCACGTGGCGACCCAATGGGTCTGCGCGCTCGCGCCGTAGGCGGCATGCCACCCGAAGATGACCAGAAAGAGCGCGGCCGGCGGTAGCCAACGCTCAAATGAGCGCGGCGAGGTGGACGGCAAGGGGGACGGCAAGGGGGACGGCAACGGCAAGGGCAACGGCGACAGTGACATGGCGAGACCCCGCAGATCGTTAATTGTTATAGGCCCTGGGCAGGATGCGCTCGATCCGGGCAATAGTCTACAAGTGCCCCAAGCGCCTGCGCTCTGCGCTCTGCGCGCTGCGTTCCTGCCCTTCGAGACGCTTACTCTTGCGCGTCCGCGCCCACCGCGACCCAGGCCAGATCCGCGTTGGAGACCGAGCTGAGCTTGAAGGCACGAGCCGCTGCCAGCATGCGCGTCAGCGCCTGCGCCAGAGGCAGCGGCGGCTTGGAATCCGCCTTGCCGGCCTTGTGAAAGCGCATCGGATTGATGCGCGCCACGACGTAGTTGCGCAGGTACGGAGACTTGAAGCCGCGCGCCTGCAGTCCCTCGATGATCCGCTTGACCTGCGTGTCAATGACGAGCAGGCGCGCGGCAAAGCCCTCGCGCTCACGCAGGCTCGACGCCAGCGGGCGCTCGCTGAAGCGGTCCACCTTCTTCAGGAAAGCGCTGTAGGCACCGCCCGCGAAGCGCGGCGCCTGTTCATAGACGATCCCGAGCGTCAGCAGCTCGGCTGACTCGAACTCGCCCGCGTACTGTGACTCGCGTTGGGCGCCGCGGCGAGCCAGGCTGCGGGCCATGCGGATGACCTCGAGGCTGCGGTCGCGCAGGTTGTGCGCCTTTTCGGTATTCAGCGCGAGAATCCGATAGGCCAGCGCCTCGTCGGGCGAGATCAGCGCCGTGATCTGGCGAAGCCCGAGCAGCTTCGCGGCAGCGAGCCGATGCCGGCCGTTGGGGCTCCACAGCTGCCCCTCCTGACCGCGCACCACGATGAGCGGGTCGAGAAACGCCGAGACTTCCTCGATCTTGGCCGCGAGCCGCTGGCAATGGGTTGGGGAGAGGTCCCGCTGGAATGGCGTGGGTTGCACGGCCTCCAAGGGAAGACAGGCGAGCAGCAGCGCGCGCCCACCCATGGGCTCGTGGTAGGCGCCGATCGGCACTCCTCCGACCGCCCTGACCTGCTCGGCCAGTCCCGCGACGTCCGGGTGATCCAGAGCAACCGCAATTTGGGAAGCTTCCAGGCCCCGGCCGCGGGCCCGGGGGGCCAGTTTCCCGCGCTTGCGTTTGGCGCGCGACCGCCCGGCGGCGCCAGGCCCACTACCTCCCGCCGGCCGTGCCGGGCTGGCGCGCACGCTTGGCGCGGTCCTACGGGTTGCCGGGGAAGTGGTTTTCACGGAGCGCGTCAGTATCCCACCCGCAGGCTGGACCTGGCGAGGCCTGGCTATGTCGGACCAGACTTGGCGAGGGCCTGGCGAGGCCGGGGCGAATGCCGGCGGCCCTCTCGGCCCGGGGTCCTCCGCGCGCCGGCGCCGCGCGCGCTGTCGGCGCTCTCATGCTGAGCGCGCGCGCCTTCAATCTGGCGCGGCGCGGGCGTGTCGCTGCATAATGGATGCAAACAAGCTCTTCGGGGGTCATCCATGAAACGCACGATGCTCGTTGCGCTCAGCACGGTGCTCGGCGCGCTGACGATCAACGCGACGACACTGAATCGGGCGGCTGCTCAACCGCGCTTGGATTTCTCCAAAGTCCAGGAGACCTCCACCGACCTCGGCCACGGCCTGTACATGATCGTCGGCGCTGGCGGCAATACCACGCTGGCGGTCGGCACCGACGGTCTGATCGTCGTGGATGCGCAGTTCGCGCCGGTCTATCCGAAGCTCGAGGC
>JASHPX010000255.1 GCA_030037905.1 Gammaproteobacteria bacterium
TGATGAACGGCATCGCGACGAAGAAGATCATGATGGTGCCGTGGGCGGAGAAGATCTGATCGAAATGCTCGGGCGGCAGATAACCGGCCGAGTGAAAGGCGAGCACCTGCTGCGCCCGCATCATGATCGCGTCGACGAAGCCACGCGCCAGCATCAGCAGCGCCAGAGTGCAGTACATGATCCCGATGCGCTTGTGATCCACCGTGGTGATCCATTCGCGCCACAGGTAGGGCACGTAGCCCCTGACGATCAGGAATGTCGGTGCAGCGATCAGCGCAAACAGCACCATCGCGGCCCCGACCATCGCCACCGGTTGATCGAGGGGGATGGCCTGCCAGGAGAGCCTTCCGAGGATGTGCACGGGACCTCCGATCGCCGAGCGTGCGACGCCCTATTCGTTGGGCGCCGGTGTACCGGATCCGGGTGGCAACTTCTGCAGTACGATGTCCTGGAACAGGTCCGGCGCGACGGCCCGGTAGCTGTAGGGCGACACTGAGCTGCTCGGACGCAGCAGCATGCCGTAGGCGCGCTGATCGAGCACCGGTCCGCTCGCCCGCGTGGCGCTGATCCAGCGATCGAATTGAGCCGGCGTCAGCGCATCGGTGTCGAAGTGCATCGTGGCAAAGCCATCTCCGCTGATCATCGCCGACTGACCCAGATAGGTGCCGGGGTGCCCGGCCTGCAGATTGAGCGTACCGACCATCCCATACATGCAGTAGAGCATGCTTCCCAGGCGCGGTATCCAGAAGACGTTCCACACGGTCGCAGACGTCAGTCGGAACCGCAGCGGAATTCCCGCGGGCACGACGAGGCGATTCACGCTTGCGATGCGCTGCTGCGGGTAGATGAACAGCCACTTCCAGTCCAGAGAGACCACATCGATTTCCAGAGGACGCGCGTTGGATACCAGCGGTCGCGCGGGATCCAGATCATGCGCGCTGATCCAGGCCATACCACCGAGGAAGAAAATGACCAGAGCCGGGATGGACCAGATCACCAGCTCGACGCGCCCCGAATAGGTCCAGTCTGGGCGATAGCGCGCACGCGAGTTGGAGGCGCGAAACCACCAGGCTACACCCAGCGTCGCGAGTATCACCGGCACGACGATGGCGAGCATGATGACCAGAGCATCGAGGAAGATCGTGCGTTCGGCGCCGCTCACGGGGCCGGCCGGTTCCAGGAAGGAGCCGGCGCATCCGCCGAGCGCGCCCAGCACAGGCAACGCTGCGAACAGGACGAGCGTGCGACCGAAACGATGCGCGTGCACGGGCGGCTCTATATAACGAATCGAGGATGGGCCACAAGCTTCAGGCACAGTCTGCCTTGCTCTTGCGTGCGCGCTTGGGCATGCTCGCCCCGAGAGACGCGCAATTTTTACAAAGCCCAGCCGGACGAGCGATAAAACGGCGAACAGAAACTCCCCAGTCCCTCCCGTAGCCGGACCGCTGTCCACTGACGCGCCGTCCACGGATGCGGTGGTCAGTGACGCGGTGTCCGCCGATGCGGTAGTCACTGATGCGGCGGTCACCGGTGTGCTGCTCACCGATGCGCCGGCCATTGCAGCGCGACTGGACAGGCTGCCGGCTTCACGAGCGGTCTGGAAGATCGTGCTGCTGATCTCTCTCGGCGGGGTCTTCGAGTTCTACGATCTGTTCTTCACGGCGTACGTAACCCCGGGGATGGTGGCCTCCGGTTTGTTCAATCCGGCGTCGCTCGGAGTTTTCGCGAGTCTGCATCTGCTGGCCCTCTCCGGCGCCGGAACATTCGTGTTCTGCACGTTTCTGGGACTGTGGCTCGGCATATTGCTGCTCAGCCAGGTTGCCGACCGCTTGGGTCGACGAGCCATATTCACCTGGTCGCTCGTGTGGTATGCCGTAGCCACCGCCATCATGGCATTTCAGCGCTCGGGCGAGGCTCTGGATCTGTGGCGCCTGATCGCTGGCATCGGCATCGGGGTGCAACTGGTGACGATCGACACCTACATCTCGGAGATCATTCCCCCGCAGCAGCGGGGCCGGGCGTTTTCACTCAATCAGGTCATCACCTTCGCAGCGGTGCCGCTCGTGGCATTGTGCGCATGGCTGCTGACCCCGCGGCGGTTGGCGGACCTGGACGGCTGGCGCTGGGTAGTGCTGTTCGGCTCCACGGGCGCGTTCATCGTCTGGCTGCTGCGTGGTGCTATTCCCGAGAGCCCGCGGTGGCTCGCGTCGCAGGGGCGCACTGTCGAAGCCGATGCCATCCTGCGGGACCTGGAGTGTCGCGTCGAGGCCGAGCAGGGGCGGCGGCTGCCGCCACCGAGGCCATCATCCACGGCTGCGCAGCCTGCGGTGCGCTTTGGCGAGATCTTCGGTCGTGAATACGCGGGACGCACCCTGATGCTGTCGGTATTCAATGTCGCCCAGGTCATCGGCTTCTACGGATTCGCCTCCTGGGTGCCCACGCTGCTGATACGTCGTGGTATCACCCTGACCCACAGCCTCGAGTATTCCTTCATCATTGCGATCGCCAACCCATTTGGACCGCTGGTGGGATTGGTGTTCGCGGACCGCCTCGAGCGCAGGACGCAGATCATCGCAAGCATGCTTCTGATGGGAGCCTTCATGACTGCGTTCGCGCTGGCCACCGACCCCATATGGCTGATCACGCTCGGCGTGCTGTTTACGCTTGCGGCGAACGTCATGTCATACGCGTATCACGGCTATCAGGCGGAACTGTATCCGACACGCATCCGCGCCAGAGCCGTCGGCTTCGTTTACTCCTGGAGCCGGCTGGCCGCTGCCTTCGCGGGCCTGCTCATAGGCGAGCTGCTGCTGGTCGGTGGAGTCGCTCTGGTCGCAGTGTTCATCGGCGTCGCAATGGCGGTGGGAGTCGCCGCGATCGGCCTGTTCGGGCCTCGCACCCGGGGCCTGTCGCTGGAGCGCACCGGCGGCCTGTCCAAGCACTGAAACACGACTACCGGGCGACAAACCGGAGGCTACACGCCGGGCAGCGCGGCGGCCCCAAGGTCTCTATCGAGGTAGCGCGTACCGATGGTGTAGCAGACCGCCGAGATCAGACCTGCAATGGATGCCCACGCCAGAGCCAGCGCCAGGCCCTCGTTGCCCATGGCGGGGCGCAAAGCATCGCTGGCCATGCCTATCAGGGCCGGTCCGAACGCCAGCGCCGTGGCGTTGGAAATGAATAGCATGAAGCCGACGGCCAGCGCTCGCGTGCGCACCGGAACGGCACTCTGGATCCGCGCCGATGTCGGTGCGATCCATACCCATACGAATATCGAGAAGAGCATCATCGCAGTCAGGGCGACCGCCACGCTCTTCGCCCACACCGTCAGCGCGAGAAATGGACAGGCGAGTGCGCTGCTGACAATG
Source organism: Gammaproteobacteria bacterium (assembly GCA_030037905.1). Classification (GTDB taxonomy): domain Bacteria; phylum Pseudomonadota; class Gammaproteobacteria; order Steroidobacterales; family Steroidobacteraceae; genus FEN-1191. The sequence goes on from JASHPX010000255.1 coordinate 3,369, forward strand.
ACCAGCCACAGATCGCCATGCACCCATCGTCGCCGCAGCTTGCTGGCGAGCGCTCCCCCGCCGAGCGAGCCCGCCAATCCGCCCAAGCCGGCGCTGAGCGCCATCCAATCCCCTATTCTTTCCAGTCCAAATCCATGCACCCGAATGAAGAACGGCGGTAGCCATACTCCGGTCACATACACGAGAAAGACTGCCAGTGTCCCACCGCTGATCAGCCAGATGTACGAGGGTCTACGCGCCAGTGCGCGCACACTCTCCATCAATGGCGGAAAGCGTTCGGAGTCCTTCGCCAGGCCATCGACCCTTCCCCGCACGGGCTCCTTGACCGTGAGCTTGAACAGCACGGTAACCAGTAGTCCCGGAATGGCAGCGGCCAGGAAAGCCCGCCGCCATCCAAGCAGTTGACCCACATGGCCCCCGAGCAGGTACCCCAGGAATCCACCGACCGCCGGTCCGGCATTGAATATGGCGAAGCCGACGGTCCGCTGCTCATCCGAGAGATAATCCGAAATGAGCGACTGCGAGGGCGGGGTCCCACCGGCCTCTCCTACGCCCACTCCGATGCGCAGCAGAAACAGCTGCAGGTAATTCGCAGCGACACCACAGGCTGCCGTGAATGCGCTCCACAGCAGCACTGCGAGGGAAATGATATTGACCCGATGTGCTCTGTCCGCCAGCCGTGCGATCGGCAGCCCGAGCGTTGAATAGAACAGCGCAAACGCGGTGCCGCTCAGCAATCCCAATTCGGTGTCCGACAGCCTCAGCTCCGACTTGATCGCCTGCCCGAGGATATTGATCACCTGTCGATCGAGAAAGTTGAGTGAGTAGATCACGAAGCATATCGATACGACGTACCATCCATAGCGCTCGCGTTCCGAGGCCGGAGCGATGTCGCGCTGCCCGAGGCTACGGGCTGTCTCACTGCTATCCATATCCATCGTCATTTGCGCCTCCTGCGACCGTAACCGCCACACTCAGGGCGCCGGGGTCTCGAGGCGGTCGTTCCACCAACCCCCGCCCAATGCGACCAGCAACCCCGCGGTGTCCTGAAACTGCTGCACCTGAGCGCTGACATAGCTCAGGCGCGCTTGCGCATAGGCTCGCTGTGCGTTGATCAGGTTCAGCACGTTGGTGGTTCCCACCGTGTAGCTCTGCTGTTGCAGTTGCAGGGACTCGAACGCGACCTGCATCGAGTGGCGATCAACGGTGAGCAGCTGGGCATCGTATTGCAGAGCCCACAGGTCATCGGCAACCTGGCCGAGGGCCTCGAGCACGACGGCACGGTAAGTGGCGGCCTCGGCTCTGAAGGCATCACGGGTGGCGCGCACCTGTGCACGCAGCGCGCCACCCTTGAAGAGCGGCTGGGTCAGCGTACCACCCAAGCCCCAGACCGTATCGAACTGATGGAACAGGTCACTCGCCTGCAGCGCCTCGCGGGTCAGGGAAGCAGACAGGTCGATGTCCGGCAGCTCCTGGGCGACGGCCACGCCGATCGCGGCGCTGGCCGCGTGCATCTGCGCCTGCGCTGCCAGGATGTCCGGCCGCTGCCGCACCAGGCGTGACGGCAGGCTCAGCGGGACGCTGCGCGGCAGAGTGAACTGCTGCAGATCGAACGCCTGCACCTGCCAGCTGGCTGGCTCGCGACCGGCAAGCACCGCGAGCTCGTCGTAGGCCTGATCGAGCTGCTTTTGCAGCGCCGGCAGCTGGGTCTGATCGGCGGCCAGTTGCGCGTCGGCGGTGAGCACATCGGCACGCGTGCCGACGCCCACCGCGAACTCGCGTTGCGACAGGGCGAGATTCTTTTGATCGATGGCGATCAGATCGTACGTCGTGGAGATCTGCAGGCGTGTCGAAGCGATCGTGAGCACCTGATCGACGACGTCTCCAGTCAACGTCAGATACGCGGCCGCAAGCTGATCGTTCTGATATTCGGCGAGCGCCTGCTGCTGCTCGACATTGCGTCGTACGCCACCGAAGATGTCCGGGCTATAGCTGGCCGCAGCGCCGATGCTGTAGAGGTTGGAGGTGCTGGTGGCGCCTGGAATGCGGCTGCCCGAACCGGCTCGCTGCGCCTGCAGGCTCACACTGGCGGCGGGTAGCAGGGCAGCGCGCGCCACAGTCACCTCTTCCCGCGCCTGCGCCAGCGTGGCGTTCGCCGCCGCCAACGTGGGACTCGCCGCCAGCGCGGCGCGCACGACCTCGTCCAGCTGTTTGGAGTGAAACAGCTGCCACCACTCACCGGTCAGCTCGGCACCCAGTCGCAGCTGCTGCTTGTCGCCAGGCTGCGCCTGCACCTGCTGGGGCGCAGCCACCGCGCTGGTATGCAGGTACGCTGCCGTACTCGGAGCTGCGGGTCGATGGAAGTTCGGCCCCACGGCACAGCCCGTCAGCAGCGCCGCAGCGGTGGCGGCCGCAGCCGCGCCCGCGGCCCCGCCCGCGCCCGCGATGGCCAAGCTCACATGGGGTCGGCGGCTACTCGTAGCGCAGCGCATCGATCGGGTTGAGCCGTGAGGCCTGGCGCGCCGGGTAGAAGCCGAAGAACACGCCGACGGCGCCCGAGAAACCGAACGCCAGCAACATGACGCGCATCTCCAGCAGGACGGGCCAGCCCGCGAATCGTGAGATCAGGAGCGACGCGAGCGCGCCGGCGGCGATGCCGGCCGCCCCACCGATGAGCGCCAGCAGCATCGCCTCGATGAGAAACTGCGTGAGCACGTGCATCCGCCGCGCGCCGGTGGCCATGCGAATGCCGATCTCGCGCGTGCGCTCGGTTACGGACACCAGCAGGATGTTCATGATGCCGATGCCACCTACCACCAGCGAGATCGAGGCAATGGCCGCGAGCAGCAGCTCCATGGCCTCCGAGCTCTGCTCGGCGACCTGCGCGATCTCCGTCAGATCCCGCACGAAGAAATCATCGGGTTTACCCGGCAGGATGCGATGCGTGCGCTCGAGCGTGTGGGTGACCTGATCGAGGGCCACGGGCACCAAGGCGGGACTGCGCGCCTGCACGTAGATGGTGTTGACGAAACCGGCGAGCTTCGGCACCACCCCAAATGGATTCGGGGGCGGTCCGATCGTGGCGAACACGTTATTCGCCAGCGTCTGAGCCGAGCTCGGAGTTGCCACGCCGAGGATGCGTTCCTCGGAGGTGGTAAATGGGATGAAGACCACGTCGTCCTGGTCCTGACCGGTGGCCGAATTGCCCTTGGCGGCCAGCACGCCGATGACCGTCATCGGCACGTTCTTGACCAGGACGGTGGCGCCGATCGGATCGGCGAACTCACCGAAGAGATTCGCCAGCACCGTCTGACCGAGCACGCATACGGTTGCTCCGTCGTGATCGTCCTGCTGCGTGATCGTGCGGCCGGCCACCACCGGCCAGCGGCGGATCGACAGGTAGCTCGCCGATACACCCTGCACGCTGGTGCTCCAGTTCTGATTGCCATACACGACCTGCGTGCTCTGGCGATTGACGTAGCTGACATCCGCCACGGCGCTGTCGTCCTCGAGGATCGCGCTCACATCGCTCACGCGCAGGCTCTCCGCGCTGCCGTGGCCCGCGCGCACGCCATTGATCCGTGTCGTGCCCGGCAGCACCACCAGCAGGTCGGTGCCCAGGCTCTGCACCCGCGCTTCGACTGCTGCACGCGCGCCCTCACCGACCGCGACCATGGCGATGAGCGCCGCCACGCCGATGAACATGCCCAGCATCGTCAGGCCGGCTCGCATTTTGTTGCGCCCGATGGCGCGCAGCGCCGCGAGCACGGCCATCCAGCCGATGGAGCCCGTCTCGTGCAGCAGACGGTCGAACCGGCCGCTGAAGCGTTGCTCGTGATAGGGGCTGACGGTCATCAGCCCCGTGCGCTGCAGGGCCGAGGGCGCCTGCGCGGTGGGCCGATCGGAGATGATCTGGCCGTCTCGAAGAGTAATGATGCGATCCGCCAGCTCTGCGAGGTCGCGCTCGTGCGTCACCAGCACCACGGTGACCCCGCGCTCGCGGTTCAGGGCGCGGATGGTCGCCAGGATGTCCAGCGCATTCTGGGAATCCAGATTGCCGGTGGGCTCATCGGCCAGCACGATCGCCGGATCGTTGACGAGTGCCCGGGCAATGGCGACACGTTGCTGCTGCCCGCCGGAGAGCTGATTGGGCTGATTGCGCTCCCGGTCGCCGAGGCCGAGCATGCGCAGCATGTCGCGCGCCCGCGCAGTGTTGCCTTCGATCTGCGCGGCGTAGAACAGCGGCAATTCGACATTCTCGATCGCACTGGTTCTGGGCAGCAGGTTGAAGGTCTGAAAGACGAAGCCGATGCGCCGGCCCCGGATGCGCGCCAGTGACGGTTCGTCCAGGTGCGCGACGTTGACGCCCTCGAGCAGGTACTCGCCGCCGGTGGGTTGATCCAGGCAGCCCAGGATGTTCATCAGCGTGGACTTGCCGGAGCCCGAGGCGCCCATGATCGCGACGAACTCGCCACGCGCGATGGTCAGACTCACCCCGCGCAACGCGTGCACCTCCGAGTCGCCCAGGCGATACACCTTGGTCACATCGCGCACGTGCAGAATCGGCTCGCCGGCGGACTGGCTCATAGGCGGAAGCCCCCGCGAAACCCGACGCCCGCGCCCGGTCGATTCGCGGCCGGCGCGGCGGCCGGCGCGTTCGGGCGTACGGCATTCACGACGACCGTATCGCCAACCTGCAAATCCGGGCCCGAGACCTCGATCAGCGTGCCGTCATCGAGCCCGGTACGTACCCGCACCGGCACCAATTGGCCCTGTCGAAGCACCCAGATCTGTGCGCGAGTGGCGGGCGCAAGGGCGGAGTCGCCCCGGCCGCGGTACGCATCGTCGCCGCGGGCGCCGCGATCGGCACGCTGCGCGAAAGGTGCACGACGTTGCTGATCGGCGCCGCCGCTGCGCCCGCCCTGCCCCGGGGGCCCTCCGAGCCCGCCATAGCCGCCGACGCCCCGCGGCGGGCCACTACGCGGCGCGGGGCGTCTCTGCGCTCGCGCCGCGAGACCTGCCAGGCCCTGAGGATTGAAGCGGATCGCAGGCAGCGGGACTCGAAGCACATCACGGCGCTGAGCCGTGATGATGTGGGCATCGGCCGTCATCCCGGGAAACAGCGCCAGGTCGTCATTCTTGACGTCGATGACCACATCGTAGGTCACCACGTTCTGCACCGTGATGGGACCCTCGCGCACCTGGCGCACCGTGCCGTGGAAGGTGCGGACCGGGTAGGCCTGCACCGTGAAATAGGCCTGCTCTCCGGGTTTCACACCCCCCACATCGGCTTCGCTGACGTTGGTATCGACCTGCATGGAATGCATGTCCTTGCCGATCAGGAACAGCGGCGACGCCGACAAACTGGAGACCACGGTCTGCCCAACGTCGATATAGCGGGTAATGACCATGCCGTTGACGGGCGATGTGATCCGCGTGTAGCCGAGATTGACGCGCGCGCCATGCAGCGCTGCTTGCTGCTGCGCGATCTGCGCCTGATCGAGCTGCACCTGCGCGCGGTCCTGATCGAGCGTTGCCTTGTCGGTATTGATGGTCTCTTGCGAGACGATGCCCTGACCGATGAGCTTCTGGTCATAGGCGTACACGATCGCCTGGTTGGCGGCGGCGGCTCGATCCTTGACGAGCTGTGCCATGCCCGAATGCAGCGTGGCTGTATCCTGATCAACAATGACTTGGAAGGGGAGCGGATCGATCAACGCACACAGCTGGCCGATCTTGACGGGGGTGTTGTAGTCGCAATACCAGGCCTTGATGTCGCCGGAAACATAGGATTCGACCTGGGCCGTGACGACCGGATTGAGAGCTCCGGTCATGCTCACCGCGCGCTGGATGTCGCCGCGGGTCACTTGCGCCGTGATGTAGCGCAGCCGCGGCTCACGCCCGTGCCACCACCGGAACCCGAAGCCGGCGACCAGCACGACGATGAGCGCCCCCACGATCCACGGCAGGGGACGATGCAGGCGCGAGCCCGACGGGGAGCTTGGAGAGGACATCTTCTGAGTTAACGCACCGCTCCTGTAAACGGAACGGATGATATTGGGTTGGCGGCCGGCCCGTCCAACAGTGCAAGGGATTGAAAAGATATATCAAGCGGCCTGGCGTCCCGAGCAGTGGGAGGAGCCGACCCGGGGCTTTCGGCCAACACGACGGCGGCGCTCGGCAGCTCGTCGATCGCCGGCCGTAGCGGCACATGCGCCGGGAGTGGGTGAGACCAAACTCACAAAACCGGCGTCCGACCTTTGCGGACCGATCATGATACGCGGCACCCTGCCGTTGACGCAGACTGATGCGGCCGTCGATCAGAGCCAATCAGGACGTGCATATCGGCCTTGCCGGGGACAGGGGCACCCTGTGCGTCTGCGTGTTTGCCATCCTGGCATTCATCGCCTGTTGCCTCCCGGCGCACGCGGACGCGGACGACAGCACCAGCACGCTGGACACCCTCAAGGGGCTCAGCGTGCAGGAGCTGATGAGCATCAAGGTGACTTCAGTCGCGCGACATCCGGAAAAACTACTGGAGACCGCCTCCGCCATACAGGTGATCACCGCCGATGAAATCCGTCGCTCGGGCGCGACCAGCCTCGCCGAGGTGCTGCGCCTGGCCGATAACCTGCAGGTAGCCCAGAAGAACTCACATGACTGGGCGATCAGTGCGCGGGGCTTCAACACCGCCCTGGCCAACAAGCTCCTGGTCATGATCGACGGCCGCACGGTCTACACCCCGCTGTTCTCCGGGGTCTTCTGGGACATCCAGGACTATCCGCTCGAAGACATCGATCGTATCGAAGTGATCAGTGGACCCGGCGGTACGCTGTGGGGTGCCAATGCCGTCAACGGGGTGATCAATATCATCACCAAGAGCGCTGCAGATACAAAAGGTGCCTACGTCGAAGGCGGCGGCGGCTCGCAGCTCGAGCAGCTCGCGGTGGCCCGTTACGGCGGCTCGCTCTCGTCCGATACCGATTTTCGGGTCTACGGCAAATACACCGATCGCGGCGATGAAATGTTGAGCGACGGTCAGCCGAGCTCGGACTCCTGGCACCAGGAGCGCGGCGGCTTTCGCCTGGATTCCAACCCATCAGCCAGCGACACGCTGTCCGTGCACGGCGATGTTTACAATGGCGATGAAAATGAGCCTACCGGCGGAGTCGCCGTGACCAGTGGCGGCAATCTCGTGGGCAGATGGAGCCGAACGTTTTCGGCCGATTCGGACATGAGCCTGCAGACCTACGTCGATCAGACACAGCTCATGGACCCCGTACCGGCACTGTCTCTAGGCGGCATACCGCTCGCACCCGCCGGCTATCTGCACGATGCCCTGACGACCTACGATCTGGATTTCCAGCATCGTTTGCTGGCTGGACTGAAACACCACATCGTTTGGGGGCTGGGCTATCGGCGCACGGAAGACAGGGTGGTGAACGCGCCGGCGCTCGCGTTCCTGCCGACCACACTGGGTCAGAACCTCTTCAGCACCTTCGCGCAGGATGAGATTGAGCTGGCACCGAACCTGTCCTATATCCTCGGCACCAAGCTCGAGCACAACGACTACACCGGCTGGGAGCTGGAACCCAACACGCGCCTGAACTGGATCTTTCATGGGGATCAGGCCCTGTGGGCCGCCGTCTCGCGAGCCGTGCGCACGCCCTCGCAAATCGACCGCGACTTGCGCGAGGCGGCTCCGCCGCGCGTCGCGCTGCTGGAGGGCAATCCGGACTTCGAGTCCGAGAAGCTGATTGCATACGAAATAGGCTACCGGGCGCAGGTCGCCTCGCGCTTCAGCGGCTCGGTCTCGACCTTCTACAACGACTATACCGACCTGCGCAGCACCAGCTACACGCCCGTGACGCTGCTGCCTTTCTATTTCGCCAACAACCTCGAGGGCCACACCTACGGCGCGGAATTGACCGGTGATTACCAGGTGGCGGACAACTGGTCACTGCACGCCGGCTACACGCTGCTGAGCGAGCACCTGCATATCAAGCCCGGTCAGGTAGACATCAACGATGGGCTGAACGAGACGGCCGACCCCAAGCACCAGTACTCACTACGCTCATCATTGGATCTGCCGCGGCAGGTCCAATGGGACGCGGCCCTGCGTTGGGTCGACTCCCTGCCGATCAATAATGGCCCCACGTTGGGTACGGTACCGAGCTACCTGGAGCTCAACTCACGGCTGGCATGGCAGGCGACGCGGCAGCTCGAGCTGTCGATCAACGGAGAAAACCTGCTGCACAACCATCATGCCGAATATGGTTTCCCGGGGCCGGACCGGGTCGAGATCGAGCGCAGCGTCTACGTCAAGCTGGCCTGGCGCCGGTGACACCCGTGCGCAACAGCGGACGTGCGCAGCAGCGGACGTGCGCAGCAGCGGCGCCGACGGGAAGCTACAGACGCGGCAGGATTCTCGATTGCGCAGACCCGCCCAAATGGGGGCGGCGCAAGGCGGCGCAAGCCTTGCAGGAATTCAGGGTTCCCGGGCTATTCTCGATCGAAACTCATGAGCGAGGCGGGCGATGGCAATCAAGGTCACGCCCATCAGAGGAGCTACCACGACGATCGTCAGCTCGGATCTGATCAGTCCCGTCCAGTCTATGAGCACCACTGCGCACATCCCCAGTTGCATGATACAAAACAATCCAAGTGCCACTCCGATGATCAGATCCCCGATGAAATCCGCCGCCGACAGGTTGGTCTCCGTGGCGGTCAGCAGCGTTCCGATGGAACGTGCACGGATCGCGCCCAGTGCCTGCCGCCAATACCACCAGGCACCACGCGCCTCGTACTGCTCTGCGAGATCCCCCATGAGAGACTCGCGCCTGTACTCAGTCGTACAGAGCGTGAGTATCCACGTCGCCAATCGCTGTAGATTTCGCTGACTCACGCCTACGTGCCCTTCGAGGTGGCAAGCCCGCTGGACAATCGAGTCAGCGTACTAAAGGCGACACGAGCCTCCTGTAAACCTGAAGTCGTGGGCTTGAAGTAGGTACGCGCCCGGCCGCCACGTTCCGGAGTCGGCTCCCCCAGGGACGATTTAACGAGACCCTTGCGCTCCAGCCGCTCCAATGCGGCATAGACACTCGCAAGCGATACCTCTCTGCCGCTGGCTTCTTCAATCGAATTGGATATCCGGACACCGTAAGCCTCGCTGCCCCCACGCACCACGGCAAGCAGAACCATCAGCTCGAGCTGTCCGAGGTACTCTCGCGGCCTACGCATATGTTCTATAATAATGATATTAGAGAATCCGAGCAATGAGAGATCCGGCGAGGGCATTGCGCGCCGACGCCGTATGAGGCACT
>JASHPX010000256.1 GCA_030037905.1 Gammaproteobacteria bacterium
TTCGCGGGGCATCCGCCGGTGCTGTACAGCGGCTACGTGGGCTTCAGTGTGAGCTTCGCCTTTGCCTGCGCGGCGATGATCGAGGGGAGGCGTGACACCTTGTGGGCTCGCTGGATGCGCCCCTGGGCCGTGATGGCCTGGGCGGGCCTGGCCTGTGGCATCGCGCTGGGCAGCTGGTGGGCGTACTACGAGCTCGGCTGGGGCGGCTTCTGGTCGTGGGATCCGGTCGAGAATGCCTCATTCATGCCGTGGCTGGTTGGCACCGGGCTGATCCATTCGCTCATCGTCACGGAGAAGCGCGGGCTGTTCAAGAGCTGGACACTGCTGCTGGCGCTCTCGACCTTCTCGCTGAGCCTGCTGGGCACGTTCCTGGTGCGCTCCGGAGTGCTGACATCGGTGCATTCGTTTGCCGCGGACCCCACGCGCGGCGTATTCATCCTGGGCTTTCTGGTAGTGGTCATCGGCGGAGCGCTAGCGCTGTACACGGTCCGCGCGCCCACGATGCAGTCGAGTGCCGGGTTCCAGCTACTGTCGCGTGAATCCTTCCTGCTCTTCAACAACATCCTGCTGGTGATCGCCGCCGCGGTGGTGCTGGCCGGTACGCTCGCCCCGCAGATCGCGCAGGCGCTGCACCTGGGCACGCTGTCGGTAGGGCCGCCGTACTTCAACCCGAGCTTCTTCGTGCCGGTGCTACCGCTGCTGGCGCTGCTGGCGCTGGGGATTCACAGCCGCTGGAAGCGCGGCAGCCTCATGGCGGCGCGCCGCGCCCTGACGATCACCTTAGGTGTCGCGGTGGCGCTGGCGCTGGTGGCGGTGTTCGCGGTGTACGGGCATCCGCTCATTCTCACGCCCGTGGGGGCGACGCTCGGCCTGTGGATCATCGGCTCCTCGCTGGTGGACCCGATCGATCGGCTGCGCCGCCGTCTGAGCCTCTCGCCGAGCATCATCGGCATGAGCGTAGCCCACATCGGGCTGGGTATCTTCGTGCTGGGCATTACCTTCGTGCAGACCAACAGCATCGAGCGTGACGTGGCGCTCAAGCCCGGGCAGACCGCGCTGATCGGGGACTACCTGTTTCGCTACGAGGGGGTAAGCAACGTCACCGGAGCAAACTTCAATGCGGCGCAGGGCACGGTCGTGGTGACACGGCATGGGGCTCCCGTCACGACGCTGTATCCGCAGAAGCGCCAGTACTGGGTACAGGATGCGGTGCAGACGCGTGCGGCCATCGCCGCCGGCATTCATCGCGACCTGCTGGCGACACTCGGCAATGACGTGGGCGGAGGGGCCTGGAGCCTGCGCCTGCAATACCGGCCGATGGTGCGCCTGATCTGGCTGGGCGGGCTGATCATGGCGCTGGGCGGGATGATCGCGGTGATCGGCCGGCGCCAGCGCGGGCCGGTGCCCGCCTGGATCAGAGAGGGTAGCACCGGCGCTGTGGGCGGCGCGGCGGGAGGCCCGGCCGGAGGGCCGGTGCCTGCCGGCGGCGCTGCGCGCACCGCGACGGCGGCACCGCTGGCCGCAGCGCGCCGGGACCTCTCCTGAGCGAGGTGCGTATGACGAAACGATATCGCTTCGCGCTGCCGTTGGGCGCCTTCGTGCTGCTGGTGGTCTTACTCGCCGCTGGACTGGTGCACCTGCCCGAGAAGGGCTACATAGCCTCGCCGCTGATCGGCAAGGCTGCGCCGCAGTTCTCGGTTCCCAACCTGTACGGCGGGCAGGCAGCGATCGACAACGGCGAACTCAAGGGCCACTGGTCGGTCGTGAACATGTGGGGCACCTGGTGCGCGGTCTGTCGCGACGAGCACCCGACGCTGCTCGCGATCCGACAGCAGGAGCAGGGGCGCGTGCCGATCATCGGCATCGACTACGATGACGACGATGCCAACGCTACGAACTGGCTCGGGCAGCTCGGTAATCCGTACGCACAGGTCGGCAGCGATCCTCGGGGACAGGTGGCGATCGCCTGGGGTGTGTACGGCGCACCTGAGAGCTTCCTGGTCAATCCGCAGGGTATCGTGGTCTACAAGGAAGTCGGCGAGATCACCCCCGAGATCTGGCGCGACCAGTTTCTCGCGCGCATCGACGCGAATGACCCGCAGGCTGCGGCGCGCGATGCAGCCGCGGTGGCGGGGGGGGGCTGATGCACAGCGCGCCTTGCAACGCGCCCAGCAGCGCACTGCACTACGCCGCGGTATGGGTGTTGCCGCTCGTGATGCTTCTGGTGCTGTTGTTTGCGGCTCCGCGGCCTGCCGCAGCCGTCGATGCCACGCCGCCCCTGCCGACCCCGCGGCTGCAGCAGCGGTATGTGGCGCTCACGTATGCGTTTCGCTGCATGCAGTGCCAGGACGAGTCGCTCGCCAACTCGGACGCACCCATCGCCGTCGACATGCGCCTGCTGCTGCATAATTTGCTGCTTCAGGGCAAGAGCGATCAGCAGGTACGCGCCTACATGGTGTCGCGCTATGGGGAGTTCATCCTCATGAAGCCACCGTTCAACTGGCGCAATGCCTGGCTGTGGTGCGCCCCGGGCGTGCTGATGCTGATCGGCATCTCAGTCGCCTGGCGCGTCATCAGCACGCGCACCCGTCTGGTCGATCAGGACGACGCCGAGCTGCCGGACGAGACGCTGTCCTCATGACCGCGTTTATCATTGCCGCAGCACTGCTGGCGCTGCTCGCGGTGCTGTTCGTGATCCTGCCGCTGCTGCGTGGCCGCCCGTCCATACCGCCCGCGGGCACCGCGGCGGCGTTCGTGGCGATCGCGCTGATCATCGTGAGCGCAGTGCTCTATTCGCTGATGGGCGATCCGGCGGGCGTGCGCCTCGCGGCCGCCGCCGCCGCCTCGGGCGGAGAGGTCATCCCCCGGCTCGCCCGCGAGGTCGCAGATCAACCCAACGACTTCAGCGCGTGGTTGCAGCTCGGCGGCGCCTACGGTGCGAGTAGCCAGTACGCGGCCGCGTTTCACGCCTATGCGCGCGCCAATGATCTGGCCGATGGCACCAGCGCCGCGGCGCTGGCCGGCATGGGAGAGTCCCTGTTGCTCGAGCAGGGACTGCAGGCGGGGCCGCAGACCCAGCAAGCCGCAGCGTACTTCGATCGTGCGCTGAAGATCGATCCCGTCTCTCCCAAGGGTCTGTACTACAGCGGTCTACTCGCCTATCAGGCCGGGCAGCTGACTGTGGCGCGCAAGCGCTTTGCGGCCATGATGACGATCATCCCACCGCCGCCGCAGAGCGTCCGCGCCGCCCTGCAGAAGATGATCGACCTGATCGACACGCAGATGCATCCTGCAGTCGATGCCGCCACCGCCATTCGTCTGCACGTATCGCTCGCCCCGGAGCTGGCAAGCCGCGTGCCCGCCAACGCATCGCTGTTCGTGTTCGTGCAGGCTCCGGGCGGGGGCGCGCCCCTGGCCGTGAAGCGCACGACCATCGACCTGCCGCAGGATGTGGTGCTCTCGGCCGATGACGCCATGATCAAGCAGCGCGCCGTGCAGCCGGGACAGAAGGTGACCGTCGTGGCGCGCATCTCTGCCTCGGGCAGTCCGCTGGCCCAGCCTGGCGACCTCTACGGCCAGATCGAATACGTCGCCGGCAAGACCGGTCCGCGCCTACTGCAGATCGACAAGCTCATGCAGATCGACAAGCTCACCCCCGAGGGGAGCCCCAATAGCAGCAGCGCAGATCCGCCTGGCAGCAACTCCCAGTTGCCATGAAGGCATGGTAGCGCTCCGCGCTAAGCCACCTGCGCGGAGATGGGGAAGGGTCGGGCGAATACATCAGACGTATTCGCCCGGCCCTTCCCCATCTCTACGCAGGCTGAATAAGCACAGCGCTACCATGCCTTCATGGCAACGGCGTTGCCGCTCATCGGGCCTCCGCGACACTCCAGCTTCGAGCGCGCGTATCGATGAGGATCAGGTGTGCCGCCGCCAGTGCGGGCAGCAGCGCAAACAGCACCAGCTCGCGCCAGCCGAAGCTGCCGACCATGGAGTGTGGTTCGAGCAGCCACTGACCGGCATAGGCCACCGCGGTCCAAGCGGCGAGTGTCCCGAGCGCGATGGCCGCGATCCGGCCGATGACGGGGCGCCCGAGCAGCACCAGACGGCCCGCGAGAATCAGCCCCAGCGGCCCGAGCAGCGTGCACGAGCAGTACAGCAGCCACTGGTGCAGCAGAGTCGGCGCCGGGGGCCTCCCCGGGTCGAAACTCACGATCGCATCGTAGGTCAGCGCCAGAAAAACCCAGGTCGGCGGTGCGAAGCCGATGAGCATCTCGAGCATCAGTACCCAGCGCGAAACGGGAAAGGTGGGAGCTGTGGACGGCATGAGGCGCAACCTCTCGGTGTAGCAGGCCAACAGGCAACCGCACGCCCAGCGCAATGCGCTCGCGCCGCGTGGCAGGTGTTCGAGCTCGGCCAGCATGGCATCGGCCCATTCGCGGCGGCTCGGAGGCAGCACACGCGTCGCGTGCCTGACGATGTGAGCCGCAATCCTCACGCGTGGGCTCCTGCCAATGCGGCCCGCCCCGTGACGCAGGAACGCAGCTGCGCCTGCGCAAACGCCGCGCCCTGGCGAGTGAGCCGATACAGGTGACGCGGTGGGCGACCGGGCGCGGGGGAGGGCTGCCAGCGTGAATCGAGCCATCCGCGCTCGCACAGGCGCATGAGAATCGGGTAGAGCGTACCTGAGCTCAGGCCGGTCAGCTGCGCCAGATCGTAGCCGTACTGCCAGCGCTCGTTCCGATCGAGAAACGCCGTCAGCAGCGCCAACGTGTGCGGAGAGCATTTGCGAGCCATGGGAGAAGTCTACATATCTAGACTTTGGCGTCCACCGAAGCGCGCAGAACCGTGAAGCGCGTCACTCAGGCCGCAGCGTGCGCCACTCGAGCCGCAGAGCGAGTCGCTCAGTCTGCAGCGCCAGTCGCTCGAGCCGCAGCGTGCAGCCTGCTGGCCACAGCCTCTAAGATAGCGCCTCTGTGGAAAATCAGCGGGCATCGGTCTGGAAGGCTGGGTTCAAATGCGGGGGGCACTCATGACGCGACGATGCAGGCATTGGGGTTATGGCTGCGGTTGGGGCTACAGCTGCGGTTGCAGCTACGGCTGGGTCGCCACCGCGGCGCTGCTCGGGACACTCGTGGGGCCGGCAATTGCGAGCGCTCAGAGCGTATTCGACAGCGGACCGGTAGCCTTCACCGCCGCGCAGGCCGAACGCGGCAGAAGCGCCTACGACGACAACTGCTCTTCCTGCCACGGCGTCAATCTCGATGACGGCCAGTTCGGGCCGCCGGTGAAGGGCGACATGTTCAGGTCCGTGTGGCACAGCCAGAGCCCTCGGTCACTGCTGACCTTCATCGCCACCAAGATGCCGCCCGCCGGCCCCGGCGGCCTCGACAACCAGGCTTATGCCGACATCGATGCCTATATCCTGCAGCAGAACGGCGAGCCGGCCGGCTCGGTGGAACTGTCGAGCGCCTCGCTGCCCGCACGCTCCTCATCGCAGAGCAACGCGCCGAACTTCGGCAACATTCTGCAGGGCTTCGGCAATCTGGATGCACAGTACGAGGCGGTCGAGGCGAGCCGGCAGGCCGAGCTCGACCATCTCACGCCGGTGAGCGACCAGATGCTCGCGCATCCCTCGCCCAATGACTGGCTGATGTGGCGCGGGGACTACGGCAGTCTCGGCTACAGCGCGCTCTCACAGATCAACCGGCGCAACGTCGCAGACCTCGGCATCGACTGGTCGCTCGCGCTGCCGGTGAGCGCCAACGAGAGCACGCCGCTGGTGCACGACGGGGTCATGTTCATCGAGAGCGCCAACACGATCCTCGCGCTCGACGCCGCCCATGGTCGCGTGCTCTGGCAATACGTGCGAGCCCTGCCGGCAGGCTTGCACGGCGG
>JASHPX010000257.1 GCA_030037905.1 Gammaproteobacteria bacterium
TCAGGTGGCTCTTGCCACCCGCCGGCTTTTGATACCCCGCTTGGGCCTGAGGGTCTCCCCTCATGCCTGGGGCCTGCTACCCGGCGCACCGATGCTTACCGGGGTGAGACTTACACTCACTGAGAAAGCGCAGCGAGCAATGCATCCGCCTGCTCTTCTCGGAGCTGGCCTGCTCATCGCGTCACGACGCACCATCGGGGGATTATATGCGCGGACAAACGCCCTTACCGGATTGCCCTCACCAGATCGTTTGCAGATGCTCCATCCCTATGAGCCTGCCATCATGAGTCACGAGTGGTACGCGGCGCACGAGAGCCGTGGCCGCGATCATCCGGTCAGCGGGATCTCCCGGGAACGCCTCGCCGAATTGGCTCGCGCGCTCGGCAATGTCGTCCGTCAGCGGCTCGATCCGATATTCAGGAAGCCGCCGCATCTGCTCGAGCCACTCCGACGCCGGGACATTGAAACGCAAGCGGCCGCGGCGCTCCAGGGTAGTGATCTCGAAGATACTCACGCTGCTGATGATGAGCTCGTTGCGCTTGCCGTGCTGCTCGAGCGCCTGACGTGCTCTGCGCGAGAGCTTTCTCGTGTCCCCGTCTACCCACCAGACCAGCACGTGAGTATCCAGAACGATCATTGATTGGCCGACCAGTCCTCCGGGGCATGTGCGGGCTCGGTGGGCGATTCGTAGTGCAAAACCGCCCCGCGCAACTGTTTGCGAATCAGCGCAGCGTCCTCCTCAGCTGCCTTGGGGCCGGTCCTGAGCCACTCTCAGCCCGAAACCAGCAAAATAAGCGCCAAGGGGTTAGGCTGTGGGCTGCGCAAGATCGAGGATACCGTCCAATGACACAGCCTCTGTCGATCGACCGGCTGGTCGAAGAGTTGACGGCGTTCGTTCGCAACGGCGAGGCGCTGCTGCAGGCGCTCGGCGACGGCGCTGGCGACGACGCCGGCGACGAGATGCACGCAGCCAGGCAGCGCGCTCAGGAATCCCTGGCGGCCGCCAAGCAGCGCTTCACGCAGCTCCAGGACTCGCTGTCGAACGAGGCGCGTGCCGCGGTGGACGCGGGTGAGGGCTATCTGCGCGACAACCCGTGGACGTCGATCGCGCTGGCCGCCGGCATCGGCTTTCTGGTCGGGACCTTACTGGGCCGGGGCCGGCGCGCATAGGCGCAGGCGACGCCAGCAGCTGCGGGAATTGCCGTGGAATTGCCTATGGAATGGCCCCATGAATGAGCCGGAGAGCGGCGTCGCTGCCGGACCCGCGAGCGGGTTTTGGTCGGCCGTGGCGCATGTGCTGACGACGCTCGTGGACATGCTCTACACGCGGCTGGAGCTGCTGTTCCTGGATCTGCAGGAGGGCTCGGAGCGCCTGCTGGGTCTATTGATCTGGAGCCTGATGGGACTGCTGGCCGCCGCGATGACCCTGTTCCTGGGCGCTCTCAGCCTCATCTTCATATTCTGGGACACGCACCGCGTACTGGTGGCTCTGCTGATGACGGCGGCCTTCGCGGCGTTGGCGATCACGGCGGCGCTGGTGGTCGGCGCCAAAGTGCGTGCCCGGCACGCACTGTTCGCGGCAACGCTGACCGAGTTTTCCAAGGACCGGCAGCACTTCAAGGTCACGCCATGAAGGCCCGCGCCAGCGCGCTCGACCTGCGCCGCGAGGCGCTGCAGCGCCGCTGCGCCACGCAGCGCGAGCAGCTGACAGCAGCCGTGGGCGCCGTGGAGTCGCGCCTGCACAGTATTGATCGCGCCACGCTCGCAGTGCGCAAACTGCGGCTGGCTCCCATCATGCTGGCGGTGATCACCACGGCCGTCGCCGCGACGCCGCTATTTCGCAACATCAGCCGTGGCCTGACCATCGCCAATGCACTGGGACAGCTGCTGCGACTCCCGTGGCTCGAGTCGGTGCTCGGACGGCGCCAGAGATCACAGCAGCCGCAGCAGCCGCCGCCGCAGTCGCAGCCGCCCTGACGGTGGCGTCCAGGCTGTACTGCACTGCACCATCGACGGCTGCTCGCGTCCTGCCGGCGCACCGCGATTGCCCGCGACCAACTGTTAAAATATCCCCCGATCATGAGCCGCAGTGCGCATGACGCGATCGTCGTGCGCGGCGCGCGTCAGAACAATCTCCGCAATCTCGACCTCGACCTCCCGCTGAACGAGCTCATCGTCGTGACGGGGGTGTCCGGTTCGGGCAAGTCGTCGCTGGTTTTCGACACGCTGTACGCCGAGGGACAGCGCCGCTACGTCGAGACCTTCTCTCCGTATGCGCGGCAGTTTCTCGACCGCATGGACAAGCCGCAGGTCGATCGCATCGAGCGCATTCCGCCCGCGATCGCCATCGATCAGGTCAACCCGGTGCGCACCTCGCGCTCGACCGTCGGCACCATGACCGAGATCAACGATCATCTGAAGCTGCTGTATGCGCGCGTCGCGCGCCTATATTGCCGGGGCTGCGGGCGGCTCGTGCGCCGCGACGACGCGCAAAGCATCGCCGAGGCGCTGCCCGAAGCGCTGGCCGATCTGCCCGAGCCGCTGCTGCTGATCTGCTTCCCCGTGCCCTTGCCCGCTAAGATGAAACTCGCGCAGCTGCGCGCGGAGCTCGAGAAGCTCGGCTACGTACGCATCCACCGCGAGGAGCCTCGGCTGCTGACCGTCATCCAGGACCGCCTGCGGCTCGGCGCATCCCCTACGCCCGACGATCGCAGCCGCCTGATCGAGGCGCTGGAAGCGGCGCTGCACGCAGGTCACGGCCGCGTGAGCGTGCACGCGCAGGGCGCCGGCGGGCAGGAGCAGCGCGTGCTGCGCTTCTCGGGCGATCTGCACTGCGCCGACTGTGATCTGCACTATCCGGAAGCCACGCAGGGGCTGTTTTCCTTCAATTCCCCGATCGGCGCGTGCGACACCTGCCGCGGGTTCGGCAGGGTGATTGGAATTGATTACGGTCTGGTGATTCCCGATGACGGCAAATCACTCGCGGCAGGAGCGGTGCGGCCGTGGCAGACGCCTTCCTATCAGGAGTGCCAGGACGACCTGCTGCGCTTTGCGGCCCGCCGCGGCATCCCCACCGATGTGCCGTGGCGCAAGTTGACCGAGGAGCAGCGCCGCTGGGTCATCGAGGGCGAGGGGCCGTGGGAGAAGAAGGTCTGGTACGGCACGCGCCGCTTCTTCGACTGGCTCGAGAGCCGCGCTTACAAGATGCACATCCGGGTGCTGCTCTCCAAGTACCGCAGCTACACGGTGTGCAGCGCCTGTGGCGGGGCGCGCCTGAAGCCCGACGCGCTGCTGTGGCGGCTGGGCGCGCGCGCGGCCACGCAGGCAGCGCAGACGGCAGGGGCGGTGACTGCAACCGTTGTCCCGGCGGCTGCAGCGCCGGCCGGCACGACGCCGCCGGCGGCGCCAGCCGTGGCCGTCGTGCCCGGACTCGCGATCCACGAGCTCATGCAACTATCGCTCGAGGACTGCCGGCGCTTTTTCGACACGCTGGAACTCGGTGGGCCGCTCGACGACGCGGCCGCTCTGCTGCTCTCGGAGCTACGCACCCGCCTGAAATTCCTGTGCGATGTCGGACTCGGCTACCTGACTCTCGACCGTCAGTCGCGTACCTTGTCGGGCGGCGAGGTTCAGCGGATCAATCTGACCACAGCTCTCGGCACCTCGCTGGTCAACACGCTGTTCGTCCTGGACGAGCCCTCGATCGGACTGCATCCGCGCGATATGCAGCGCGTGATCGGCGTCATGCAACACCTGCGCGACGCCGGCAACACGCTGCTGGTCGTGGAGCACGATCCGCAGATCATGCTCGAAGCGGACCGCATCATCGATCTCGGCCCCGGCGCCGGAGAGCATGGCGGGCGCGTGGTATGCAACGGCACGCCCGCGGAGGTCATGGCGCATCCCGATTCACTGACCGGCGCCTGGCTCGCCGGTCGCAGGCGCCTGCCGCCGCTCGCAGCGCGCGCTGCGCACGCAGCGCCCACCGCGCGGAGCGCCGCAACTGCGGCAACTGCGGCGATCCGTCTGTACGGCGCCGCCGAGCACAACCTCAGGGGAATCGACGTGCAGATTCCCCTGAACCGCCTCGTCTGCCTGACGGGCGTGTCAGGCTCGGGCAAATCGACCTTGGTTCAGAATGTACTGTATCCGGCACTGCTCAAGGCACACGGCAAACCCACGGAAGCGCCCGGCCGGTTCGACCGCCTGGAGGGCGCCGACCTGATCGAGGCGGCGGTGCTGGTTGATCAGGCGCCGATCGGCCGCACCACCCGTTCCAACCCCGCGAGCTACGTGGGCGCCTTCGACGAGATCCGCGCGCGCTTCGCCGCCGAGCCCGAGGCGCGCCTGCGCAAGTACACCGCGGGCACCTTCAGCTTCAACTCCGGCAAGGGCCGCTGCCCGGCGTGCGGCGGCAACGGCTTCGAGCACATCGAGATGCAGTTCCTGTCGGACGTGTATCTACGCTGTGGCGAATGCCAGGGGCGACGCTACCGGCCCGAGACACTACAGATCCGTCTGACCGGAGCCAACACTCGACGCGCCAACATCGCCGAAGTGCTCGACCTGACGGTCACTGAGGCACTGGCCTTTTTCGCCGACGCTCCCGCGGTGCGCGCGCGCCTGCAGCCGCTATCCGACGTCGGCCTGGACTACGTGCGCCTCGGGCAGCCGGTGCCGACGCTGTCCGGAGGCGAAGCTCAACGCCTGAAGCTCGCTGGTCATCTGGCCGCCGCAGCGCTGGAGCAGATCCCGTCACGCACTCCTCGGGCTGCACGCGGTAACGGCGCACAGGCACGCAGCGAGGGCACGCGCGCAGGGCGTAGCAACGGCGTGCGGCGCGGCAAGCTGCTGATCTTCGACGAGCCCACCACCGGACTGCACTTCGAGGACATCAAGCGGCTGGTGCGCGCCTTCGGCCTGCTGCTCGAGGCCGGTCACTCGTTGCTGGTCATCGAGCACAATCTCGACGTCATCCGCGCAGCCGATTGGATCATCGATCTTGGCCCCGAAGGCGGCGCAGGCGGGGGACAGCTGATTGCCGCCGCGACACCGGCGGCTCTCATGCAGGTTCCGCAGTCGCACACGGGGCGCGCGCTGGCGCAGGCGCAGTACACGCTTCCCGATGGCGCCGTCAACGCCGCCATGGCGGTGCGCGAGCCGCCACCGCCAGCCACGAGCGCCGCCGCATCCGACAGCGTCGTGGTGCGCGGCGCACGTGAGCACAATCTCAAGAACGTGGACGTCGAGATTCCACGCAACCGCTTCAGCGTCGTCACCGGCGTGTCGGGCTCCGGCAAATCGACACTCGCCTTCGACATCGTCTTCAACGAGGGTCAGCGCCGCTATCTGGAGTCCCTCAATGCCTATGCGCGCCAGTTCGTGCAGCCGGCTGCTCGCGCCGATCTGGATGCAATCCACGGTATTCCCCCCACCGTCGCGATCGAGCAGCGCGCCAGCCGCGGCGGAATGAAGAGCACGGTGGCGACGCTGACCGAGATCTATCACTTCCTGCGCTTGATCTACGTGCGGCTCGGCACGCAGTACTGCCCGGACTGCGAAGTACCGATCGCCCCGCAAAGTGCCGACTCGATCGTCGCGACGCTCCTGCGCGAGCAGCGCGGCGGCTCGGTACAGCTGCTCGCGCCACTCGTGGCCCACCGCAAGGGACACTATCGGGAGCTGGCGCGCTGGGCGGCGGCGCGTGGCGCGCGGCAGCTGCGCGTCGATGGAAAATGTGTTCCCACGGATCCGTTCCCGGCGCTCAAGCGCTTCGTGGAGCATGACATCGAGCTGCCCATCGCCGAAGTGCCCTGCAATGCGCGCGCCGAGACTGATCTGCGCGCCGCGGTCGATGATGCGCTGGAGCTGGGCAAGGGCGTGCTGCACGCGCTCGCGCCCGACGGCACCGTGTCCGTGTTCTCGAGCCGCCGGGCCTGTCCGCGCTGCGGCCGCGGCTTTCCGGACCCCGACCCACGGCTGCTGTCCTTCAACTCGAGCCAGGGCTGGTGCCAGCGCTGCTACGGCACCGGCGTGGAGCTTGCGGATTTCGAGGCCGAAGAGACGACCGAGGATCGGCCGTGGATGGGCGGGCAGCTCACGCGGGACACGCACGGCCGCGATCATGGCCGACACAATCACAGCCACGGGCACCACGGCCACGGGCATACTCATGGCCACAGTCGCGGCAGACGCAACAGAGACGGCAATGGCAATGGCAGCGGCAACGGCAACGGCAACGGCAACGGGAACCTCATCGGTGAGGGCAACGGCGGTGGCGCCGCTGGCGTCGACGCGGGCGCG
>JASHPX010000026.1 GCA_030037905.1 Gammaproteobacteria bacterium
GCCGCACCGTTCTGGCAGGGCCGGCAACACTCGGCCTACCCGCAGGTGGTCGCTGAGCTGAAGGTGAACCTGAAGGATGTGGCCGAGTACTATCACGCACTGGCACAGAAGTCGCACAACGACGCCGACTACTCCTCCGCTGCCGACTGGTACCGCGCCTATCTCGCCTCGTTCCCGGGCGAGCCGGACTCCGCGGCCACCAACTACCTGCTCGCCGACGCGCTGTTCGAGAGTCACCAGTATCTGGCCGCGGCCACCGAATACGAGCGCACGGCGTATGGCTATCCGCCGCACAAGCAGGCGGCCGACGCCGGCTACGCGGCGCTGGTCGCTTATCAGAAGTACCAGGACTCGCTGCCGAGCGCTGCACGGGCAGCGGTGCACCTGCGTGCCATCGATTCGGGTCTGAAGTTCGCGCAGACCTTTCCGAACAATCCAGCCAGCGTCGGGGTGCTGACGCGCGCCGCGCAGGATCTGTTCACCGCCGGTGATCAGGCGCGCGCGCTGCAGACCGCGCGGCTGCTGCTGGCCAGGCCGGGCGTGAACGGCGCGCAGCAGCGCATCGGCTGGAGCATCGTGGGGCAGGTCAGTTTCAACCAGGGCGACTACGCCGGCGCGGAAAGCGCCTTCACTCATGCGCTCGCGCTCGTGGGACGCGCGGATCCGGAGCACGCCGACCTGACCGAGCGGCTCGCCGCTGCGGTCTACAAGCAGGGCGATGCGCAGCGCCGCGCCGGCAACTCCACGGCGGCTGCCGAGGACTTCCTGCGGGTCGCGCGGGTGGCGCCCAGCTCCAAGATCATCGAGACCGCGCAGTACGATGCGGCTGCATCGCTCATCGACGCTCAGCAATGGCAACGGGCGATCCCGATTCTCGAGGCGCTGCGGCGTGCCGACCCGCACGGGCAGTACAGCGCCGGTATCGCCGGCAAGCTCGCGGTGGCTTATGCGGCCGCCGGCCAAGCGGGCGCCGCTGCCGCGGAGTTCGAGCGCATCGCGGCTATCCCTGGGCAAGATCCGGCCGTAGAGCGCGAGGCGCTGTCGCGCGCGGCGGACCTGTATCAGAAGTCCGGCGATGATGCGCATGCTGCGACGATGCTCGAGCGGCTGGTGCAGCAGTTCCCGACTCCCATACCCGACGCCATCGAGGTGCGGGCGCGCCTCGTCGATCTGGCCACGCGCGCCGGCGACATGCAGGGCGCGCTCTACTGGCAACGCGAGATCGTGCAGGCGGACGCGCAGGCGGGCGCCGCGCGTACCGACCGTACGCGCTATCTGGCGGCGCAGGCGGATCTGGCGCTGGCTGCGCCGCTACGCGATCGGTTCCGCGCGATCCAGCTGGTCGCGCCGCTGAAGCGCTCGCTCGAGGCGAAGAAGCGCGCGCTGGACGCAGCTGTTCAAGCCTACCGCGAGGTCGCCGCCTACCAGGTGGCTCAGACCACCACGGCGGCGACCTATGAGACCGCCGAGCTGTACCACCGCCTCGCAGAGGATCTGCTCTCTTCCGAGCGCCCGCGGCATCTGTCCGCCGAGGAGCTCGAGCAGTACGAGTCATTGCTCGAGGATCAGGCATATCCGATCGAAGAGCAGGCGATCGCGATCCATGAGCTGAATGTGAAGCGCGCGCAGGACGGCCTCTACGACGATTCGGTGCGCAAGAGCTACGCAGCGCTGGCCCAACTGCTGCCGGCGCGCTACGGCAAAACCGAGCTCACCGTGAACTGGATTGCCGCGCTGACAGCCCCGGTGCGTCCGCCCGCCGCGGCAACTCCAGCAGCGCCATCCGCGAGCGATGCGGGCGCTACGGGTCATGCGGGTGCTGCAGGTCATGCGGCTGGTGCGGCCCATCCGGCTGCTGCGGCCCATGCGGCTGCTGCGGGCCATCCGGCTGCTGCAGGCCATGCCTCGACCACGCTCACCGCCGCGGCCGCCTCCACGGCAGCCGCACCTCCCGCCGTGCCGCCGCCCAGCGCCGCGGCGCTGGCAGATTTCCAGCGCGCGACCGATCTGGCCAACGCCGGCAAGGACACCGATGCGCAGCTGGAGCTCGAGCAATTCGACCTGCGCTATCCGGGCTATGCGACCCCGTCAATCGATCTGGGACTGCTGGCCCGCAGGGACGGGCACCTGGATGTCGCGGAGGCGGCGCTGCGCCACGCGACGCAGCTCGACGCGGCCAGCGCGGTGGCGTGGAGCGAATTGGGGGTGACGCTGCGCATGGAAGGTAAATTCCAGGACGCGCAGGCCGCTTATGAGCAGGCCATCGCCGCCGATCCCAACTACGCCGCCGCGCATCGCGATCTCGGAGTGCTGCTGGATCTGTATCGCGGCGATGCGGCCGCGGCACTGCCGGAGCTCGAGCGCTACAAGGCGCTCACCGGCGAGGACAAGCCCGTCAGTACGTGGTTGGCGGATCTGCGCCAGCGCACCGGCGCAAAGCGAGCTCCGGCGGCGACGAGCACGCCCGCCGCGGGCTCGGGTGGCGTGCCCGGCGCAGCGCCGACGGCGGCCGCCGGTGCGATAACCGGGGCCACCGCCGCCAAGGCAAACCCATCGCCCTCGTCAGTGAGATCGCAGGCCGCATCATCGGCCGGCAAGGTAGGGACTACATGAGCACCAAACACGTCGCGCACGTCGTGATGCGCGTGGCAATGCTGTGCCTGTTGGTGTGGCTGCCCAGCCTCACGACGGTGACGCGCGCTGCCGACTCCGGGGCTGCCGCCGGCACGGCGACGAATGCAACGCCAACGTCGCCGCCGGCGCCGACGCCGACGCCGACATCGACATCGACATCGCCGCCGACATCGCCGCCGGCAGCTGCGGCGGCCACGACCGCCGCGACGGCGGGCAATGCCGCCGGCGCTGCGCACGGCTCGGCCGGTGCACAGCCTGCAGGTTCCTCAGGGGCCGACAGCATTCAGCTCGGGACTACCGACATCAGTGGTAACCGCGAGCTGCCGAAACTGCTGTACATCGTGCCCTGGCAACGCGCACAGATCGGCAAATTCCCCGGCCGGCCGCCGAACAGTCTGGTGGATGAGGCACTCACGCCCGTCGATCGGGCAGTGTTCGAGCGTCAGAATCGCTACTACGCCGCCCTCGAATCCAGCACGGAGTCGGCCAGGTCACAAGGCGGCACCGCGCCCACCCCGCCGGCCGGCGCCTCCCCCAGGGATGAGAAATAGGTCGCGGTATTCGAGCTCTCCAACCCCTTAGTTTGACGGTTCGACGGATCATGGCGCCACGGGAGGCATGATGAACATCTTCGATCACATAGTCCGTTTCTTCCAGGGAGGCGGGCTGATGATGTACCCGATCGCGACGGTGCTGGTGCTGGGCATCTGCATCGCGATCGAGCGCTGGGTGTATCTGACGCACAGCGCGCTGCGCAATCGAGGGCTTTGGAACGAGGTCGCGCCGCTGCTTGCGCAGGGCAACTTCCGTCAGGCCGTGCAGATGACCTCCAAGTCACACGCCGCCATCGGCCAGATCCTCAATTACGGCCTCGCCCGCATCACCTCGGCGCGTCGTCGCGACGACATCGAGAAGGCCATGGAGGAGAGCCTCATGGACGTGGTGCCGCGCCTGGAGAAGCGCACGCATTACATCGCGACGTTCGCCAACGTGGCGACACTGCTCGGACTGCTCGGCACCGTCATCGGTCTGATCAATGCCTTTGCCGCGGTGGCCACCGTCAACCCCGCGGAAAAGGCCAACCTGCTGTCCGCGAGCATCTCCGTGGCGATGAATTGCACCGCGTTCGGCCTCATCACCGCCGTGCCATTGCTGCTGATTCATGCGCTCCTGCAGACCAAAACGACCGAGCTGATCGACAGTCTGGAGATGGCCTCCGTCAAGTTCCTCAATGCGGTGACGGAACGCAGCCTCCCCGAGCGCCGTCCGCCGCAAGTCGCCGCGCAGGCCTGAGACCGGTCGCGCCGCCGGCGAGTCACTCGGGTCCCGCGCATGCGTCGTTCCTACAGCGTCAAGAGGGTAATCCGCCATCAGCGCAAGCCCGGCGAGCTGATGCTGGTGTCGATGATCGACATCTTCACCGTGCTGGTGACATTCCTGCTGATGACGGCGGTGTTCTCGCGCACCGTGATACTCGAGCTCAAGCTGCCCCCGGCCAATGCGCAGTTCAAGCCGCCACCCCCGGGACTGCAGCTGGAAGTGACGGTACGCAAGGACGCGCTGCAGGTCGGCGACCGCAACAGCGGGCCGCTCGCGACCTTCCCCAACAAGGATGGCGCTTACGACTACGCCGGGCTGTCGCAGTACCTGCAGCTGGTGAAGTCGAAATTCCCCGATAAGACCGATGCGACCGTGCTGCTCGAGCCCGATACGCCCTACGACACGCTCGTGCAGGTCATGGATCACGTGCGGGTGCTCGACGTGAACGCCGGTTTGAGCGACGTGCAGTACGAGCTGTTCCCGGACATCTCGATCGGTGATGCGCCGGCAGTGGCCGTGAATACGGTTGCCGACACGCGCCGGCACTGAGGGAGCGCAAGCATGGCCATGTCGAACCGCGCGCGCCGCATGCTGCAGCACCAGCTGCGCCACCGCGCCGACGCGTTCATCAACCTCGTACCGATGATCGACATCCTGACCGTCATGGTGGCGTTCCTGCTCGTGTACTCCACCAACGTGGAGGTGCTGCAGAACACGCGCGCCATCCAGATGCCGCAGTCCATCTCGCAGGCCCAGCCGCGCGTGACGGTGGTGGTGATGCTCACGCGCGATGAGTTGTACCTGCAGGGAGAGCCGATCGCCACCGTGGAGCAGGTGCGCTCGAGCGCCGGCGACATCATCGCGCCGCTGCGCGCGGCGCTGGAGCGCCCGATGATCGGAGGCGATGCGGCCGCCACCCAGGCCATCTCGCAGCGTGAGATCACCGTGATGGCCGACAAGTCGCTGCCCTACGAGGTGCTGAAGAAGGTCATGACCACCTGCACGGATGCGAACTACGGTCGTATCTCGCTCGCGGTCATGCAGAAGGATCAACCGGTGCCCGCGGGCTCGGTGGGCAGGTCCTGATGGCCGGCGGACCCTACCGCAACGGACCTCGCGCCGTGCCGCCCCGCGCAGGCGCGCCAGCGGCGGGCGCGCCTGCTGGCGGCCCAGCGGGTGCTCCAGCTGTTGCCCCGGTCGGCGCCGCGCGCACGGGGCAGGCGGCCATGATCATCCCGCTCGCCCCCTATTTTCGCAGCTACGGTCTGCCCTGGGAGATCGATGCCGAGGAGCAGCAGCGCCTCAAGCGCCTGATCATTGCCGGCCTGCTGACGCTGCTGCTGCTCGGGCTGATCTTGCCGCTCATTCACCTGCCGGCGCTGATCGAGGCCCCTGAGGCTGTTCCCGTGCGCCTCGCGCGCCTCATGGTACAACAGCGGCCCAAGCCGCCTGCGCCGGTGGCGCGGCCCAAGCGCGAGGTCAAGCCGGTGCCCAAGCCGGTGGTCGCGCCCAAGCCCGTGGACCGCGCCGCGCAGGCCCTTCGCAAGGCGCAGCACTCGGGGCTGCTGAAGTACCAGGACGAGCTCGCCGATCTGCGGCGTGACGTGGATCTCGCCCCGCTCGGCCAGACCCGCAACCTCGAGGGTGCGGTGGGCCAGGATAGCCACGCGGAACGCTCCCTGATCGCCTCCAAGGCCGATGCGGGCTCGGGGGCCTATATCACCACGGCCAGCGCCAGCCGCGGCTTCGGCAGCGGCGCTGGAGCGCTCACGGGCCACCAGGCCGCCCAGGTCACCTCACGCATCGCGCAGGCGGCGACCGCGGAGCAGGTGTCGCGCGGCGGCAGCGGGCGCGCATCGCGCAGCGAGGAGGAGATCGCGCTGGTGTTCGACCGTAACAAGAGCGCGATCTACGCGCTCTACGGCCGGGCGCTGCGCGAGCAGCCGGACCTGCAGGGCAAACTTGTGCTGCAGTTCACGATTGCGCCCTCCGGCGAAGTGACAGAATGCCACGTCGTTTCCAGCGAACTGCACGATCCTGACCTCGAGCGCAAGATCGTCGCGCTCGTGGAGCTGTTCCGCTTCGAGCCGAAGGATGTGGCCCCGATCACCACTACCAAGCCGATTGATTTCATTCCGGCCAGCTGATTGCCGCTCGGGGTCAATGGAGCATCGGTTGC
Source organism: Gammaproteobacteria bacterium (assembly GCA_030037905.1). Taxonomy (GTDB): domain Bacteria; phylum Pseudomonadota; class Gammaproteobacteria; order Steroidobacterales; family Steroidobacteraceae; genus FEN-1191. The sequence continues at coordinate 6,134 of JASHPX010000026.1, forward strand.
CGGGCCAATCCTGGGCCAATCCGGGTTGATCAACATTCCTTGACACGCACATCGTGAACCTGCAGTCGGAAATCGACTACTTCAGCGAGCTACCGACCCTGGACCAGGCGCGGCTGATCGCCGTGTTCATCTACGAGATCACCTCCGAGGCGCGCACCACCTACGGGTCGGGTGCCGATCAGGTGCAGGACGCGGCGCGCCTGCGCTTCGTCAACGAGATCGTGTGCCGCCTGGCTCGATTCCTCGAGCAATTGCTCGCGGACGATCACTCGCGTCCGGCCAACGACGTGGTCATGCGCATGCTGCTCGCCGCGCGACCCGATAAGGCCGCCGAGCGGCTGGTCATGACCGCCTACCGCCGCGCGATCCACGGCTTCGACCGCTACGACACCACGATGACCATCGATACCTGAGGCGGCGCCGCCTACGGGTGGACACGCCCATAGGTGGACAAGCGGGCGCGGCGAACCGTAACGTTGCGCCGTGCCGGTCAACTCACTCGGCCAGCTGTTGATCCTGCTGTGCGCGGCGGTGCTCATCATCGCGCTGACACGGCGGCTGCGCCTGCCCGTGATCCTCGGCTACCTGATCGTCGGTGTATTGGTGGGCCCGCACGTGCTCGGCGTGCTCTCGGGCGGCACCGAGACGCGCGACATCGCCGAGATCGGCGTGGTGCTGCTGCTGTTCACGCTGGGACTGGAGTTCTCCTTCCCGCGCATGGTGGCCATGCGTCGCGAAGTGTTCGCCCTGGGAGCGGCGCAGACCGCGGTGATCACCGGCGCCGGCGCGCTCGTGGTGCATGCCGCGGGGGTGGGCTGGGCGAGCGCCATCGCAGTCGGCGGTGCGATGGCGACCTGCTCGACAGCCATCGTCGTGCAGCAGCTCGGCGATCAGGACGAACTCGATCGCACCCATGGGCGGCTATCCTTCGCGGTGCTGCTGTTCCAGGACCTGGCCTTCGTGACGCTGCTGGCGCTGGCGACCGTGCTGGCGCAGGGTGCCGGGGCCGCGACCGGCGCCGCCGTCGCCACGGGGGCCGCGAGCGCCGCAGGCACCTCCGGCGCGGCGCTGCTGGTACGGCTCGTGGTGCTCGGCACGGTCGCGCTCGCGGCGGTGCTGGTGATCGGCCGCTGGATCGTTCGGCCGCTGCTGCGTGAGATTGCGCATAGCCGCCTGCGCGAGCTGTTCACGCTGGCGGCGCTGCTCATCGTGCTGGCTTCGGCCTGGATCACGGAGCGTGTCGGGCTGTCGATGGCGCTCGGCGCATTTCTGTCCGGAATGCTGCTGGCCGAGAGCGAGTACAGCCACCAGATCGACGCGGCCATCCGGCCGTTCCGCGAGCTGCTGCTGGGTCTGTTCTTCGTCTCGGTGGGCATGCTGCTCGACCTGCGCGTGCTCGTGAGCCATCTCGCGCTGATCGTGGGACTGCTGGCGCTGCTGCTGGTGGCCAAGGCGCTGCTGTCGGCGCTGACGGTGCGCCTGTTCGGCATTCCGCGCTTCAAGGCGTTGCGCACCGGGCTGGTGTTGGCCGGTGGCGGAGAATTGGGGGTGGCGCTGCTGACGATCCTCGCCGAGGGCGGGCAGCTGGTAGCTCGCAGCCTCACGCAGCTGCTGCTCGCAGCCGTGGTGCTCGGAATGATCGTGAGCCCGCTGGTGATCCGCTACAACAAGCGCGTCGCGCGCTTCCTGCTGCGCGAGCGCGGGCCGCCCGCTACCGCGGTACCGCGTGAATACACGGCCGCGGTGGCTGCCCGCGAGTTATCACAACGCGAACACGTCCTGCTGTGCGGCTTCGGGCGCGTCGGCCGCAATCTTGCGCGGGTGCTGGCCTCGCAGGGATTCGAGTATCTGGCGATGGACCTGGATCCGGACAACGTGCATGCGGCGCGTCTGGCCGGCGAGCCGGTGGTGTGGGGCGACAGCGCCGATGAGCAGCTGCTGCGCAACCTCGGCCTCGAGCGCGCCACGGTGGTGATCATCACCTTCGCCGATCCCGACGTCGCCATCGGCATCGTGCGCGCCGTGCGCACCGTGCGCGCCGACGTTCCGGTGCTGGTGCGCGTCCAGGACGATTCGCATCTGGCGGAGTTGTCGCTCGCGGGCGCCACCGAGGTCGTGCCCGAGACCCTCGAGGCAAGCCTGACTCTGGTCTCCCAGGCCCTGACGCTGCTGCAGCTACCGCCCGCTCAGGTACTGCAGATCGTCGGTGGGATACGTCGCGAGCGATACGCCACGCTGCGTCCACCGGCCGCATCGCAGGCCGCATCGCAGCGGGAGTCACCGGAATCGCCGGAGGCGCGGGATACGGAGGCTGCATCGTCGGCGGTGCGCTCCGTGGTTTTGCCGCCCGGGGCCTGGGCGGTAGGCCGCCGCCTCGCGGAGGCGCGCGCGCGGGGGGCGAGAGTGGCGTTCACGGCCGTGCGGCGCCAGGGGATCATCGGCCGCGAGCCCGCTGAGGATACGGAGCTGCGCGAGGGCGACGTCGTGGTCATCTCCGGCATGCCCGATGCCCTGGAGCACGCCGAGGCGGTGCTGCTGGCGGGGTAGAATGCCGCCCCCCATGAACGACGAAGACCTGCACTTTCCAGCGCGGCACGCCCCCCTGCGGGAGGATTTGGCGGCCCTCGGCCGCCTCATGGACGAGGTCCTGCTCGAGCAGGGTGGTGACGAATTCTTCCGCCTGGTCGAGCACGACCGGCTCACCGCGATCCGCTGGCGCTCCGGCGATGCCACGGCCGCCGAGGCGCTCGCGCTGCGTGTGCGCGGCCGCCCGCCGCCGCAGGCACGCGAGCTGCTGCGCGCATTCGCTTCCTGGTTCCAGCTCGGCAATATCGCCGAGAAGGTGCACCGCATCCGCCGCCGCCGCGAATACCTGCAGAAGGATAGCGAGCGGCCACAGCCCGGCGGAGTGGAGGACGCGGTGGTAGAGCTGAAGGGCGCGGGACTGTCACTCGTCGAGGTGCTCAAGCTCCTCGAGCAGCTGTCCATCGAACCGGTGATGCTCTCGCACCCCATGGAGTCCACGCGGCGCACGACGCTGCTGCGCCAGCAGCGGCTCGCGGCACTGCTGCTCGAGCGCGACAACGCGACGCTCGCGCCTTACGAGCGCAATACGCTGCTCGAGCGCATCCGCACCGAGATCAGCACCGACTGGCAGACCGAGGAGCATCCGCGCGAGCGCCTCACGGTGGCCGATGAGCGCGAGCATGCCATTTTTTTCCTGGCAGAGATTCTCTACCGCATCATCCCCGCGTTCTATCAGGAGATCGGCACGGCCCTGGGCAAGCACTACGAAGTCGAGCCCATCACCCTCGATCTGCCGGTGCTGGTGCGTTTCGGCAGCTGGGTGGGCGGGGACATGCAGACCTCCGCCGATGTGCACGCCAAGAGCATCCGCGATTCGCTTGCGCGCTGCCAGCAGGTCATCGTCGGCAAGTATCACGCCGAGTGCCTGGAGCTGGCGCATACGCTGTCGCAGAGCGCCAGCCGCGCGGACTTCTCGCAGGAGCTGCTGCAGCGGATCGAGCAATATCGCACGCTCCTGCCCGGCGCCCAGGCGGCCATCCCGGCGCGCCACGACCGCATGCCCTACCGCGTGCTGCTCACGCAGATCGCCGAGCGGCTGCGCGCCACCTATGAGGGACGGCCGAACGGCTACGAGGGGCCGGCACAGTTTCGCGCCGACATCGCCCTGATAGCCGACAGCCTGCTCAGGCACCGGGGGCTGCACGCCGGCCACTTCCAGGTACGCCGGTTGCTCTGGAGGATCGATACCTTCGGCTTTCACCTGGCCACGCTCGATCTGCGACAGCACACGCGCGTGCATCATGCGGTGCTCGCGCAAGGCCTGGACGATGCCGGCTGGTGCGCACGCAGCGCCGCCGAGCGGCATGCGCGCCTCGTGGACATCCTCGCTCACGACGCAGGTCCCACCGCGGGTTTCGATGCGCTCGGCAAGCGCACGCTGGCGGTGTTCGAGGCCATCATGCAGGCGCGCCACCGCTACGGCGCCGAGGCGATCGGGCTGTACATCGTCGGTGGGGCCATGCAGGCCGACGACGTGCTCGCACCGCTGGTGCTGGCGCGCTGGGCGGAGGCCTACGACAAGAACACCGGGGAGGTCGCCCTGGACGTTGCGCCGCTGTTCGACCACGTTGGAACGCTCGAGCGTTGCGCCGAGGCGATGCATGAGCTGCTCGAGGACGAGGCGTACAAACGGCATCTCGAGGCGCGCGGGCGCTCGCAAACCGTGCTGATCGGCTACTCGGACAGCAACCAGGAAAGCGGCATCGTCGCCTCGCGTTTCGCCGCCTATCGTGCGCAGCGCCTGCTCGCCGAGGCGCTGTCACGGGCCCGCAAGCAGCACGTGCTGTTCTACAGTCGCGGCGGCAGCCTGCCGCGCGGCGGTGGCCGCATCGACGCCCTGCTGCGCGCGGCGCCCGCCGAGTCGGTCAGCGGAGTGCTGCGCTTCACCGAGCAGGGCGAGAACATCGCACAGAACTATGGTCTGCGGCCCAACGCCATGCGCTCGCTGGAGCGCGACTTCAGCGCCTTGGCGCTCGCCACGCTCGCCGTGCGCCGCGGCGTCGCCGTGCGCGAGAGCGCCGCGCTGGGCGAATGCGCCGGACTGGTGGCCGGCCACAGCGCACAGGCATGGCGGGGGCTCGTGTATGACCAGCCGCAGTTCTACCGCTTTTTCCGCGACGTCACTCCCGTCGATGTGATCGAGCGCATGCAGATCGGTTCCAACCATCCGACCCGCACCGAGGACGGGGTCGAGACGGTTCAGCCGGCGGTCTGGGTGTACGCCTGGTCGCAATCGCGACACATGATCCCGGGGTGGTATGGCGCCGGGAGCGGCCTGGAATTCGCGCGCGCCGAGCGCGGGCAGGATTTGTTGCGTCGTTGTTATCAGGGGTGGCCGTTCTTTCGTCATCTGATCGACGACATCGAGACGATGCTGGCGCGCTCCGACTTCGGCATCGCCGCCCAGTACGAGCGGCTGGTCGATCCGGAGCTGCGTCACTACAGCCGCCAGCTGCGCGAGGAGTACGAGCGCTGCTGCGCGCTGGTGCTCGAGATCAAGCAGTCGCCGCGGCTGCTGGACACCGACCGCACGCTGCAGCGGGCGATCGCGCTACGCAACGCCTACGTGGATCCCATGCACTTCATGCAGGTGGATCTGCTGGCGCGCTGGCGCGAGAGTGGGCGCCAGAGCCGCGAGCTGCTCGAGGCGCTGCAGGCGAGCGTCAGTGGGATCGCGCGGGGGTTGCAGACGACGGGGTGAGTGGCTGCGTGCCGGTGCGTCCCGGGACCGCAGCGGCGGCGAGCGATGCGATACCGGGAGCGCGGGGCGTTTACGGGGGACGTAAACGCCCTGCGCTCCCGGTATCACATCATGCGGTCGGTTCGGTCCGGGGCGTCGCTGCCACCGCCGGTAGCGTTCAAGCTCGGCGTATGATGCCTTGCGAGAACCGAGCGACTGCAAGGCGACATAGCCATGCGCACTACGAGAATCGTCACTGCAGTAGTACTCGCCGTTATAGGCGCCGCCAATACTGCCAATACTCAGCCCATTCCCGCTGAAGCCGTGCCCGTCGCAGTAGCAACATGTTTTCAGTTGCTCAACCATCAACTCCCGGCAGCGGATATAGCGCGGCTCCGTCATGGCGGATGGTCCTTGCAATACGAGCAGCAGATGGAGCGGGTAGTGAGCCATGAGTGCATCGAACCGCCGGGTTCGCCGCTGGTAGGTTATTTCCGGACGCTCGGCATCGACCATCCTGAAGATATGACATGGATCGTGCTCACCGCGTACAGCCGGTGGATACGTCCGGAACGGATGTTACTCGACCAAATGATCGACGCACGGCGCGAACACTGGCGCTTCCTGGCATGGCGCGAGAAGCAGCCCATCACCACGGTGTCGAGTACAGATCTTACGATTCCGTTCCACACGCGGGGCAATTGGCGGTTTGTTATCAGGCAGGATCCGCCCCAGGAGACGGGGCTCGGCATAGAACCCGGTAATCTCCGGTTTTGTTTCGTAAAAAGCCGCGTGCAGAGTTGCTTCGATAGTCCCTTTAACGCGCTAGGTTCATCTCAGATCGAATATCCAACGCCGAAGTCGCGCGAGCCAGTGTTGGTCGCCATGGTGGTTGACCATGTCTCTGTAACAGGCGGCGGCCGTGGAACCCTCATTTGGGGGTACAACGCAAATGCCGATCAGTTTGATCAGATATTCGATCGCACCGTCAATCGCAACACGAACGGAGAGATACGCCTCATCACTGCTGGGCCGCTGGCGGGGGCTGTTGTCGTTGACACGGCAGGACCAGGTCCTTCTTATCGCTATCTCATCGAAGTCTATCGACTGGAGAATTCCGAAATCAAACAAGTTCTCAGCTACTACGGGAATTCAAAGTATAACGATGGGAGTGGCCTCCCGGTCATCGATGCTGAGATGGCGGGAATCGAGCGCCGGCTGCACCTTTGGAAGCCCGGAGACCCCTTGCCGACCCCTGCGAGAACCAACTGTGGCACGCTAGCCTGACTTTCGCAACTGGCGGCGTTTTCCGGCGGTTTTCGTGGGCGGCACACGCGTAAGTAATTGAGCGGCAAGGTGCTGAGTTTTGCCGAGGCGCTGGGTACAGACCTTGGTGTGGCGAGTGCTGGCGCAGATCATTAGGCTCGCACCCGATGTATTTGAAGTGCCATCACCGGTTCAAGGACGGCAAAGAA
>JASHPX010000258.1 GCA_030037905.1 Gammaproteobacteria bacterium
CGGCTGGCGGTGCGGCGGCGGAAGTGACGGCCGCCGCGATGGTCGCGGCGGGCGTGTGTGCGACGGCCGGAAGAGCGGCGCCAGGGTCCCGCGCGGCGCTGCTGTGTGCGGCCTCTGCCGTGTGCATGAGGTTTAGGTCGGGCATCCAGCGTGGCGCGTAGCGCCACAGCGCGAGCGCGCTGCCGGCGAGCACCGCGGCGGCGAACAGGCTGGCCGCCAGTGGCAGCCAGGCGGGCGTGAGCTCGCGGCCGAAGACCTCGCCGCCCGCGCGGCGCACCAGTGCGGCTGGCACCTCGTGCAGATCCTGTGTATAGGCCGCGAGCAACGCGCGATCGCAGACGATATTGATGACGCGCGGAATGCCGGCGGTCACGCGATACACCTGGTGCAGGGCCGCGCGCGAGAAGATCTCCGTGGTGGCGCCCGCGACGCGCAGGCGATGACGCACATAGGCGGCCGTTTCCTGGCGCGACAGCGGATCGAGGTGATAGCGCCCGGTGATGCGCTGGGCGAGCTGACGCAGGTCCTCGCGGTCCAACAGCGTGCGCAGCTCGGGCTGGCCGATGAGGATGATCTGCAGCAGCTTCTGGGTCTCGGTCTCGAGGTTGGTCAGCAGGCGGATCTGCTCGAGCACCTCCGGGGACAGATCCTGTGCCTCATCGACGATCAGCACCACGCGCCGGCCCTGTGCGTGCATGCGCAGCAGGTAGCGGTTGAGCACGTCGACGAACTCCTTGTTGTTGTTCTCGGCGCTGTCATTGATCCCCAGGCCGAGCTCCTCGCACAGTGAGCTCAGAAATTCGCCGGACGAGAGGCGCGGATTGAGGATCAGCGCGATCTCGGCGTTCTTCGGCGCGCGCGCGAGCAGCGAACGGATCGTGGTGGTTTTGCCGGTGCCGACTTCGCCGGTGAGCTGGATGAAGCCGCCGGCCTCGTCGATGCCGTATACCAGGTGCGCGAGCGCGTCCGCGTGCCGCGCACTGAGAAACAGGTAACGCGGGTCCGGCGTGATCGCGAACGGCTTCTCCGCGAGACCGAAGAACGTCAGATACATGACTGCGCCGCTACCTCATCCTAGGCGCGATCCTAAACCCGTTCGCAGCCGGTGGGGCAACTGTCGCAACCGGACGGCGAAACCCCGGGGGGAGCGCATGTCCGGGGTTGGAGTCACGGGCTGCAGAATCGTTCAGGCTCGGCAAAACCGAGCTCCGCCGCCGCGAAGTCATCGACGGCGATGATGTTCTGCACGCGCCGATCGTAGTCGGCCAGGAAACTCGCCTCAGAGTCGCTGAGGATGCCGAGCTCGTGCGCCTGCTGGATCTGCCGCGGCGGATCGAGGGCCGAGATGCGCCCGGTACGCACCCCCTCGATGCGCACTTTCTTCTCGAGCGGCTCGGCGCGCTCGGCGAGCTCGAGCACCTGCTGCAGTGCGTACAGGGGGTTGTCTCCGCCGGCGCCGTGGTAGATGAACCGGCCGAGCGCCGCGCGGGTCGCCGAGGGACTCGTCACCAGCTCGGCCACGCGGCGACCGAGGCGGTCGGCCGGAGCAAAGTAAGTCAGGCCCCGCGGAAACACCAGCAGCCGGGCGAGCGCGGCCGTCGGCCGATTCGGCAGATTGCGCAGCACGCTGTGCAGCTGCTCCTGCGCCTGGTAGAGCAGCTCGCGGCACGCCCACTCCACGATCGGCAGCTCTTCGGCCGGGCGGCCGCGGTTGGCGTGGTGCTTGAGCACCATGGAGGCCAGGTAGAGCATCGAGAGTACGTCTCCGAGGCGCGCGGAGATGGTCTCTTTCTTTTTCAGGTACCCGCCCAGCGTCAGCATCGCGATGTCGGTCACCAGCGCGAAGGAGGCGCTGAAGCGCACGATGTGCTGGTAATAGCGGTGCGTGGCGCCGCTCTCGGGCGCCTTCTCGAAGCGCGCGAAGCTGATTGCCATGAGCAGCGAGCGCACCGCGTTGGAAAACGCGAAGCCGATGTGAGCGAACAGTGCGCGGTCGAACTCGGCCACGCCGCGCCGGTGATCCGCGTCGCGCGCCGCGCTCATCTCGCGGCGTACGTACGGATGGCAGCGGATCGCGCCCTGGCCGAAGATGATCAGATTGCGCGTCAGGATATTGGCGCCCTCGACCGTAATGGCGATCGGAATGGACTGGTAGCCCCGGGCCAGGTAATTGCGCGGTCCGAGCATGATGGCCTTGCCACCCTGCACGTCCATCGCATCGTTGGCGACGCGCCGGCCCATCTCGGTCACGTGGTATTTGAGGATTGCCGCCGGCACCGCCGGTTTCTCGCCCTGGTCGATCGCCGCGGTGGTCACACTGCGCGCCGCCTCCATGATGTAGGCGTAGCCGACCATGCGCGCAATCGCCTGCTGTACGCCCTCGAAGCGGCCGATGGGCGCATTGAACTGACGGCGGATGCGCGCGTAGGCGCCGGTCGCGAACACGCCGGCGAGCGCCCCGCCGGTGGAATTGGCGGGCAGCGAGATGCAGCGGCCGACCGACAGCTGCTCGACCAGCATGCGCCAGCCCGAGCCGGCCATGGCCAGGCCGCCGATGATGAAATCGAGCGGCACGAATACGTCGTGGCCGCGCACCGGCCCGTTCTGGAACGGGATGTTGATCGGAAAGTGCCGTCGGCCGATCTCGATGCCCGGCGTGTCGCGTGGGATCAGAGCGCAGGTGATGCCGATGTCGGTGCGCTCCCCGAGCAGATGCTCGGGATCGAACATGCGGAACGCGAGCCCGATGACGGTCGCCACCGGCGCGAGCGTGATGTAGCGCTTGGAGAAGTTGAGCTTCAGGCCCACGATCTCGCGGCCCTGCCAGGGGCCGCGGCAGACGATACCCGTATCGGGAATGGCGGCGGCGTCCGAGCCCACGCGCGGGCCGGTCAGCGCGAAGCAGGGGATTTCCTCGGCGCGCGCGAGACGCGGCAGATAGTGATTTTTCTGCTGCTCCGTGCCGTAGTGCGCGAGCAGCTCGGCGGGCCCGAGCGAGTTGGGCACGGCGACGGTGGAGGCGCAGGTGATGCTGCGACTGGCAATCTTGGTGAGCACGCAGGAGTGCGCAAACGTCGAGAACGCGAGACCCCCATATTGCCTGGGTATGATCATCGCGAAGAAGCGCTGCGACTTCAGGTAATCCCACACCGCCGGCGGCAGGTCGCCACGCCGATGCGTGATATCGAAGTCATCGAGCATGGCGCACAGCGTCTCGCAGGGCCCATCGAGAAACGCCTGCTCTTCATCCGACAGCGCCGGCGGTGCGGCTGCGGCGAGCTTGCGCCAGTCGGGCCGGCCGGTGAACAGCTCCCCATCCCACCACACGGTGCCCGCCTCGAGCGCCTCGCGCTCGGTATCGGACATCGCCGGCAGCAGCCGGCGGTAGGTGCGCATGAAGCGCCCGCTGATCAGCGCGGCCCGCAATGCTCGCACGCCGAGCAGCCAGAAGCAGATCAGCAGGAACCACAGGATGCCCTTCCACACGGGCGCGGGACTGCCGGCCGCGCTGTAGATGAGCAGCAGCACCGTGAAGCTGACCGCGAACGCCCATAGCGATGAGCGCCGGTGCCCCAGATACAGCAGCGCGGCGATGAACACCACGGTGACGATGCCACCCAACATGAAGCAACTCTCCCGGCACTCCCTGCGATGCGCCGGACTATAGCGGCGCCGGAGCGCGTGCGCGACGGTGACACGGGCGCTGCCATTCCTCCAGGCGTGCAGCGAACGCGCTCAGGGTCTCGAGAGCCGGGCGAGTGGGGCAGCGCGCGAAGGACTTCGTCAAAAGAAGTCCTTCGCGCGCTACCCCACTCACCCTGCAGCCGCAGCCCGCGGCGCGTTCGTTACCACCTTCGTTGAAGGCTGGCGCCCCACACCGTCGCGCTGGCGCGCGCGCTTCAGCCGAGCAGTGCCTCGACGCCCTCGCGCTCCTCGCGCAGCTCGGTGTCCGAGAGGTCCATGCGCTTGCGGCTGAAATCATCGATGGAGAGACCCGTCACGATCTGATACTCGCCGTTTCGGCACGTCACCGGATGCGAATACACCACTCCTTCGCGGATCCCATAGCTGCCATCGGCAGGCACCGCCATGCTGGTCCAGTCGTCAGCGGGAGTGCCGAGCATCCAGGTGCGTACGTGATCGATGGCGGCGGCGGCCGCGGAGGCCGCCGACGAAGAGCCGCGCGCCTTGATGACCGCGGCGCCGCGCTGTTGCACGGTCGGGATGAACTCCTTCTCCACCCACTCCTGATCGACCAGCTGCCGCGCCGGACGGCCGCCAACCAGGGCGTGCGAGATGTCCGGGTACTGCGTGGAGGAATGGTTGCCCCAAATGGTGAGCTTGCGGATCGTGGAGACATGCGTGCCCGTCTTCTGCGCCAGCTGAGACAACGAGCGGTTGTGATCCAGGCGGGTCATGGCCGTGAAGCGCCGCCGATCGATGCGCGGCGCATTGCGGCTGGCGATCAGCGCGTTGGTATTGGCGGGGTTGCCGACCACCAGCACGCGCAGCGCCGAGTCGGCGGTCTCGTTCAGCGCGCGGCCCTGCGCCGAGAAGATCTGCGCATTGGCGAGCAGCAGATCCTTGCGCTCCATGCCCGGCCCGCGCGGCCGCGCCCCGACGAGCATCGCGATATGGCAGTCGCGAAACGCGACGGCCGCATCATCCGTCGCGACCACCGCTTGGAGCGCCGGGAAAGCACAGTCGGCCAGCTCCATGACGATCCCCCTCAGGGAAGGCAGCGCCGGCGTGATCTCGAGCAGATGCAGATTGATCGGCTGATCGGCACCGAGCATGTCTCCTGCTGCAACGCGGAATGCCAGGGCATAGCCGATCTGTCCGGCTGCGCCGGTGATCGCGACATTGAGGGGCTGTTTCATGGGGACTCCGCCAGAGGGGAAAAGAGCGCTGATTCTAAAGGGCTGGCCCCTGTGGGCAACTCAGCGGCGGCGCGGTCAACGTCACGGGGCTTGACACGTTAGTAGTGTTGTAGTTAACTACATCACATACTCACTAACACGGAAGGCGCCTGAGGCGCCGCCGGACTTCAGGAGAGGATCATGAACACCCCCACGAACACAACCGCACTCAGCGCCCCTCCCGCCTTCGGTCATGGCTTGCGGCTCGCGGCGTGTGCGAGCCTCGCGCTGCTGATCACGATGTTTGCGGCCTCCGTCATCAACCACTCGCTGGTGTCGAGCTATGCGCCGCAGGCCGCTGCGACGGCTCATTCGCCGGCGACGCTGCCGGCCGTGACCGTCGTAGCCTCACGCTGAGCAGCGGGCGGCCGCGCGCGGCGCTCCGGCAGGGTCTGCTACAGTGGCCGCAGCCGCACGCGCGAGAAGCCGCGGGCTGACCAACGGGCGTTCGCGCCACCACGGTCCATAGACGCGAGCGAAGAGCCTACGGGGTGGAAACCGAAGCGCAATGGGACGACAACCAGCCGATCTATCGGCAGCTGCGCGATCGCGTGGTGGCCATGATCCTGGAGGGGCTGCTGCGCGAAGGTGATCCTCTGCCCTCGGTGCGCAGCGTTGCGGCGGAGTTTCGCATCAATCCGCTGACCGTGCTCAAGAGCTACCAACAACTGGTCGACGAGCAGCTGGTGGAGAAACGCCGCGGCCGTGGCATGTTCGTCAACGCGGGGGCGGCGAGCGCGCTGCGCACGGAGGAGCGGCGCCGATTTCTCAGCACCGAATGGCCCAGGGTGCGTGCAACCATCGCGCGTCTGGGACTGTCTGTAGATGAGCTGCTGGAAGCCCCAGGAGCGGCTCCCGCCGTCGGCCCCGGCGGGGCCGGCTCTGCAGCGCCGGATCGCACAGGCGGCGCCGTGGACAGCACTGCGGGCCGGTCGCAGCACCGGGACGAGGGGGAGGGCGATGGCGAGCATCGTTGAAGTCCGGGGGCTGACCAAACGTTACGGCAGCCTCACTGCGCTGGACGACGTGAGCTTCAGCGTGCCGGCTGGACGCATCTTCGGGCTCATCGGGCGCAACGGCGCCGGCAAGACGACGCTGCTCAAGGCCATCCTGGGGCTCACTTCCTACCAGGGCAGTGTGCGTGTGTTCGGCCTCGAGGCGTCGCGCGACCGTGCGGCGCTCATGAGCGAGATCTGTTTCATCGCCGACACCGGGGTGCTGCCGCGCTGGCTGCGCGTGGATCACGCGATCGACTATGTACAGGGGGTGCATCCGCGCTTCGACCGCGCGCGTGCCGAGGCAGTGCTTGCCGGCACGGCGATACCGCGCCGAGCCCGTATCGGGGAGCTGTCCAAGGGGATGATCACGCAGCTGCACCTGGCGCTGATCCTGGCGATCGATGCGCGGCTGCTGGTGCTCGACGAGCCCACCCTCGGCCTGGACCTGATCTACCGCCGCCAGTTCTATGACACGCTGCTCAGCGACTACCTGGACAAGGAACGCACCATTTTGCTCACCACTCACCAGGTCGAAGAGGTCGAGAATCTGCTCACCGATGTGCTGTTCGTCGATCGGGGACGCGTCGTGCTCGATGCCGCGGTGGAAGACCTGCCGCGCCGCTTTCTGCAGCTGGAGGTGGCCGCCGGCAAGCGCGAGGCTGCCAATGCGCTCAAGCCCTTCTACAGTCGCGAGGTGTTCGGCCGGCCCGTGATGTTGTTCGAAAATCAGCCACGCGAGGTACTCGCCGAGCTCGGAGAGGTGCGACCGCCCGCGATCGGCGATCTGTTCGTCGCCAAGCTGACCGCGCCTGAGGCCGCAGGAGACGGGCAGGCAGTGGCCCCCGGGGAGGCAGCCTGATGCGAGTGCTCGCCATGCAGATGCGTCGCGAGTTCTGGGAGCACCGCTCGCTGTGGATCGCGCCGCTGCTGGTGGCGATCCTGCTGCTCGTGGGCGTGGCGACACTGGGGCGTATCCAGTTCTACGAGGGTCCGGCGCGTCCCTCGACCGCGAACTCGCCGTTCCAGCTGATGCTGCTCGGCTGGGGCATACCCCTGTATCTGGTGGCCGGCATCGTCGTGGTGGTGTATCTGCTCGATTGCCTGTACGGGGAGCGGCGTGATCGCAGCATCCTGTTCTGGCGCTCGATGCCGGTCTCCGATACCGAGACCGTGCTGGCGAAGCTGCTGGTGGGACTGGTGGTCGTGCCGTACGCCACGTTCGCGCTCGGCGCCGTCACCAGCGCCATCGCAAGTGTGATCCTCGCTGTGCGCCATCATGTGCTCATCAACGGCCAGTTGGCCCCGCTCTGGAACACGACGATATGGCTGCACATGCAGGGAGTAATGCTCTACGGTCTGACGGTGCTGCTGCTGTGGTACGCGCCCTATGCGACCTACCTGATGCTCGCCTCGGCCTGGGCACGCCGCTCGCCCTATGCCTGGGCCTTCGTGCCGCCGGTGCTGCTGGCGATGTGCGAGAACATGGTATTCGGTACCAACTACCTGGGACGCATCGTCGAGCGCGGGTTCAATCAGGTGCTGCGGCTGGCCTTCAACCTGAACTTACAGCTCGCCTACAGCATCGGCGACGCCGTTCCGCTGCCGCGGGCGCCGGGGGGAGGCGCGGTGCGTCCCCCCCCGGGCGGAGGCGTCACGAACCTGCTCATCAGCCCGCAGCTGTGGCTCGGTCTGGTGGCCGCGGCGCTGATGCTGCTGCTCGCGATCCGGCTGCGCCGTTACCGCGACGATTCCTGAGCCGACGGCGCGTCCGCGCGGTGGTGGGGACGCCGGGCGGCGGGGCTGATAGCATGGCCGCCGCAGGCAACGCACGAGCCCCGCTGTGTGACGCCCACGAGCCAATACTCCACAGAGCGCAACCCCTCCGATACCGCGGTAGCGACGCGCCATCTGACCACCCGGCGCGATACTGAGCTGCTCAGCGTGCAGCTGCTCGGCGAATGGCGCGCTCTGCAGTCTGCGCAGATCGAAGCCGAGCTCGCGGCGCTGGACCTCGATGGGCTGCGGCGCGCACATATCGCCACCGGCGAGGCACGCCTGGATCTGACCGCTGCCTGGCTGCTGCGCGAGTTCCTGCAGCGCGCCCGTGCCGCGGGCGTGGAGACGAGCTTCACGGACGCGGTCCCACCCACCCTGACGCTGGTGGACCGCACGCTCACCGGCGAGTCGCCGGAGGAGACGCGGCACGTCGAATGGCTCGCGCCCGGCATCGCGGTGCAGGACATCGGCCGGCGCGCGGTGCGCGGCGTGCGCGATTTCATCGCGACCGTCACCTTCATCGGCCATGCCACCACGCAGCTGGCGCACGGACTCACGCACCTGCCGAGCCTGCGCGCGCCGTCGATCGCACGCCACGTCTACGACACCGGCATCACGGCCATTCCGATCGTGGCGCTGATCGCCTTTCTGGTCAGTGTGATCCTCGCGTACCTGGGCGCGCAGGAGCTGCAGCAGTTCGGGGCCGCCGTCTTCGTGGCCGACCTGGTTACCGTCGGGGTGCTGCGCGAGCTCGGCGTACTGCTGACGGCGATCATCGTTGCGGGCCGCTCCGGCAGCGCCTTCACGGCCGAGATCGGCTTCATGCAGCTCAACGAGGAGGTCGACGCGCTGGACGCGATCGGCGTGGATCCGTTCGAGGCGCTGGTGGTGCCGCGCATGGTGGGGCTGATGATCGCGCTGCCGCTGCTGACGGTGGTTGCGGACGTCATCGGCCTGATCGGCGGCGGTCTGCTGTGTCATCTGCTGCTGCAGATGCCGCTGATCGAGTACCTGGGTCGCGTGCGCGGTGCAATCGCCTCGACCACGTTCTGGGTCGGCATCATCAAGGCGCCGGTGTTCGCGGGTCTGATCGCGCTGGCGGGTTGCTTCAACGGGATGCGCGTGCGTAATTCCTCGCGCGAGCTGGGCCGGCTGACCACGCTGGCCGTGGTGCAGGCGATCTTCGCCGTCATTCTCGCCGACGCGCTGTTCGCGATACTGTTTCTCAGGCTCAACATCTGAGGCGCCCGGCTGATGCACCCGCCAATGGACAGCTGCTGATGGACGTGTTGCTGGAAGCGCGCGGCGTGGTCAATCGCTTCGGCCGCCAGACGGTGCATCGCGGGTTGGACATGTCCGTGTACCGCGGCGAGGTATTCGGCATCGTCGGCGGCTCCGGATCGGGCAAGACGGTGCTGCTGCGGACCATCCTCGGTCTGCGCCGGCCGAACGCCGGCAGCGTGCGCTTTCTCGGCCAGGAGCTCTCCGGCATGAGCGCGGCGCAGCGCTTCCAGCTCAAGGGCCACTACGGCGTCACCTTCCAACAAGGGGCACTGTTCAGCGCCCTGACCGTGCGTGAGAACGTGCAGCTGCCGATGATCGAGCACCTGCGCCTCACGCCGCGCGGGCTCGAGGAGCTGGCACTGCTGAAGGTGCAGCTGGTCGGCCTGCCGGCCGATACCGCCGGCAAGTATCCGGCCCAGTTGTCCGGCGGCATGGTCAAGCGGGCGGCGCTCGCGCGTGCGCTGGCGCTCGATCCGGCGCTGCTGCTGCTCGATGAACCCACCTCCGGGCTGGACCCTATCGGAGCCGCGGCATTCGACGAGCTGTTGATTTACCTGCATCATGAACTGATGCTCACGGTCGTCATGATCACGCATGATCTGGACAGCCTCTTCCGCACCTGTAATCGCGTAGGCGTCATCGTCGACGGGCGCATGATCAGCGATACGCTCGAGGGCATGATGCAAAATCCACACCCGTGGATCCGCGCCTACTTCCGCGGCGAGCGGGCGCGAGCGCGCCAGAGGCCGACGCATGGAGCGTAACGCGAACTATCTGGCGGTCGGCAGCTTCGTGCTGCTGGTCCTGGCGATGGCCATTCTGTTCATCTACTGGTATTCGGCCGCCAACAACCACGGCAACTACCGGCGCTACGAGATCTACTTCGACGGCAGCGTCGCCGGACTGACGATCGGCAGCCCGGTGCGCTATCTGGGCGTGGACGTCGGCCAGGTCGAGCGCATTTCCATAGACACGCGCTCCGCCGACCGCGTGCAGGCGATCGTCGATATCGCCCCGACCACGCCCATCACTGCGCAGACGGTCGCGCAGCTGTCGCTGCAGGGGCTGACCGGCGTGATGTACGTGGATCTGCACCGCCGGCCGCCAGGCTCGCAAACCGGCGCGCTGCTCAGCGGCGTACCGAGCGAGCGCTACCCGGTGATCGCCTCGGTGCACTCCAACCTGGATGTGTTGCTGAGCAGCCTGCCGCAGATGTCCGCGCAGCTCTCGGATCTGCTCGATCGCGCCTCGCGGCTGCTGTCCGACCGCAATCTGCGGCAGATCGACCGCATCACCGGTCAGCTGGCGCAAGCCACGGCTGGGCTGCCACAGAGTCTGCGCGGCATCGATCAGCTGGTAGCGCAGCTGCGTTCCTCAGTGCAGCAGGCCAACCAGATCCTCTCGGACGTGCACGCCGCCGCGCGTCCTGCCAGCCTCGATGTCCCGGTCATCACCCGGCAGCTGCGTCTCGCCAGCGATAACCTCGCGCGTGCCAGTGCGCGCCTGGACGCTTTCATGAATACCAACGGCGCGCAACTCTCCGACCTGGTGCACGATGGAATCCCGCAGCTCGAGTCGCTGCTGCGCGAGAGCCGCGCCGCCGTGCAGCAGATCGACGACCTGGCGCGCAGCCTGCGGGAGAATCCCTCCAGTCTGATATATCAGCCGCCACGGGCGGGCGTGACGATCCCGCCCTGAGCGGGCAATCCGCTGGGAGCCATGCCTATGCGTCACCCGATCGCTCTCACCGCCGTGATCGCCCCGATCGTGGTGTCGCTGGCGCTGCCCCTCAGCGGCTGCGTCGGCCTGCACAGCAACCAGCCCGTGCAGCAGCAATATCTGCTGAGCCTGCCGCCGGCGACCACGCCCGCGGGCGTCAGGCCTGGCGCGGGCGCATCCGGCGCGGCTGGCGCGCCTGGCGCAGCCGCGGCGGCAGGCAATGCGCTGGAGGTGCTGCTGCCCGTGGCGTCGCCGGGGCTCGGCGGGGAGGGCATCGCGGTGATTCGGCCCGGCCAGCGGCTCGATGATTACGCCGGGGTGCGTTGGGCGGTCGCCGCGCCGGCGATGCTGCAGACATTGGCCATCGAGGCGCTGCGCCGGCAAGGACAATTCTCGCTGGTCGAATCCGACACCGGGCCGTTTGCGACGAGCTATGTGCTGAACCTGGAGCTCACGCATTTCGAAGCCGACTATACGGCCCCTGCCGCAACCGGCAGCGAATCCGGCGCGAACGCCGGCGCGGGCGCCGCCGTCCCGACGGTGCACGTGACTCTCGTGTGCACTCTCGGCCGCCGCGCGGGCCGCAACGTCCTCACGACGTTGACGGTCGATAGCCACGTGCAGGCCGAGGCCGACCGCATGCGCGCGGTGATTGCGGCATTTCAGCGCGCCACCGACGAGGTGATGATGCGCATGGCCGACCAAATCGTACCGGTGTCCGCGGTGCCTGCGGTGCCTGCGGGGCCTGCATCCTCGACGAGTCCGGCGCAGCAGGGCCCATCCCCGTCAGCCGCACCCTGATCGCCAGACACACCCTACACCGACAGATCCGGCGCCGGCCCGGCCGGCATGCTTGCGCCCATGGCCGCCGCAGTACGCAGATCCTCCGCAGGCGCCAGGGGCGGCTCGAGACGCTCGAGCACCTCGAGACGCGTGCCGCGACGCTGGTCCGCCGGTGTCACCGCGCGCAGTGACGCACTGGACCTGGACCCCGGCGTGTTCAAGCGGGCGGACCCGCGCAGCATCGCCCGCTCTCTGAAGCGCTCGGCCGACCACAGCCAGCGGCGCAAGAGCGAGCCGTTCCGCTCGGCGATGTCGATGCTCAACTTCTACATCAACCGCGCCGGTCGAGGACTCACCGCTCCCCAGCGCCAGCGGCTGCAGGCCGCCAAGGATGAGCTGCGCGCACTCTACGGCCGACCCAGGAGCTGATCCAACCCGGGCCGGGGTAAGCGCGGGGCCGAGCGCTCGCCTAACTGCTAACTAATCCGCAGCAGCGCATGACGCAGTGAATCCGTGTAGATATGGGGACCCTTCGGGAGAATACGTCAGACGTATTCTCCCGAAGGTTCCCCGTATCTACGCGGGTTGGCTACGCCGGTTGCTGCCGTGCTGAATGAGTCAGTTAGGTTAGCGCATCGTCACCAGCTCTTCGGCGCTGGTCGGATGAATCGCCACGGTGTCGTCCAGATCGCGCTTGGTCGCTCCCATGCGCAGTGCCACCGCAAAGCCCTGCAGCATCTCGTCGGCGCCGGCGCCCAGCACATGAATACCGACGACGCGTTGCTCGGCGCCGACCGTGACGAGCTTCATCTGAGCGCGCGGCTTGCGCGTGGTCAGGGCGTGGTACATGGGCACGAAGCCGGTGGTGAACACCTGCACGCGCTCGCCGAAGCGCGCGCGCGCCTGAGCCTCCGACAGCCCGACCGTGCCGACGGGGGGGTGACTGAACACCACCGACGGGATGTTCGCGTAATCCAGCCGCCGCTCGCTCTGCCCGCCGAACAGCCGGTCGGCCAGCCGCCGCCCGGCGGCGATCGCGACCGGCGTGAGGCCGGCGTGTGGCGTGACGTCGCCGATGGCGTGTATGTGCGCCACGTTCGTGTTCTGAAAGGCATCCACCTGTACGTGTCCTGCGGCGTCCAGCGCGACGCCGGCGGCTTCCAGGCCCATATCGCGCGTGCTGGGAGCGCGGCCCACCGCCCACACCAGAGCGTCGAAGGGACCGAGCGTGCGCCCGTCCTGTGTCGCCAGACGCAGCGATCCGGCTGCGTCGCGCTCGAGCGAGCGCGGCACTGCTGCGCTGACTACCTCGATGCCCTCCTCGCGCATGATCTGCGTCAGCCCCTCCCCGAGCATGGCATCGAAGTGCCGCAGAATGTATTCGTGACGCAGAATCAGCGTCGTGCGACTGCCGAGCGCGGCGAAGATGCCAGTCAGCTCGGCGGCGATGTAGCCCGCGCCGACGACCGCGACTGCCGCGGGACGGGCCGCCAGATCGAAGAAGCCGTCCGAGCTCATCCCGAGCGCCGCACCCGGAATATGCGGAATGATCGGCTGCCCGCCGGTGGCGAGCACGATGGCGTCGGCGCTGAGCTGCCGGGCCTGCGTGCCCTCTCCGACCTGTACCGAGCGCGGCCCGACGAGCCGCGCCCGACCGCGCAGCAACTGCACCTGGCGGCTCTGTAGATTGCGCTCGTAGATCCCGTTGAGGCGCGCGACATAATCATCGCGCTTGCGCTCGAGGAGCCCCCAGTCGTGGCGGCCGACAGTGAGGTCGAAGCCGTAGTCGGCGGCGTCTGCGAGAGCGTGGCCGATCTGGGCGGCGTTCCACATGACTTTTTTCGGCACGCAGCCGAGGTTTACGCAGGTCCCGCCCAGCCGGTGCATCTCGACCAGCGCGGCGCGCGCCCCGTGGCCGGCCGCGCGCTGCACACACGCGAGCCCACCGCTGCCGCCACCAATCACGATGAGGTCATAATCGCTTGCCATTGGCCTTCCGGGGCCTCGCGCTACCCTGTCACCGGCTTTCATGGTACACCGGCCGATCGAGACAATTCCGACGAGCGACCGATGAGCGCCCGATGAGCGACAGCACCGAACAGCCCAACCCGTTGCTCGCGGATACACCGCTGCCGCGGTTCGATGCGATTCGCGCCGAGCACGTGGTGCCCGCGCTTTCGCGGCTGATCGCGCAGCAGCGCATGACCGTGGCGCAAATCGAGGCGTTGGCCGATCCGTCCTTCCACACCCTGGTCGAGCCGTTGGAAGAGCTGCGCCACCGGCTCGGCAAAGCCTGGTCCCCGGTCGGGCATCTGAACGCGGTCATGAACAGCGAGTCGCTGCGCGCCGCCTACAACGAATGCCTGCCGATGCTGTCGGAGTTCCAGACCGATCTGGCGCAGAGCGAAGCCCTGTACCGCGGCTACTTCCGCATCGCCGAGCGCGAGGGTCCCGCGCTCGATGCGGTTCAGCGCGAGGTGGTCGAGCACGCGCTGCGCGACTTTCGCCTGGCCGGCGTGGCACTGGATCCGCCGCGCAAGGCGCGCTTCAAGGCGATCATGATGGAGCTGTCGCGCCTGTCGGCGAAGTTCGAGGAGAACGTGCTCGACTCGATCGGCGCGTGGTCTCACCACGTGACTGACCGCGGGCAACTCGCCGGAATCAACGCCGGCATCCTCGAGCAGGCGGAGCGGCGCGCGCACGAGCGGCAGCTGTCAGGCTGGCTGTTCGGGCTCGATCAGCCTACGTATGTCGCGGTCGTAACCGATGGCGAATACGAGCCGCTGCGGCGCGCCTTCTACGAGGCCTGGGTCACGCGTGCTTCGGATCGCGGGCCGAGCGCCGGGCGGTTCGACAACGGTCCGATCATGCAACAGATCCTGCAGCTGCGACACGAGGCCGCGCAGCTGCTGGAGTTCGCCAGCTATGCGGACTACGCCCTCGCCAATCGCATGGCGCACACGGTCCCCGAGGTGCTGGAGTTCCTGCGCCAGCTGCTCGCGGCAGCGCGCCCCGCCGGCGCGGCCGAGCTCGCCGAGCTCGAGCGCTTTGCGGGGCGCCGGCTGGCGGCCTGGGACGTGAGCTATTACTCCGAACGGCTGCAGAAGAGCCGCTTCAACGTTTCACAGGAGGAGCTGCGCGAGTACCTGCCGCTGCCGCGGGTGCTCGCGGGGCTGTTCGGGGTCGCCGAGCGGCTGTTCGACGTGCACATCCGCGAGCGCACCGGCGTGCCGCTGTGGCATCCGAGCGCGCGCTACTTCGAGGTCAGCGGTGCGGCCGGCGCGCCGGTGGCGAGCTTCTATCTGGATGCCTACGCGCGAGCGCACAAGCGCAGCGGCGCCTGGATGGACGACTGCATCGGGCGCAAATCGCTGGGCCCGACCACGGTGCTGCCGGTGGCGTATCTGGTGTGCAATTCGTTACCTCCGAGCGGGGAGCTGCCGGCACTGCTCACGCACGACGACGTCGTCACGCTGTTCCACGAGTTCGGTCACGGTGTGCACCACATGCTCACGCGCGTGAACTACCCGAGCCTCGCCGGCATCAATGGGGTCGCGTGGGACGCGGTCGAGCTGCCCAGTCAGTTCATGGAAAATTATGCGTGGCAGCCCGAGGTGCTGCAGGACATCGGCCGGCACATCCGCACCGGTGAGGCGATTCCCGCGGAGAAGCAGCGCCAGCTGATCGCCACGCGCAGCTTCCAGCCGGGGCTGCGCACGCTGCGGCAGCTGGAATTCGCGATCCTGGACATGCGCCTGCACGCCGAGTATGCGCCGGCGGCCGGAGCGCGCATCTACGAGACGCTGCAGCAGGTGCGCGATGAGGTGGCCGTGGTGAGCATTCCGGAATGGAATCGCTACCCACACAGCTTCTCGCACATCTTCGCGGGCGGCTACGCGGCGGGCTACTACAGCTACAAGTGGGCAGAGGTGCTGGCGGCGGACGCCTTCAGCGCCTTCCTCGAACATGGCACGTTCGATCACGCGACCGCGCGGCGCTTCGTGGACAGCATCCTGTCGCGCGGCGGCAGCCGGGATGCGCTCGAGGCGTTCGTCGAGTTCCGCGGACGCGCGCCGCGCGTCGATGCGCTGCTTCGCCAGTACGGTATCGCGGCCTGAGCGCCAGTAGAATCGCGCGATGGTGCGTCGTGACGCGATGAGCAGGCCAGCTCCGAGAAGAGCAGGCGGATGCATTGCTCGCTGCGCTTTCTCAGTGAGTGTAAGTCTCACCCCGGTAAGCATCGGTGCGCCGGGTAGCAGGCCCCAGGCATGAGGGGAGACCCTCAGGCCCAAGCGGGGTATCAAAAGCCGGCGGGTGGCAAGAGCCACCTGA
>JASHPX010000259.1 GCA_030037905.1 Gammaproteobacteria bacterium
TTAGTGCATCTTATAAGATATACTACAGCCTGTTTTCTATTTAGTAACTCTTTTTTGATGCATTATGAATGTTAACTCTTTAGGCACCCTCAGCGATACAGCAGCCTTGGAAACCCTGGGCTCGCGCCTGGCAGCGGTTCGTTTGAAGCGCAACCTCACCCAGACAGCGCTCGGCCGAGAGGCGGGCGTTTCGCGCGCCACCATCGAGCGGCTCGAGAGGGGGGCGGGCGCGGAGCTCAAGCTCTTGGTGCGGGTGCTGCGGGCACTGCAGCTGCTGGAGGGATTCTTGGCCGGCATCCCCGCAGATGAACCGAGCCCCATGGCGCTGCTGCGGGCCCAGGGTAAAAAGCGGCAACGGGCGCGAGGCGCACGTCCCACGGGGGCGGTGTGAGCGACCTTGCCGAAGTGCATCTGTGGGGAGAGCTCGTAGGGGCAGTGGTCCAGACTGGGCCAGGTGCGTTCGCGCGCTTTGAGTACAGCCCGCGGTCCTTGAAGTTGGGCCTTGAAGTAGCACCGCTGACGATGCCTCTGTCGGCCACGGTCTACCAGTTCCCGGCACTGGGATTGGATGCCTTCAAGGGGCTGCCGGGACTTCTGGCAGACAGTCTTCCGGACCGTTTCGGAAACACGCTGATCGACGCCTGGCTCGCCACCCAGGGGCGCGCGCCTGGCAGCTTCGGGCCCGTCGAACGATTGTGCTACATCGGTAGTCGCGGCATGGGGGCCCTCGAGTTCCGACCCGTCAAAGGCCCGCGGGCCCGCAAGAGCCAGAAGCTGAAGCTTGAGACGCTGGTCGAGCTTGCCTCCCAGGTGTTGCAGCACCGGAAGGACCTTGCGACATCGTTCGCCCCAGGCTCCGTGCACGCGGGCCTTGCTGAGATCCTGCGCGTGGGCACCTCCGCTGGCGGTGCGAGGCCCAAGGCGCTCATCGCCTGGAACCCCGACACCCAAGAGGTGCGCTCCGGGCAGGTCACGGCACCGGCCGGGTTCTCCTACTGGCTCTTGAAGTTCGATGGCGTGCGCGGAGCCGGGGATCATGAGCTCTCAGACCCCAAGGGTTTCACCCGCGTGGAGTATGCCTACTACCTCATGGCACAGGCCTGCGGCATTGAGATGACCGAGTGCCGGCTGCTCGAGGAAGGCCCGCGCAAGCATTTCATGACAAAGCGCTTCGACCGCACCGATGCGGGCTCGAAGCTGCACATGCAGACCCTGGGAGCGCTCGCGCACCTCGATTACAACACCCCGCAGGCCAACACCTACGAGCAGGCATTCCAGGTGCTCAGGCAGCTTGGGGGTGCGGCCCCCGCGCGCGAGGAGCTGTACCGCAGGTGCATCTTCAACCTCATCGCCCGCAACCAGGACGATCACGTCAAGAACATCTCGTTTCTGATGGACGAGCGTGGCAGCTGGAGTCTTGCACCGGCCTATGACCTGACCTATGGCTACGATCCTGCGAACCGCTGGATGGCCCAGCACCAAATGGGCGTAAACGGTAAGTTCGATGGCTTCGCGCACCAGGACCTGATGGCCCTGGCCGATACGGCGAGCCTCTCCAAAAGCATCGCCGCTCAGATCGTGGCGCAGGTCGCCCGCGCGGTGTCCCGGTGGGAGGAGTTTGCCGCCCAGGCAGGTGCGCCGCAGGCCTATGTGCAGCAGATTGCGAAGAACCAGCGCTTGTACTTGGCACGCGGTATCGCGGGAGCCTGATCGCGTTCTGACACTAGGTATCAACGCTCACGCTGCACTTGCTCTAGCGGCAGGCGATATGAGCGCGGAAAGTAGGTTTATGGGGCGTCTTACTAGTCTAGAAAAGCCGTCATTTTCCAATGACTACTTTGGCGGAGCGCGGAACCTATACGGATTCAGAAAGAAACTTTATTGGATTAAACGCGGATCAAACGGAAGCCTTACGCGGCGCCCCTACTTGCTCAGCGCTTCATCGACTCGAAGAATTCCGAGTTCGCCTTGGTGTCCTTCATCTTGTCGAGCAGGAACTCGATCGCTGCGAGCTCGTCCATCGGGTGCAGGAGCTTGCGCAGGATCCACATCTTGGCGAGCTCGCCCGGGTCGGTGATCAGCTCTTCCTTGCGCGTGCCGGAGCGATTGATGTTCACGGCCGGGAACACGCGCTTCTCGGAGATACGCCGGTCGAGGTGGATCTCGGAGTTGCCGGTGCCCTTGAACTCCTCGTAGATGACGTCGTCCATCTTCGAGCCCGTGTCGATCAGCGCCGTGGCGAGGATCGTGAGGCTGCCGCCCTCCTCGATGTTGCGCGCCGCGCCGAAGAAGCGCTTGGGACGCTGCAGTGCGTTGGCGTCGACGCCGCCGGTGAGCACCTTGCCCGAGGAGGGCACCACGGTGTTGTAGGCGCGCGCCAGGCGCGTGATCGAGTCGAGCAGGATCACCACGTCCTTCTTGTGCTCGACCAGGCGCTTGGCCTTCTCGATCACCATCTCGGCGACCTGCACGTGGCGCGCGGCCGGCTCATCGAAGGTGCTCGACACCACCTCACCCTTGACGGTGCGCTGCATCTCGGTGACCTCCTCGGGCCGCTCGTCGATCAGCAGCACGATGAGATACACCTCGGGATGATTGGCGGTCAGCGAGGTGGCGATGTTCTGCAGCAGCATCGTCTTGCCGGCCTTGGGCGGCGAGACGATCAGGCCGCGCTGTCCCTTGCCGATCGGCGCGACCAGATCGATCGTGCGTGCGGTCAGATCCTCGGTGCTGCCGTTGCCGCGCTCGAGCTTCAGGCGCTTGGTGGGGTGAAACGGCGTGAGGTTCTCGAACAGCACCTTGTTGCGCGAGCTGTCGGGGGAATCGAAATTGATCTCTCCGACCTTGAGCAGCGCAAAGTAGCGCTCTCCATCCTTCGGCGGACGTATCAGCCCCGACACGGTATCGCCGGTGCGTAGGTTGAAGCGACGGATCTGGCTCGGGCTGACGTAGATGTCGTCCGGGCCGGCGAGGTATGAGCCGTCCGCCGAACGCAGGAAGCCGAAGCCATCCTGCAGGATCTCGAGCACGCCGTCGCCGTAGATGTCCTCGCCGTTTCTGGCGTGCGCCTTGAGGATCGAGAAGATGATGTCCTGCTTGCGCGAGCGGGCCAGGTTCTCCAGGCCCATGGACTCCGCCATCTTCACCAGCTCGTGGATGGGCTTGGACTTCAGCTCCGTGAGGTTCATGGAGCTGCGCGAGGCGGCCAGCTCCGCGGGGCTTATGATTTCGGCATCGTCGTCCGTGAGCGGCTCGAAATCCTGCATCATGTGATCTTCGGGACGGCCGTTCCCACGGTTGCCGTCGCGCGGGCCGTGACGCTGCTGGCCCTTGTTCGGCCGGTTACGGCCCTGATTCCCCAGATACCCTCTCATCGCGAAGCGCCTCGCGCGGCGCTGCCGGGCTGCGCGGCCGGTGGGTCGAGGTGCTGATCCAGAAAGGTCGCCAGCTGCGACTTGGACAGAGCACCCACCTTCTGCGCCTCGACGCTGCCGTTCTTGAACAGGATCAGCGTGGGGATGCCGCGAATACCGAACTTGGGCGGCGTCTGCGGATTCTCATCGATATTGAGCTTGGCGATGCGCAGGCGGTCCCGGTACTCGTCCGCGATCTCCTCGAGGATCGGTGCAATCATCTTGCAGGGAGTACACCATTCCGCCCAGAAATCCAGCAGCACGGGCTTGTCCGCCTTGAGAACGTCGTTGGTGAAGCTGGCATCCGAGGTATGCACAATGTGCTCGTTACTCACGCAGTGAGATCTCCATCGAGGAAGAGGGCCAAGGGGTTGGGGAGAGACAAGGATCGATATGTGGACGGAAAGAGAATTTGCCAGATGGGAGTTTCAGATTCGGGAAACAGACGGACCGGGGTTTGCGCGGCGGGACTGTTGCCGTGCCATGGGGGCCACCCAACGGGTACACTAGCGCTGATTTAGCCTTGGATTGCTTGCGTCGAGGTAGCTTGGCAGATGCGGACAGAACGGCCGCTGGTTGAGCTATTTGTAGCCCTTTTCGGGTGACTTTGCAAGGGTGGCTCACTACCCTCAATCGAGCACGATTTTTAATGAGTGATCAACATCTCAGTTCCATGACCTTCGCCTCCCTGCCGCTCGCCGCCCCGGTGAGGCAGGGCATCGAGGATGCCGGCTTCACGTACTGCACACCGATTCAGGCACAGACGCTGCCCCTGGCGCTGCAGGGCCGCGACGTCGCCGGACAGGCGCAAACAGGTACCGGCAAGACGGCTGCCTTTCTGGTGGCGATGTTTCAGAGGTTGCTCGAGCGGCCCGCGCCACCCACACGCGCTGCCACCGCCGTTCGCGCGCTGATCGTCGCCCCGACGCGGGAGCTCGCGGTGCAGATCCACCAGGATGCGAGCGTGCTCGGCAAGCACACCGGGCTGAAGATCGCGGTGGTATTCGGTGGCACCGACTACGAGAAGCAACGCCGCACGGTGGAGCAGGGCGTGGACCTGTTGGTCGGCACGCCCGGGCGCATCATCGACTACTTCAAGCAGCGCGTCTTCGATCTGCGGCACGTGCAGGTGCTGGTGCTCGACGAGGCCGACCGCATGTTCGATCTCGGCTTCATCGCCGATATCCGCTACATCCTGCGTCGTCTGCCGCATCCCGAGCAACGCCAGTCGATGTTGTTCTCGGCCACGCTGTCGCACCGCGTGCTCGAGCTCGCCTATGAGCACATGAACAATCCGGAGCTCGTGCGCATCGAGCCGGACAAGGTCACCATCGACCGCGTCCGACAGGTCATCTACTTCCCGGCGATGGAGGAGAAGATCCCACTGCTGATCGGGTTGCTGCGCGAGACCGAGGCGCACCGCACACTGGTATTCGTCAATACCCGCCGCATGGCCGACCGGCTGGAGACCATGCTGCACGCCAACGGCTTTCACGCCCAGGCACTCTCGGGAGATGTGCCGCAGAAAAAGCGCCTGCAGTTCCTGCGGCAATTCCACGAAGGTGAGCTCGCCGTGCTGATCGCCACCGACGTCGCTTCGCGCGGGCTGCACATTCCCGATGTCAGTCACGTGTTCAACTTCGATCTGCCGCAGGACGCACCGGATTACGTGCACCGCATCGGGCGCACCGCACGCGCGGGCGCCGACGGCGACGCCATCAGCTTCGGTTGCGAGGAATATGCGATCTCCCTGCCCGACATCGAGGCGTACATCGGCCACAAGATTCCCGTCGCGCCCGTCACCCCCGGGCTCCTCGCCTCGGTGCAGCGCCCGCCCCCCGAAGCCTTCGCCGCAGCCTCGGGTGCGGCCGGACGACGCGGGGGGCCGCGCGGGGGGCCGCGCGGCGGTGGCCCAC
>JASHPX010000027.1 GCA_030037905.1 Gammaproteobacteria bacterium
GTATTCGAGGACGAGGTTCCAACCGACGAACCAGGCGGTGAGCTCCCCGAGTGTGGCGTAGCTGTAGGCGTAGGCGCTGCCCGATACCGGTACCATGGCAGCGAATTCCGAATAGCACAGCCCGGCGAACATGCAGCCGATACCGGCGATCACGAAGGAGATGACGATGGCCGGACCGGCATGCTGGGCTGCGGCGAGTCCGGTGAGCACGAAGATGCCGGTGCCGATGATGCCGCCGATTCCGAACGTGATCAGCGCGGGTATGCCGAGCGCCCGCACCAGGTGCTTGCTCTCAGCCTCCTGCTGGTAATCTGCGACCGATTTGGTCGCGAACAAGCCTGCCTGTTTCATGAAAGAGTGTGCGCGCAGCGCTCCTGTCGTGCCCGCACTGTACACGCTGCCGCCTCGCGCGGGCTATACGGGCCGCACAATTCACAGACCACGCAGGCGCTCGGGTACGTGCGGGGCGAGCGTAGCGATCATGGCTTCGTAGACCTTGGGGGTGCCGGCGGCGATGTAGGGTCCGAGCCGGTAGGCCTCCCCGCTCAGCGTGCCGACGCGACCGCCAGCCTCCTGGATCATGAGCGTGCCTGCCGCGGTGTCCCAGGGCGAAAGCCCCAGCTCCCAGAAACCATCGACACGTCCCGCGGCTACGTACGCCAGATCGAGCGCCGCGGCGCCCGGGCGCCGGATCCCGGCCGTCAGGGCCGTGAGCGCTCGAAACATCTCGAAGTAGCACTCGGCATTGGAGTCGTTGTCGCGAAACGGAAAGCCCGTGGCGAGCAGCGCCCCCTCGAGGCCGCGCTGCCGGCTGACGCGCATGCGGCGGTTTTCCAGATGTGCTCCGGCGCCACGCACCGCGCTGAAGATCTCCTGGCGCATGGGGTCGTAGATGACCCCGATCTCGAGCCGCCCGCGCTGTTGGACCGCGATGGACACCGCGAACACCGGGAAGCCGTGCAGGAAGTTGGTGGTGCCATCCAGCGGATCGATGATCCATACCGTATCGCTCTCGCCGCTCGCGCCGCTCTCCTCGGCGAGGACCGCATGGTCGGGATAGTGCTTGCGGATGATGGCGATGATCTCGCGCTCGGAGGCGCGATCCACCTCGCTGACGTAGTCGTTGCGGCCCTTGGAGGTGACCTGCAGGCTCTCCAGGTGCACGAGGCTGCGCACGATGATTTCCCCGGCGCGGCGCGCAGCGCGTACGGCGATGTTGAGCAGCGGATGCATGGCGCGCGAGGTGCGATCGCAGCCTGTGCGGCTAAACGGCTAGGATAACCGCACAGGGGCGCGCCTCACCAGCGCTGGCCGCGCACTGGCAGCGCGCTAGCCGGGGGATTGATCGAAATCATTCAGCCGATTATGTCGCGACTGGAGGTTATGAGAACGCAAGTACAGCCGGTCTCGCTCCACACGCGCTTGTCGGCTGTCCCGGGCTCCGCGCGGTTGTAGTCGCCTGGATGGAATGTCGTGTCATCGACACGCAGCTCTCCCTGCAGCAGGTGCAGCTCTTCGACCCCGGCATGTATGTGGGGCGGATATTCGACGCGCGGCGCCAGTCGCACCAGCATGCTGACGCGACCGCGCTGAGCATCGGTCGCGAGCAGCTTGCAAAAGATTCCGGGCGCGAGCTGCTCCCACGGCGGCGCATGCTCTACGGCATCGGCGAGCAGCAACGGTGGCGCGTTGCCCTCCACCGCAATTCGCTCTGCGATACGTTTCCACAGGGGTGCCGAAAAAGATGGCGGCACGTCACTCGGCCAGTCGACGACCATCTCCAGAAACGAGGCGGTGGCCGATGCATGATCGATGTGCTCGTCCACGTGCTCATCGGCCAGCCCATCGGCGTGCGCATCGGCGTGCGCATCGGCGCGCAAGTGGCCGAGCGCCCTGGACCGGGCGAGGTTCAGGATCCATCCGATCACACTGTCGTGCAGCGAGTCGAATTTTTCGGCTGCCCGCCACAGGTCATGGAACACATCGGCAGTCAGCTCCTTGGCGTCGAACCAGTCGTTCGTGATCCGCATGATCAACGTGAGCACCAGACGATGTGTCCATACGTATAACGTCTGCAGTGCATGCAGGTCGCCGCGCGCGACCATCTGGACCAACGCCACCCAATCGGATTCCGTTACTCTGGGCTTGGCTTTGTCGGCGTACAGAAGGTCTCCGAGCGTCGACCTGTGGGGCTCCCGTCGCGCCGCGCGAACGGTCAGCCGCTCGTACAACAGAGCCAATCGCTCGAACTCGACACGCGCTTCCGAGGATGTCGCGTCGCGCGCCTGTGCCCACAGAACGGCGGCGCGCTGTATGAGTATTCGCGCGTCACCCGACGGCCAACGCGCGTCATTATTGTCGTCCAATGCCACCCGCAGCAGCTCGGTGAGAGAGAGGCCCCCGCCTGAATTAGGCGCTAGACTCTAGCAGGGGCTCGCGTCGCAGAGATACCTCGGCTGGCTGTCGGATTTATCCGATAGCGATTTGTGGCCGGCGCCGCTCGTATGCGGGGCAGCTCCCAGTCAGGCAGTGCTATCTCGTTGCCTGGCCTGCAGCCCGCGGCGGGTTCCGATTGAATGCAATGAGCGGGATGTCCAGCCACTCCTCGATCTTTCCGGTCTGCGCGTTCACGCGAAAAAAGCTACCGACGGGCAGGTGCAGGGGATGGCCATTGATGGTGACGTTGTCGATCCGCCGGGTGATGACGAGGACCTCCTTCGAGCCACCAATCGCGTCGGTCTGCAGCAACTGGATGATGCCACCCTTGACCGTCGGTCCCCGGCCCGCAGGGGCACCCTGCGAAGCACCTTGCGAGACCCGTTCGAACAGTCTGCTGAGCTGTTGGCGTGCATTTTCACGACCGACTTCGATATTGCGATTGAGAGCGGCCTCCATCCGAAACTGCACGTCTTCCTCGAAATATGAGGCGGCCTTGTCGGCATCTCCGGCGCCGAAGGCGGCGATCCAGGCTCGAACCGTCTGTTCGGCGCGCTGTTCATACTTCGCCGCCGCCTTGACGGAAGGGTCCTGTGCCAATGCCGGCCTCGCGCCTATGAAGGGTGCGCATACGATCAACAATCCCAGAGTAGTGAACAACGAAGTCGGGCGAGCGTGCATCTTTGTCGTCCTGTATTGATGGAGAAGAAACCCCGGTTCATCCTTCCGGCAAATCATCGAATGGGTCTGGTCAGGGCAGATGCGCCTTCGCACGCGGCGCATTTCGTGGTTGACCCCCGAGCCGGCCGCATTATGCAACGCCCGCGAACGCCGGAGTGTTCAACGGTAGCCATGTCGATATGGCTGCTCGGCATCGATCAGCGCGCCGCGGGCGCCGGCGCCGACTCGTGTGGTGTTGGTAGCGGATGATCCTCCGAAGATCACCACCAATCGCACGCAGGTCTTTGATATACCGAAAATGCCGGCTGAACGGACTGCAGGATCGACCTGTTAGGATACGGGTCGTGCCTCATCCCATCCGATTCGTGCTGGTCGGGACCTCGCATCCCGGAAACATCGGCGCGGCCGCGCGCGCGCTCAAGAACATGTCGCTGGAGGAGCTGGTGCTGGTGCGCCCGGCGGACTTCCCGCATCCGCAGGCGAGCGCGCGCGCCTCCGGGGCGGAGGATCTGCTGGCGCGAGCGCGCGTGGAGTCTGATCTTGCAGCAGCGCTGCGTGATTGCTCGCTGGTGCTCGCGACGACGAGCCGCGAGCGCGACCAGTACTTTCGCGTGCTCGACGTGCGCGAGGGAGCAGCGCGCGCGCTCGAGGCCGCCGAGCAGGCGCCGGTGGCGCTGCTGTTCGGCTCCGAGCGCACCGGGCTGTCGAACGCCGAGCTGGAAAGCGCGCACGCGCTGCTGCGTATTCCCGCCAACCCCGCATACAGCTCGCTGAATCTGGCCATGGCCGTGCAGATCGTCGCTTATGAGCTGCTGCGTGCGCGGCTGCAGAGCCGGGCGGTGGCGGGCGCAGCGCAGCCGGATGGGCCGCGAAATGTGCCGCTGGCCAGCGTGGCGCAGATGGAGCGTTTCTATGCGCATCTGGCCGAGGTACTCGAAGAGATCGATTTCCGCGATCGCACGCAGGCGGGCACCCATCTGATGAAGCGACTGCGGCGCCTGTTCCAGCGCGCGGAAGCCGACGAGAACGAGATCAACATCCTGCGCGGCATCCTGACGGCCGTGCAGCAGCGGCGGCGCCACGCCGGCTAGCGCGGCCTTCGACATGCGCGACAGCATGGGCGGCATTCCTGTCTATCTCGACCATGCGGCCACTACGCCGGTGGACGCGCGCGTGGCGGCACTGATGAGCGAGTGCCTGACCGCGCAGGGCACCTATGGCAATCCTTCTTCGGAGCACGTCTACGGGCGCGCTGCGCGCGCACGCGTGGAGCATGCGCGCGCGCAGGCGGCGGCGCTGATCGGGTGCCGGCCGCTGGATCTGGTGTGGACCTCGGGCGCGACCGAATCCAACAACCTCGCGATCCTCGGCATTGCGCGCGGCGCCTCCGGCACCGTGCGCGGCACATCCGGCACACGCGCGCGTCGCGGCCACCTGGTCACGGCGCGCACCGAGCACAAGTCGGTGCTCGATGCCTGCCGCGCGCTCGAGCGCGAGGGATTCGAGATCAGCTATCTGCTGCCCGATCGGGACGGGCTGATCGATGCGCACGCGCTGCGCGCGGCGCTGCGCGAGGACACGCTGCTGGTATCGATCATGCACGCCAACAACGAGACGGGCGTACTGCAGGATATCGCGGCGATCGCGGCCGTCTGCCACGAGCGCGACGTCTGCCTGCACGTGGACGCTGCGCAGAGTGTGGGCAAGGTGCCCGCCGACGTGGCGGCGCTGGGCGCGGATCTGCTGGGCTTCACCGCGCACAAGCTCTACGGTCCCAAGGGCATCGGCGCGCTGTACGTATCGAGCGCGTGGCGTGCGACGCTGCGGCCGCTGCTGTACGGAGGCGGGCAGGAGCGGGGACTGCGCGGCGGCACACTGCCCGTGCATCAGATCGTGGGCTTCGGGATGGCCTGTGAGCTGGCGGGCGGGATGCTTACGGCGGAGGGGCAGCGGCTCTCCGAGCTCGGCGAGCGGCTCTGGGGCGGTCTTGCGGATCTCGACGGCACGCTGCTCAACGGTCATCGGACGCACCGCGTGCCGGGCATCCTCAATGTGTCCTTTGCCGGCGTCGAAGGAGAGAGCCTGCTCGCGGGACTGACAGAATTAGCGCTGTCCAGCGGCTCGGCGTGCAATTCCGACACCGACGAGCCTTCCTATGTGCTGCGCGCGCTGGGTCGCGACACGCAGCTCGCGCAGAGCTCGCTGCGTTTCAGCCTGGGGCGCTCGACGCAGGCGCAGCACATCGATCTCGCAGTGACGGCGGTGCGGCGCGAGGTGTGCCGCCTGCGCGCGGCGGCGCCGTGAGCGATCCTGCTGAAACGGCCGAGCCGCTCGGCTCAGGTGAGCCGCCCGGCGCCGACGAGCCACTCCACTCAGGCCAGCCGCTCGGCGCGGGCGATCCGCTCGGGCCAGCCGTGCGTTCGCTGTTCGCCGATCTGTCGCTGGCCGGGGATGCAATGGCGGGCAACGCAGCGGAAAGGGTGCTCTGCGGGGAAGCGGGACGCGTCGAGCACGGCACACGCGTGCGCTTCAGCCTGCGGATGGCCGGGGAGCGCGTGCGCGAGGCTCACTACCGGGCGTACGGCTGCCCGTACACGCTCGCCTGCTGCGAGTGGCTCGCGCGGCGTCTGTGCGATGTGCAGCTATCCGGACAGACCGGCGCGGGGCCCGCCGAGAGGCTCACCGCGACCGTAGGGATTCCCGCTCGCTGGGCCGCGGCGCTGGGCATTCCGCAGGCGCGGCTCGGGCGCCTGCTGGTGATCGAGGATGCACTGCGGGCGGCGATCGCGGCCGACCGCCCATGAGCGCGCGGTCGGTCGCTGATGCTGCACTGCACGATGCAGCCTGATCGCAGCGTCGGCCGACCTGACGCACGCATGACAGAACCCGGTTAATATCGAAGTCCGGAAGACCCATGGCTATCTCGCTGACCCAATCTGCAGCCGAGCGCGTGCGCAGCCACCTGGCGCGGCGCGGGTCGGGGCTCGGCCTGCGGCTGGGGGTGAAGACCAGCGGTTGCTCGGGGTTCAGCTACGTCATCGACTTCGCCGACGAGGCGCGGGCCGATGACGCCGTGTTCGACAGCCATGGTGTGAAGGTGTTCGTCGACCGGGCGAGCCTTGCGGCCGTGGATGGCACATGCATCGATTTCGTCCGCCAAGGCCTCAACGAGAGCTTCCGCTTCGAGAATCCGAACGCACGCGGGGAGTGCGGCTGCGGGGAGAGCTTCTCGGTCTGAACGCTGCTTCGTCGCGAAATCTGGTCGCGAAAATCCTTAGAAGTCGCGCACTTCCGTGAACGATTTAATTGCTCCACGAGACACGCGCCCCTATACTGCGGGCCATTTTTTTATGGAGGTTCTCATGCCGGTCGAGCGCACCCTGTCCATCGTCAAGCCCGACGGAGTGCGGCGTAACCAGATCGGAGAGGTCTATCGACGTTTCGAGGGCGCCGGACTGCGTATCGTGGCGGCGCGCATGCTCCAGTTGACGACCAGCCAGGCGGAGCTGTTCTACGAGGTGCACCGCGGGCGGCCATTCTACGGGGACCTGGTGCGCTATATGAGCTCCGGACCGGTGGTCGCTCAGGTGCTCGAGGGCGAGGATGCCATCGCGCGCAACCGCCAGATCATGGGGGCGACGGACCCGAAGAAGGCGGTGCCCGGCACGATCCGCGCGGATCTGGCGGAGAGCATCGAGGCCAACGTGGTGCATGGCTCTGACTCGCCGGAGACGGCGGTCAGGGAGATCGCATTCTTTTTCAGTACGACGGAGCTGTGTCCGCGCGCGTGAGCCAGCGGCGGTGCGTGAGGCGGCAGCAGTGCGCGGGGCGCCAGCAGTGAGCGGGGCGGCGGTGAAGGGTTCATGGCCGAAGGTGCAGCAGAGCTGAGTGAGCCGGGTGGGACGCAGGCAGGCGCGGGTGCGCCGAGCGGGCGCGTCAACCTGTTGGGACTGGCGCGTACCGAGCTCGAGGGATTCTGCGCGGGACTGGGCAGCCGGCCATTTCGCGCGCGGCAGCTGATGAACTGGCTCTACAAGCGCGGCTGCGATCGCTTCGAGGACATGAGCGATCTGGCGCGCGCCTTCCGCAGCGAGCTCGCCGCACGCGCCGAGATCGCCGTGCCGCGGATCCTCACGACGCAGCGCGCCGCCGACGGTACCTGCAAGTGGTTGCTCGCGGGCGGAGCCGGGCAGGCGTTCGAGATGGTCTACATTCCCGAGCCCGACCGCGGCACCCTGTGCATTTCCTCGCAGGTGGGCTGCGCGCTCGACTGCGCGTTCTGCTCCACCGCGCAGCAGGGTTTCAACCGCAATCTATCGACTGCGGAGATCGTCGGGCAGGTCTGGCTCGCAAACCACGAGCTCGGCTCGGGCCCCGGCAGCGTGTCTGGCTCCGGCAGCGCGTTTGGCCGCGGCAGTGCGTTTGGCCGCGGAAGTGCGTTTGGCCGCGGCAGTGCGCGTATCGTCAGCAACGTGGTGCTGATGGGGATGGGCGAGCCGCTCGCGAATTACCGCAATGTGTTGCCGGCGCTGCGCATATTCCTGGATGACCTCGGCTTCGATCTGTCGCGCCGGCGCGTGACGCTATCCACGTCGGGACTGGTTCCGCAGATCTATCGCCTCGCCCAGGATATCAACGTGGCGCTGGCCGTATCGCTGCATGCGCCGGACGATGCGTTGCGCAGCGAGCTGGTGCCCATCAACCGCCGCCATCCGATCGCGGAGCTCCTGGCCGCATGCTGGCACTACATCGATGAGCAGAACGGCCGCAGTGTCACCTTCGAGTATGTCATGCTCGACGGGGTCAATGACTCCCCAGCGCAGGCGCGCGCGCTCGCGCGGCTGCTCGCCGCTCATCCGGCCAAGGTCAATCTCATCCCATTCAATCCATTTCCCGGTACGAGCTTTCGGCGCTCGAGCGAGGGAGCGATTCAACGCTTCCGCGACGAGCTGATCCGCGGCGGCGTGATCGCCACCATTCGACGCACGCGCGGCGAGGACATCGATGCGGCCTGCGGGCAGCTGGTGGGACGCGTCAAGGACCGCACGGTCGTGCGCCTCGGCAGCAAGATGGCGGCTGCCACGCGGCGGCGTGCCGCCCAGGGCGCGGTGCGCACGAGCGCGCCGGGACGCACCGCGCCTCGATCACACGGCGCATGAGGGAGAACACATGACAGGGGCACTCAGGAGCCTGCGGCCTTTCGGGGTCGCGCGGCCTTATGGGGCCGCCACGGCGGCGATGGTGCTCGGCATCGCGCTCGCCTGCACAGGACTGGCCGGGTGCGCCGGCGGCGGGGCCGCGGCGACGAACACGCAGCCGTCGAACAACACCGACGCGGCCAATATCAACGTGACGCTGGGGCTGGACTACATGAGGCAGGGGAATCTGCAGCTCGCCCAGACCAAGCTCGAACGCGCGCTGAGCGAGGATTCGCACAACGCCGACGTGTATGTCGCGCTGGCGCTGCTGGACGAGCGGCTCGGCCAGGCCAAGGATGCCGACCGGGACTACCATCGCGCGCTGGGACTCTCGCACCGTTCGGCGCTGGTACTGAACGACTACGCCGTATATCTGTGCAGTCACGGCCGCTCTGCCGAAGGCGTGCGCTACGCCGATGAAGCGGCCGCCAACCCGCTATACCAGACGCCCTGGGCGGCCTACACCAACGCGGGCATCTGTATGCACAATCTGCACCGCGACACCGAGGCCATGCAGCGCTTCACGCGCGCGCTGCAGTCCAATCCGGCCTTTGCCGATGCCGTGTTCGAAGCGGCGAGCCTGGAATTCGCGCAGCAGCGCTACCTGCAGGCGCGCCTGCGCGTCGACGCATTCCTCATCAAGAACCCCTCCACGCCGCAGCTGCTGCTGCTCGCCTGGCAAATCGCGGGCGCTCAGGGCGATTCGGACGGCCAGCAGCGCTACAAGCAGCGCCTCAACCAGGAATTCCCCGACTCCGGCCAGGCACGCGCACTGCAGATCGCTGCGCAGCGGAGCACTCCGGTTGACTGAGCGGGACGAGGGCTCGGGCCCGGGCGCTGGTCCGGGCTCGCGCAGGAGCATCCAGCCGGTACGGGGCATGAACGACGTGCTGCCGGCCGAGATCGGGGCCTGGCAGCTCGTCGAGCGCACGGCCCGCGAGCTGTTCGCCGCATATGGCTACGAAGAAGTGCGTGTACCCCTGGTCGAGCACACGGAGCTCTTCAAGCGCTCCATCGGTGAGCACACCGACATCGTCGAGAAGGAGATGTACACCTTCGAGGACGTTGGCGGCGACAGCCTGACGCTGCGCCCGGAGGCCACCGCCGGCATCGCGCGCGCGCTCATCTCCAACGGCCTGCTGCGCGGGGCGCGCCACAAGCTGTGGTGCGCGGGTGCGATGTTTCGTCACGAGCGCCCGCAGCAGGGACGCTACCGGCAGTTTCACCAGCTGGACGCCGAGGCGGTCGGCTTTCCCGGGCCGGACGTGGATGCGGAGCTGATCGCGCTCGGGGCGCGGCTGTGGCGCACGCTCGGGCTGACCCGCGTACGGTTGATACTCAACTCTCTGGGCACCCCGGAAGCACGCGCGCGCTACCGCGGTGTGCTGATCGAGTACTTCCGTGCCCATGAGACGGCGCTGGACGAGGACAGCCGTCGGCGGCTCACGGGCAATCCGCTGCGGATCCTGGACAGCAAGAACCCGCAGATGCGGCCCCTCATCGAGGCGGCGCCGCTGCTCTCCGACCATCTGGATGGCCCGTCCCGGACCCACTTCGAGGCGCTGTGCGCAACCCTGGAGGCTCTGGGCATCCCCTTCACAATCAATCCCCGGCTGGTGCGCGGACTGGACTATTATTCGCGTACGGTGTTCGAGTGGGT
>JASHPX010000260.1 GCA_030037905.1 Gammaproteobacteria bacterium
CGACGTCGTGCACGGCGAAAAGACGAATCTCGGTAGTGAGCGCGACTGGCTGATGGGCCCGTTACGGCTGAGCTGCGGACGCCGCAACGATGGCAGCTATTTTGCGAAGACGTTGCCGTCGAATGGCGCCGCTCGCCTAGATGGAACGTCATTCTGATCAGCCTGGACATCACAGTCGGAGCCCGAGCGGTCCCGGGAGTGAACGTATGGGTGTGGGAGCGTGCGGGATTGGGGCGTGTGTCACACTTTGTGACCGCGGACCGCGGCGATACTGGTAAGCGATATTTGTTATGTAACCAGTAGCGTGGACGGCAGTCCGATGACTAGTTTTTTCTACGTGATCCAGAAGTCGGACTGGCACGCGCATTACACCGGGTGATACGCATATGCCGTTAGGATCTGCAGTGCGACGCGCTCTCGGGCCCCGCCTAGCCAGATGTGCCGGCCGTTGGTATCGGGCGATATTCGTGGACCTTGGCAGGGAGGCCACGGCTTTGTCTACGGCCTTGCCGCACGCAGCGCACGTACTGGACATAGGCGGCGGGGACGGTGAGCACCTCAATCATCTGCTGAGGTTACGCTCGGACCTGCAGGTCACGACCCTGGACCCTGCCGCGACCGTTGGACAATGGATTGAGTCGCGTTTCGATGCGCGGGTGTTGAAGCTCCCGTCGACCGATCTGGGTCAATATCTTTCGAGTGGCCGACCTGACCCAGACGTTGTGCTGCTGGCGGATGTCATGCATCACATCGCCGAATCGGCGCGGCCGGCGTTTTTGGCATGTATTAAGTCGCTGCTCGGGCGGGTACCTGATCTACGTATTGTTGTGAAGGACGCGCAGCCGGGACATTGGCGCACGTGGTTGGCGTATTGGTCCGATCGCTACGTCACGGGAGATGCCAATGTGAGTCCGATCTCCCGGGAGGCACTCATCCGGTTGTTTGAGGGAGCGCTCGGGCCTCTACAATATGAAGAAACAGGACTGTTCCAGAGCGATCGTCCAAACTACGCCATAGTGTTCGGCAGAGCGTTATTTAGTCGCCCCTCCGGCCTGGGATGAACAGTCATGAACGAATCATCGGCTGCGGCTCGCGCGGCACAGCTGCGCTACGTCCCACTCGAGCGGATACCAATATCCCGTCCCGTCAATCGCATTGCTTTTATTGCGCGGAGCTGCGCTGGACGCCAAGTGCTCGATCTGGGAGCGATGGACGAGACGGCGTGGAAGGCCAAACAGGGTCGCGGCACCTGGTTGCATGAGGCTATCGCGGCTCAGGCCCAACGTGTCGAAGGTGTGGATAACTCAGCGTTGGTTTCGGCGGGGGGGCTGACGACGGCAGACAATGCGGTCATCCGGCAGGGCGACGTTAATCGAGTAGACGCGCTTCTGCGGACCGCTATCGAACCGCCGGATGTCATCGTCGCGGGAGAGTTGATCGAACATCTGGAGAATCCGCTGCAGTTCCTGCGCCAGTTTGCTGGCATCAAGCGACTGTCTGGGAAGACGCTAATTCTGTCCACCCCCAACGCCTCAGCGCTTCACAACTTTCTGATCGGTGCGATGTGCAGGGAATCGACTCACCGGGACCACTTGTGCATTCTGTCCTACAAGACGCTATCGACACTATGTACGCGTGCCGGCTTCACGGGGTGGGAAATCATTCCGTACTTCGCCAAATTCGATGAGATGAAACAGCGCCATGCTGGAGTCGTGCGGTTTGCGGTCAGTCTGGTGCAAGGGGTGATCAACTCGTTCGAATGGATGTTCCCACTGCTCAGTTTCGGATACATCGTACGGATTCGCCTGTAGCGGTGAAAAAAATATGCCGGTCAAGCTCATTATCGTCACCGTAACAGTCACTGCGGTCATAGGACAGCTGCTGCTGCGTCGGGCTGCCCATGGGCTTGGTACTCCGACGGGACTGACGGAGCTACCTCACTTCATCAGCAATGCTATAGTATCTCCGTGGATCTACGCGTCCGTTAGTGTGCAGATCCTCTGTTACTTGCTGTGGTTGCTTCTGGTAGGTCGCGAAAAGCTCGGCGTAGCCACCGCGGGTGTGGGAGCGGGCTATTTCATACTCACCGCAGTCTCGGCGTGGCTGGTCTACGGGGAGTCACTGTCGACGCTGCAGTGGGTTGGAATCCTGCTGGTAACGCTCGGAGTGAGCTGTGTCGGCCTCGGTCAGCTCTGAGTATTTGAGTCTGTTGCCGTAGTAACCGAGGCTGTAGATCGCGGTGAGTATCGCAGCTAGGGGGCGAGGCCAAAAGCATTCGAAAAGCTGGCGGTCCTCGCGCTGCCGCGCGCGATTTGCAATCGTGGCGGTCGTCTCGCTGCCATCATGTATTCCTTTGGAAAGGAGGGACTTGCGAACATAAACAAATCCTCCTGAGCGGCGCGACAGCTCCAGCCAAGCCATCCAGTCGAGATTGGTCTGGAATCCCTT
The DNA here is from genome assembly GCA_030037905.1 of Gammaproteobacteria bacterium. GTDB lineage: Bacteria > Pseudomonadota > Gammaproteobacteria > Steroidobacterales > Steroidobacteraceae > FEN-1191. The sequence continues at coordinate 2,449 of JASHPX010000260.1, forward strand.
TGGAAATTTGAAGTCGCTCAGCTCGCGGCGGTCAAACATTACGCTAGGGCAGCAGATCGGATTTCCAAGTGACAGGAGTCGCTGCTTGTGGCGCGTATCGGTCAAACACTCCAGAGGTCCGAAAGCGCGTCGGCAGAGGAGGCGCTTGATTCGCAGATTGAGAGTGAGCGGACGCGCACCCGCCGGTGTGTGTTCGGAGTAGTCACAAAAGGCAAACAGCGCGCGCGGATGGCGGTGCAGGGCCTGCGCTAGCTCGGCTACGTAGCCGGGCGCGAACAGGTCGTCCTGGTGAGCCAACGTGACTAGCGGTGCACGTGCGGCGCGCAACGCGAAGTTCCAGTCGGCGGCGATGTCGAGCCGTCGCGGATTCTCGTACAGTGGTAGAGCGTGGCGTTTCGCAATGGCTTGGAGCTCGGCGGACGGAGTGGAGGTCGTTAGCAGTATCTCATTTTAGGCCGCAGTTTGAGCCTTTAGTGACGCGACGAGTGCCTCGAGATGAGGTGCCGTGCGATAAACTGGTATGACAAAGGCATGATCCACGTCCCGTCACTCCCGGGGCCTGCTTACTCTATTCCCAGCTTCTTTACTCGGTATCGAAGTGCGCGGAAACTCATACCGAGCAATTTCGCGGCGGCTGTCTTGTTGTAGCGTGTCTGGCTGAGGGCGCGCACTATGGCATCGCGCTCTATACTTTCGAGCTGATCGCCGAGGGGGCCACCGGCGGTGACCGCCGGCAATGAGCTAGCGCCGCCGGCCGGGGTGGAGCTGCCATGGCCGGCAGTGATTGCGACAACGGGGCCATCGAGCCCATCGACTGCGGACGGAACCGCGGCCGGTGAGGCTGCGCGCAGCTGCAGATCGGGCATGCCAATCACACCCGAAACTGAGAGCGCAATCGCCCTCTCGAGGATGTTCTCCAGTTCCCTGACATTGCCTGGGAAGGAGTAACGCTGCAGCGCCTCCCGCGCCTCTTGACTGATGCGGGTCTGCGGCGCCGCGATTCGCTTCGCGAGTCGCTGCAACAGTGCGTCGGCGAGCTCCGGGATGTCCTCGGCATGTTCGCGGAGCGCAGGTACACGGATCTCGATAACGTTGATGCGGTAGTAGAGGTCCTCGCGGAAGCGGCCCTCAGCCACGAGTTCGGCGAGATTGCGGTGCGTCGCGGATAGCACGCGCACGTCGACGGGCTGCTCGCGCTGTTCGCCGATGGGACGCACGGTCTTCTCCTGGATGACGCGCAAGAGCTTGACTTGCATGTGCAGCGGCAGGTCCGCAACCTCGTCCAGGAACAGCGTGCCGCCCTCGGCACTCTGCACTAGGCCGCGCTTGTCGGCAACGGCGCCAGTGAAGCTACCTCGCTTGTGACCGAAGAGCTCGCTCTCCATTAGTTCGGAAGGGATTGCGCCGCAGTTCACGGGCATGAATGGGCCGTCGGCGCGAGAGCCGGATTCGTGGATTAGCCGCGCGACCAGCTCCTTGCCGGTACCGGACTCGCCCGTGATGTGAACCGGGGCTTGGCTGCGAGCCACGCGGCCGATGAGCTCGCGTAGCGCGTTCATTGCGTCGGAGCGGCCCTGTAGGCGCGAACCCGCTGCTGGCAGCGCGGCCGCCAGCCCTTCGGCTGTCAGCGTCGAGCCCGCGCGATCGCCAAGCTTGATGGCGCTGCCGACGAGCTTACGCAGTACGCCGAGGTCTAGGGGCTTGGAAACGAAATCGAACGCGCCGAGCTTGAGCGCGCGCACTGCCAATTCGACGTTGCCATGTGCGGTGATGACCGCGACCGGAAGCTCTGGGTGCTGCTGCTGGATCCACTCCACGAGTTCGAGCCCATCGCCGTCCGCCAGACGCATATCCGTGAGGCACAAATCAAAATGTCTAGCATTGAGCCGCCCGCGTGCATTCGCCAGGTCAGCCGCACCCTCGCTCGCGATCTTCATACGGCTGAGCGTGAGGGAGACAAGCTCGATCAGGTCGGGCTCGTCATCGACGATCAATACCGCGGGCTGCGCCATAACGCCATTATCTCAGCAACAGCGTTCTGTCCAGCGGAGTCGCTCCGCAGAATCGTAATGTGTCTCCGGCTGCCGGCACCGTAAATTGCTTGAAATTATCCCAATCTAGGGAGATCCTCCGGCTATTAGCCGGAATATCCACAGCAGTGTGAGGCGTTCCGCTCAGCTTTCGGAAAAATCTCGCTTGCGGCGGATTCGATCAAAAGCTGTGCGCCGGGGACGGTCAGGTGGTCGCGATCGCGGTATAGAAGATTAGGTCGACCGCCCTTTCCCTGCGCAGGTTCAGCCAGGGTGCGGCAGCCTCGCGCATTGCAGAACCGCTGCAGAACCGGCACATAACTTGCTCCCCAGGCGGTCGCCTGTGCGGCCATGGCCGTATCCAACTGCCGTACTGCGTGCGGCAGCATCGGGTCGAGTCGCGCTGGGATGCGCTTCATGTGATGGAGGTTCATATAGCGGAACAGGTCCGCTTGTAACGAGATGTTCCAAGTCGGTCCTGGACCGAAGAGGACTACATGATGCACGCCCGCCCGCTGCAACCATCTGAGATCCTCGCTAATTGCTTCCAAGATGGTCTCTGATGAACTGCCCTTTTCCATATACAGCTCCCAGGCACCAGCTAGGATTACGGTGTCAGGGGCTACTTTTGGAAGTTCTCGCAATGCCATAGCACGCCGCGGCCCACAGGAGCGAAACTCGTCGACTAAAGGCGCCCGTGTGGGCGGACATCCGGCCGCCGTCCATTGCACGATATCGAAACTGACACTGTGCTGCAGGTCCTTGAGCCCGTCGTACAGCTCCGCAGCGTGCGAGTCGCCCCATAGCAGGACCTGAGGTATTCCTGGGCGTCTGGGAGGGGTGCACTCGGGGGCGTATGGCTTATTGCTGTTTGGGTTGAAATAGCATCGATTTAGCCTCCACGGCGCTTCCTGGTGGGGTGCCGACCAGGCAGCGATTGCCTTTGTCGCCTCACTAATGCGGCCCGGATAGCCACCGCTCGCGACCAGCCAGACTCCGAATAGTCCCATCGCCAGCAGGACCGCTGCCAAGCTCCAGATCGGCGCCTTCGGCAGGGACCATCGGGCCAAATGCCCAAAGCGGATCGGATCTTCGACGACGTATTTTGTCAGGCAGGCAAGCAAAACTGCCGCCGCCATGGGCAACAAATACCCGAGATCATTAAAATGAGGCTCCATCATTCGCCAATAAACCAGTATCGGCCAGTGCCACAGATATAGCGGATAACTGATACCGCCGATGTACGCCAGTGGACGACAGCCGAGTAGTCGATTGACAGAGGTCGTAGGTCCGGCCGCGATCACCAGCACCGTTCCAAGCACAGGTAGCATCGTTTGGAGTCCTGGCCAACGGAATGACGTGATTTCGAACAGTGAGACGCCTATGCACAGGATTCCGACGCATGCAGATGCGCTCTGCACACAGGGTTGGTGGGTTCTCAGCAGCACAACCAGTTTCTGGCAGGCTTGGTAGCGATGTATTCCGGCCAGTGCAATCAAGGAGACGCCCAGCAGCAGCGTACAAAGCAGACCGGCCAACACCACCGGCGATAAAACCTGTAGTTGAGCAGCCGGCGACAGAACCGCTGTGAAAGTGAGCAGCACTCCAGCGGTGAGGCACTCGAGCGACCGCCTCGACCGTGCAGTTGCCTCGCCGGCCAGTATGTTAGTGTCCGCTGCTTCTAGCGCAATGCGGCCCAGCAAGACACCACTCCCCAGTTCCCAGAAGCGTGTGTCGAGCAGGTAGAACGATGGGTCTGGGCGCAGATCGTTCCACACCAGGGAGGCCAGGGTTAGCCACGCGACCCAGCGCGTCGACGCACTTCGGCCCCGGGATCCGAGCCACAGCAGCAGCGGGACCAGCAGATAGAACTGCTCCTCGATCCCGAGCGACCACAGATGCAACAGCGGTTTGTCCAGTGAGGGGCTATCGAAGTAACCGCTTTCCGACCACAGTAGAAAATTATTGGAGAACAAGGCGGCCGCCACGACGTGCCGGCCAAGGGCCGCGAACTCCCCGGGTGACAGGATCAACCATCCGCAGGCGGAAGCCCCAACGAGTATCACAATCAAGGCTGGGAAGATCCGGCGCGCGCGGCGCGAATAAAACTTGCGAAACGAGAAGCGTCCGGCGTGAATGTCCTCGAGCAAATGGCGCCCGATGAGATAACCGGAAATAACGAAAAATATATCAACGCCCGCGAAACCACCGCTCAACTGCTGCGGGACCACGTGATTAATGATCACCGCTAGGACCGCCACGGCGCGTAGACCCTCTATATCCGCACGCAACACGCGCGGGGGGGTTGTCTGCGCTACTTTAGGATATGTGAGGCGTAGCACGCTCTGCATGCGGGGTGCGAGTGGCGGCGAGAGGCAGGGGCGACGTATGTACTATGTTCCGATGAGCAAGCGGTTACCGCGGTTTGTATCACAATTCTGGGCTGGTATGATCCGGGCGGCTGCAGCGGGAAAATGCGACGAACGTATTTGCTGCCGTATTAAGATTTCTCGAGGATTGACGTATTCGCAAGCGACTGCATAGCCGGGTCTACGATGTTCTCGGGCTGCCAGATCGAGGCGGATTTCCATTGTAGAATCGCACGACGTTGGATGTGTTTAGAGAGGTCGCTCGCGCAACCGCGAACCGGACGCAAGGACTCGCCGACACGACCAGCGTCAAGAATACCAATCCGTCCAGCGGCCCGGGTCCGCAAACACGACACGGAACACGCTGCCGCCGCCGTCGCGTGGCTCATAGAGCAGTGTCGCGCGGTTGCCCTGCGCGAGCTCGCGCGACAGGAATAAGCCGAGCCCAGTGCCATGCTCGGCGCGCGTGAAGAAGGGCTCGAACACGCGCTCGGCGTCGGCTCCATCGATGCCCGCGCCGCGGTCGGCGACCTGCAGGTAGGGACGACCGATACCGCCGAGCCGGCCGTAGCGCAGCTCGATCGGCGCGACGCCGGCATGCGGCAGAGCGTGGGTGACGGCGTTCTGGCAGAGATTCCAGACGATCTGATGCAGCTGGCTGGCGTCGACGCGGACCTCGATGTCGTCGGAGGCGCGTTCGATCCGTAGCCGCTGCGGATCCAACTGCACCGTGGCGCAGAATTCTTCGCGGAAGCGCTGCATCCAGGGCCCCAGCCGCAGCAGCTCTGGTCGAGGTGCCTCGCGGCGCGAGAGCTGCAGCACGTTGTCGATGATGCTGCTGACGCGGGTGGAGTTGTTCTGCAGGATCTCGGTGAGTCGGCGGTCCTCATCAATGAGTGTCGCGGATTCGGCGAGCAGCTGGGCCGCGTGGCTGATGGCGCCGACGGGATTGCGGATCTCGTGCGCGATGCTGGCCGAGAGTCGGCCGAGCGCTGCGAGCTTGGTCTGCTGTACGCGCGAGGCGATGTCACCGGTATCCTCGAGGAAGACGATCACGGGGGCGGGCTCGCCGCCGCCGAGGGGGGCGAAGTGCGGACGGATGATGCGTGCGCCGTCGGACGCGACGAAGGTGCCGGCCTCATCCTGCAAGGCCGCGCCGCTGTCGTTTCGCCAGGTCGTCAGCAAATACAGCAGGCGCGGAGCGATCTCGCCGATCAAGACCCCCGGCACGGCGATGGT
>JASHPX010000261.1 GCA_030037905.1 Gammaproteobacteria bacterium
GCACGGCCCTCGACTGAAGCGGATCGATCCGTCACGGTGTAATCGGTGGCTATCGGATGTTGCTGGCGCTTCGTCGCCGCCCTTGAAGATATAGGCCGTCTTGGCATCGGAGGCACCCACCCGGACCACGCCGTCCTGCACGAAATATTCAATGACCGTCGGCGTTGCAGCAGGCTGCGTCAAATCCCTCTGAGTCACGGTGTACGCGACGCCGGCGTGGGCCAACCCGGGCAGCAGCAGAACCCGTCGCCTCATGCCGTTACCACTCCCACGAGGATCATTCGATCGGCCGCGATGAAATCGAGATCCTGTGAGCCCGAAAGGGCCCCGATGGGCTTTCCGGGGGTGTGACCGCCCCGAGTCCCGCCGCTCTGTCGCTGACGCCCGGAACGACCGGGCTCTCCCAGCCGGATCCATGTTCGTCTCGTAAGCTCATCACGACTGTGCCACGCAGGCCAGCCACCTGGTCACGCGTCCGTGGCATCGGGACCAATCCCAGGGAGCGCAGCGACGCCAGGAAAGCAGGTGAATAAGCCCCCTGTGGGATCGGTACCGGCCCCAACAAAAGGCTATCGCCAGGCGGCGGGCGCGCGAGGTCTATGAGCAGCGGCGGGGAAGCGAGGGCGGTGGTGGGATCCACGTGTTGGCCTAGCAACGAGACCAGTAGCCGCAAGGTTTCCGGGAACAGCGACACGCCGATGCTCGATAGAGCCAGTGTCGGCTTGCCGCCGGTCAGCACGATCACCGGCACCATGTCGCTGGGCACGAGCGCGCCCGGCTTCAGCGTCTGCAGCAGCGCCTGCTGCTGTCCGGCGACATCTGCCACCGGGATGCCTCCGACCACGATACCGGTGCTGCCCCATAGGACCGTGTTGATGCTGTGAGTCATCGCTGCGATGTCGCCCCATCGATCGACGATCACGATCGCATCGCTGTGCCGGTCAGTAGTGGGAGGAGCAGCTCGCGTCTCGCCGAGTGTCTCCGGGTTGGCCAATAGCACCGCCAGCGCCTGCGCGTAGGGCTTGCTCAGCCGTGCCTCGAGGCTGTCCGGCAGTCCCGCCTCACGCTCCGCCTGACGCAGGATCGGGGCATAGGACACCATGCGCGCAATCATCGTGATCGCCTCGAGGGTTCTGGGGTCCTGGTTGTAAGGTCCCTGGCGGTCAAGCCGCATCGCCTCGGCGAGATTCAGTGCTTCGAGGAGCCGAACGCTCATCAGATTCGTCGCACCGGGCACGACGACGGTCGAGCCGAATACAGTCGTGCGCAGCGCAGTCTCCCAGATCGGCTGATAGCTGCGCATATCCGTCAGCGTCACTTTTCCGCCGGCGCGCTGAACCGCCCGCACATAGGCCTGGCCCCAGGCGCCGGTGTACATGTAGCGCGCGCCGTGCAGCGCCACTTGCTGCAGCGTATGCGCAAGGTCCTGTTGCACGAACAGGCTACCGATGGCGGGCAGGATGGGGTTATCGGCCTGGCGTAGGAAGGCGCGGCCCTCAGGGGTGCGCTCGAGGATTTGCTTGCGGGTCGCGAAGTAGTAGGCCAGGAGCGGGGTGACGCGCACGCCGTGCTGCGCATACCAGATGGAGGGCTCGAAGAGAGTGCCCCACGGCAATCGGCCCAAGCGATCGTGCATGGCCTGAAGGCCCGCCATGAAGCCTGGTACCAGTGTTTTGCGACCCTCGGCACCGGATGTGGGCTGGCCTTTGAACGCAAACGACAGCGGTCCCATGTCGTCGCGGGGGATGCTCTTCGGGTCCGTCTCTTCCCTGTAGGTGCCCCAGGGAGCGTTCAGTGAAAGTACTTGCCCTGTGCGTGCGTCGTAATAGAGCAGCTGCAGCACCCCCGCATCCGAGACGTACGAACCCAGCGCCGTGGTGACCTGCGTTAGTGCGACCGTGACCGCGGCATCGGCAGCCGTCCCACCCTGGCGCAGGGTCTCGACACCCGCCTGGATGGCGATGGGGGACAGGGTCGCCGCAACCAATCCGGAGGAGCCTTGCACGAGTGCCGGTTGGGCCGGATACAGCTGTCTCTCCAGCTGCTCCGCGCGCCTGCGCTCGGCCGAATTCCAATGCGAGGGCGACAGGTCGACGGCGAAGCAGCTCTGGCCGACGACTATCGCCAGGATAAACATCATTGAAGCGAATGCCCGCTGGATCATGGCTGTTGTCGCCCCCAACCCGTGCGTGCCGATAGCCTACGCCACCCGCCCCTGCTCGCCACGCAGACCAATCCGGTCCGCGGTGATTGCCGAAAACGCATCCTGCGGACGTCGGCACCGCCAGCCTCCGGTCGGCCGCTGATCAGCATGCTAGAGTATGCCCGCGCCAGCCTGCGGCCCCCGCGCGGGTATGACGCAGAAGCCCGCGACGCTTGCCTCTGGTAGGACGCTTACCTTTGGGTAATCAACAGGGTAGGCAGCTGATGTGAAGGCGAGGCCACCCCAGACGGCATGCAGTTATCTTCCAACCCCGGCCCGTACCCAAGCGCGAGCCCCAGCACGG
>JASHPX010000262.1 GCA_030037905.1 Gammaproteobacteria bacterium
TGCCGTCGACATCCATGATGTAGATGTCGCCGTCGCGCTGCCGCGCGAAGCTGAAAAACGGATGGCCCGCGGCCGGCTTGTCCCGGTCGGACGAAAAGGCGATCCGTCTGCCATCCGGCGAAAACGCCGGCCGGAAATTCCCCGCCGCGTTACGCGTCAGATTGGTCGCCTTGCTCAGAGGCTGGGTCACCATCGGATCGAACGGCATCAGGTAAATCTGCGCGTTGCCGTCAGCGTCACTCATGAATGCGATCCGGCTGCCGTCGGGCGAGAACGCCACCTGATCCTCCATGCAGGAGCTGTCTATCAGCAGCCGCGGCGCTGCGCCCTCGGCGACTTCGAGTACGTAGAGATGGGGGTTTCCGCGGCGCTCCGAGGTAAAAACCACCCAGCGTCCATCGGGAGAGAGCACCGCGTCGTAGTCCAGACCAGGCCCATCGGTCAACCGCCGGGGAGCAGACTGCAATGTGGGGAAGTAGTAGATGTTCCAGTTCGTGGGCCTCAAGGTCTGCCAGACCAATCTCGGCAATCCCGGCCGAAACTGTCTTGCCATCGATTCAGCAGCGGAAGGGTGGATCACGGCGTGCCTCCCGGAGGGGTGCAAATTATAGTACTTTGTTGATGGTGTTCGCATTCCTGGCCAACACCGATGCCTCACACTGCGACTGCTCGAAGCTTGGATTTCCGAGAGCCTCCTAAGATGCTGGAAACTACGGTGTCCGGGTAGGTCAGCGGCTACACGTCTGAGCGTCGTTCTGGAATAACTGTCTGCATATTGTCCGCCTCGGCGAGATACCGTCGCCACGCGGTTCTGAGCAACTCCTCGAAGTTGGCTGCGAAGCGCTTCTCATCGCGCAAGGGCGATTGCTCGAAGCGGGCGCGCAGCCCCGCACGCAGCTGCTCGAGCCGCTCGATGTCATTCGCCAGTCCGAGTGCAATCTCGACGTATTGCTCCGGTGTGGACGCAACCAACTCACCGAGACCCATGGCGTTGAGGATGCTCAGGCCGCTGCGTGAGACACAGTGACGACCACGCAGCGATATGACCGGCAGGCCGAAATAAAGCGACTCGCATGTGGTGGTGACGCCGTTATACGGATAGGGATCCAGCGCGATATCGACGCCCGAGAATTGCCGGCCGTACGGCGCCTCGGTTCGATGGCGGATGCATTCTATACGTTCGGACGCCACGCCGGATTGCTCCAACCTGGCGACAATCTCTGCCGCGCGCCTGCTACTCCGTATACGAGTCAGCCGGAAACGCGAGGTGGGCGATCGGACCAGTATCTGCGACCAGCAGCGAAGCACGGTATCGCTGAGCTTCGCGAGGCTATTGAAGCTGCCGAATGTCACAAAGCCTCTTTCACGTGCGGGCAGTGGACCCGGATCGCTCAGCGCTCCGAATGGTCTGAAGCACCATTGCGAGTCCGGCAGTCGCAACAGGGTCTCGGTATGCCATGTATCGGCAAGGGGCTGTGGATCCGTCGCAGCGTCCGTGATTCGAAAGTCCATCGTGGGCAGGCCGGTCGAGTTGGGGAATCCCAGATAGGTCACTTGCACGGGAGCGGCACGCCGTGCGAAGACGGCCAGGCGGTTTCCGCTGGTGTGCCCCGAAAGATCCACGAGGATATCTACACGATCGGCGTGGATCAGCTCGACCAACGCATCGTCCGTGAGCTCCCAGACGTCACGCCAGATATCGGCGCACGCCCGTATGCGCGCGGTCACCGCATCCTGGAGGCTGCCGTTGCTGTAGAGAATGTACTCGAACGCCTCACGATCGTGGGCGCTCGCGATCGGCTCGAAAAAGTGGGCGACGGAGTGCTTCCGAAAGTCCCCGGAGAGGAAGCCGACACGCAGTTTCCTGCCAGGGGTGGCATCGGCAGGCGCAGCTCGCACGCTTGTCGCATGTCGAGCGGCGAAATGTGCCCCCCACTGGTGGATCGCTGCACTGATCTCCTCCGGGCCGATTTGATCCGAGTTGTGCAGCGCCATGATGAAGGAAACGTGGGCCGGCAGGTAGGATGAATCGAGGTGGCAGGCTCCGGCGAGCTCCTCGATGGCCGAGGAAATATATCCACGCGACAGCTGGGTCAATCCGAGGTTGTGGCGGACGATTTGATTCCTGGGCGCAAGATTGCGTGCAGCTTCGTAGTGGACAGCCGCGCCATCCAGGTCGCCCGCCTCGGAGGCGGCGTTACCGAGCATGAGCAACGGCAAATGGGAATCGGGCTCGAGCTGGGCGGCTCGCTCAAAGAAGGGCATTGCCGCCGTCGCCCCGCGTCGTTGTCGTTCTCGCAGACCTTCGTCGATCAGGTCGCTCGCACTTGGCGGCGATCCGGAGGACGCGGTGTTGCGCGCGGCGGCTCCGCCATTGGAATCAGTCACGGAACGCGCCCTCGCAATCGGCCGGGTGATGGCACCCGGGCCACTATCCCGCTTGATCACATCGGGAGCCGAGACACCGATCACAGTCCTGCCGGTGTGAACGTTGTGGCTCTTACGCGGGGCGTCTCATTCCTGGTTATGAGGGTGGACTGAAGTTTTCCATCGGTCGGTAAACTGTCATTACGGGAGTCGCGAGTTGATGGTCGGCTCGCGTGTTCATTCACGAACGCGGCGATGCCACCACTCCTGTAACGCGACACATTGCAACCTGCCGCTGTCTTTCTCGAAGACAAGCCGGAAGGTGCCGCTTAAATCAACACGCTCTCCAGACGCGATACGCAGAAAATCGGCCGTCCACTGGGCGAATGCCTCATTGCCGGCTACTGCCCATAGTTGATACTGGAATGACACGTCTTCCTGCGCATCGGCTGCACCATTTTTCCAATAGGCCTTGATGCTGTCCTTCCCTCGCATCGGTACGTCAAAAGGAGTTTCCTGATAGGTCGCGTCATCACTGAATAACATCGCGACTGCAGCCGGATCGCCCTTGACCCAAGCCTGACCATACTCATTGAGCCAAGTTTCGACTTCCGCTTTATCGAGCATTGCCGTCTTTCCTTCGTAAGACACAGACGTACGCGGCGGCTCGCGCATCGCCGCGCCTAGCCGCCCCAGCGCCAGTTGCAGATCTCGGGCAGGTCCTCGCCGTGCTCGCGAATGTACTCGTGATGCTCGATCAGCTTATCCCGGAGCTGCTGCTTGATATAGCCGCAGCGCCCCCGGAGCTGCGGCAGCCGGTCGATCGCATCGTTGGCCAGGTGAAACCGGTCCAGGTCATTCAATACCGTCATGTCGAACGGCGTGGTGATCGTTCCCTCTTCCTTATAGCCGCGCACGTGTATGTTATCGTGGTTGGTACGCCGATAGGTGAGACGATGGATCAGCCAGGGATAACCGTGAAAGGCGAAGATGATCGGCTTGTCACGCGTGAAGAGTGCGTCGAATTCCGAATCGGGAAGTCCATGGGGATGCTCACTCGGTGGCTGCAGCTTCATCAGATCCACGACGTTCACGACACGCACCTTGAGCTGCGGAAAGTAACCGGCGAGGAGCTTTACGGCCGCGAGCGTCTCGAGTGTCGGCACATCCCCGGCGCAGGCCATCACGAGGTCGGGTTCCGCTCCGCGGTCGGTGCCGGCCCATTCCCAGATGCCGATACCTGCCGTGCAGTGCGTGATCGCATCGGTGATGCCGAGCCACTGTGGCGCAGGATGCTTGCCCGCGACGATGACATTCACGTAGTGGCGGCTTCGCAGGCAGTGATCGGCCACGGACAGCAGGCAGTTCGCATCGGGTGGCAGGTAGATGCGGATGATCTCGGCCTTCTTGTTGACGACGTGGTCGATGAAGCCCGGGTCCTGGTGGGTGAAGCCGTTGTGGTCCTGCCTCCAGACGTGCGAGGAAAGCAGGTAATTCAGCGAGGCGATCGGCCGGCGCCATGGGATCTGTTTCGTGACCTTGAGCCACTTGGCATGCTGATTGAACATCGCATCCACGATGTGGATGAACGCCTCGTAGGAGGTGAACAGACCGTGTCGTCCGGTGAGCAAATATCCCTCGAGCCACCCCTGACATTGATGTTCGGACAGTACCTCCATGACCGAGCCCTCGGGCGCCAGATGCTCGTCGCCGGGGATGATATTCGCCGTCCACTGCCGGGCGGTCACATCGAACACCGCTGACAGACGGTTCGAATCGGTCTCATCGGGGCCGAAGAGGCGGAACGTCCGAGGCGCCTGGTTGAGCTCGATGACGTCGCGCAGAAAGCCACCCAACACGTGGGTGTCCTCGGCGTCGTGGGCGCCTGGGACCGGCACCGGCACCGCGTAATCGCGGAAATCCGGCATGCGCAGATCGCGCAGCACCGAGCCCCCATTGGTACGCGGATTGGCGCCCATGCGGCGATTGCCGGCAGGCGCGAGGCTGGCCAACTCGTTCCTGAGGCGGCCCGTCGCGTCGAAGAGCTCCTCGGGCCGGTAGCTGCGCATCCATTGCTCGAGCATCATCAGGTGCGTGGCGTTGGTTCGCACCTCGGCGAGAGGCACCTGGTGTGCACGGAAAGTGCCTTCCACCGGCTTGCCATCGACAACCTTCGGTCCGGTCCAGCCCTTCGGGGTCTGAAGCACGATGGCGGGCCAGCGTGGGCGGCGCTTGAAGCCGCCCGAGCGCGCTTCCGATTGAATCCCGCGGATCTCGCTGACTACCCGATCGAGCGTCGCCGCCATTCGCTGATGCATCCGCAGCGGGTCGTCACCGGCGACGATATAGGGCTCGTAGCCACAACCCCGCAGGTAGTTCTGGAGCTCCTCCGGCTCAATGCGCGCGAGAACCGTGGGGTTCGCGATCTTGTAGCCGTTCAGGTGCAGAATGGGCAGCACCGCACCGTCCGTCGCCGGGTTCAGGAACTTGTTGCCCTGCCAGCTGGTCGCGAGCGGTCCCGTTTCAGCCTCTCCGTCGCCGATCACGCATGCCACGACGAGCTCGGGATTATCGAACGCTGCGCCCTGGGCGTGACTGAGCGAATAGCCGAGCTCTCCGCCCTCGTGAATGGAGCCGGGGGTCTCCGGCGCGACGTGGCTCGGGACGCCGCCAGGAAACGAGAACTGCTTGAAGAGCCGCCTCAGGCCCGCTTCGTCCTGGGAGACGTCGGGATAGAACTCACTGTAGGTTCCCTCGAGATAGGTGTTCGCAACCACCGCCGGGCCACCGTGACCGGGCCCTGAGATATAGATCATGTCGAGATCGTATTGCCCGATGATTCGATTGAGGTGGACATAGACGAAGTTCTGCCCGGGTGTCGTGCCCCAGTGGCCGAGCAACCGCGGCTTGATGTGCGCCGGGGTCAGCGTCACGCGCAGCAGCGGATTGTCCAGCAGATAGATCTGACCGACCGCAAGATAATTGGCAGCGCGCCAATACGCGTTCATGCGCTCGAGCATATCGGCCGAGAGCGGCGCGTCCAACGCATGGGATCGGTCGGAGTCGGTTGGATTCATCACAGTCTCCCCTCCACTCGCTGCCCTTCGCTGCATGCCTTCTGCTTCGACGGACGCACGCTGTCAGCGCTGCAGAAGCGAGACTGCTGCGCGCGCCAGGGTGGATTCCTCATCGACCGGAATCACCTGTATGCGTACACCCCCGGCGTCGATGCGAGCGGCACCGCGGGCGCCCCGATTGCGCGCCTGGTCGAGCACGATTCCGGCCCATTCCAGATTCGCGAGGGCCCGCTCGCGCACCGCGGGGACGTGCTCGCCGACGCCTCCGCCGAAGACGATTCCGTCGCATCCGCCGAGTACCGCAAGATATGCGCCCACGTACTTACGAATACGGTAACAGTAGAGGTCGATCGCAAAGCGTGCCTGTGGTGTGGGATCTTGGAGCAGCATGGCGGGACTGGCTTCATTGCCGGAGATGCCCACCAGGCCCGATTGCGTGTTGAGAAGCTCGATGATCTCATCGCCGGAGCGTGCGAGCCGCTGCTCGAGGTACGGAATGACCGCGGGATCCAGGTCGCCGCAGCGTGTCGCCATGACCAATCCCTCGAGCGGAGAGAAGCCCATGGAAGTATCGAGGGGCTTGCCACGCTCTATCGCGGCGATCGAGCAACCGCCGCCGAGCTGCAGCGTAATGAGCCGACCGCCCGATGGCAGCTCCGGAGCGAGCTTGCACCAGGTTTCCCACATGGCCTGGTGGGCGATGCCATGAAACCCATAGCGCCGAACGCCCTGCTCGGTCCCGAGGCGCGCGCTCACCGCGTACTCCGCCGCCACCCTGGGCAGATCGGCGAAGAATGCGGTATCGAATACAGCGACCTGAGCAGCCTCGGGCCAGAGTGCTGACGCCGCGCGCACCCAGCGCAGCGCTTCCGGGTTGTGAAGGGGCGCGAGGGGCGAAAGTTCCTCGATCGCTGCGAGTGCCGCGGCATCGATGCGTACCGGCTGCAGGAATCGGGTACCGCCATGGACAATCCGATGAACGATGGCGACGGGCGGTGAGGCCAGTCTCGGGGCGAGCGAGCGTAGCAGCGCCTGCGAGTCGAGGTTCGCCCCATCCTGATGCTGCGTCCAGGTACAGGTCGGAGCACTGCCGGCGGCCGCGTCGTAGAGCGCGAGCTTGACGGAAGTGCTGCCGCTGTTGATCGTGAGGATCGTCATGTGGGTTTAGGCACGGACGAGGCTCCGGACGAGGTTCCGGACGAGGTGCAGTCTATGCCAGTCCGCGAGCTGCGAACTATCGGCCGGACTGCCGGATCTTCCCGCCGTCAGCCGAACGTGCCTTCCCACTTCCAGCCGTCCGAAGGCCGCTCGATCGCGCGCATGCGCAGCCGGTGCGATGAGGCATCACGCGCGGGGTTGCCGGTGATGACGACCTTGTCGCCCGGTTTGATCGTGTTGCGATCGATCGCAGCGGAGGACAGTGACGAGCCAGCGCCCCACTCCACGGCCCAGATCACCATCTTGCCGCTTTCGTCGGGGGCCAGGACGTGCACGAACGAGTGCGGATTGCGGAACAGGAACTCTACCACCGTTCCCTCGATGGTGACCATCTTGTCCACCTGGTAGGTGGCCGGAAAGGAATGGTGCGCAGAGGCCGGAACGCTGATCGCGCCCAGGATGCCTGCCAGCAGCGCGGTGGCGGTGAGATGGCTGAACTTCGTCATGATCGTTCTCCCGTAGGTACTGGAGCAATAGTGCAGGCCCGGACTGCGGCGCTGAATTCGGGACACTGCGTATGGGTTTGCCATGAATGCGTAGGAGACGCGTGCGCGCAGGCGCGTATAACAGACGCGTAGAAGAGGCGCGTAGAAGAGGCGCGTGGACGGGAGTGCTCGCGCCGCCGCATATGTGCGCTGCAGGTGCACGCTGGCGGGCAGGCGGGCGCCCGCGCCCGGTCCGCGCAGCTGCGCCGCGCCTGGGCGGTAACCAACTAAACTAAGCCGCGTCGGCCGGCATCGGGAGCGCGCGCGAGGCGCTGGACGAGGCGATGGCCGGATGCTCCGCAGATTGCGCAAGCAGCGCGTGCAGCTGCTCACGCTCGATGACCTCGTGCTGCAGCAGGTAGTGCGCGATGGCCTCGAGCGTGGCGCGCCGCTCGCGCAGGGTCAGCATGTCGCGGCGATGCGCCTCTGCGATCAGCAGCGCCGCCTCCTGGTCGATGAGACGGCCCGTGCGTTCACTGCAGTTCAGGTGCCCCCGCTCGGTTGGATTGTCCAGATAGGCGGAATGGGGTGCGGCTTCGAACGTGATCTGCCCCAGCCACTCGCTCATGCCGTACTCGGTGATCATCAGACGCGCCATGTCGCTGGCCTTGCGCAGATCATCCTGCGCGCCCGTGGAGACGTCCCCGAAGATGAGCTCCTCGGCCACGCGGCCACCGAGCAATACATCCATACGGTCGAGCAGCTCGGTGCGCTTGAGCAGGTAGCGGTCCTCCGTGGGGCGCTGCTGCGTATAGCCCAGCGTGCCGATGCCGCGCGGAATGATCGAGATCTTACTGACGCGATCGGCGTGCGCTCGCAGCTCTGCGATCAGCGCGTGGCCAGCTTCATGATAAGCGACGGTCTCCTTCTCCCGAGGATTCATCACGCGATTGCGCTTTTCGAGTCCGCCGATCTGGCGGTCGATCGCCGCCTCGAAATCCTCCATCTGCACCGCCGGCTTGTCACCCCGCGCGGCATGTAGCGCGGCCTCGTTGACGATGTTGGCGAGATCGGCGCCGGCGAAGCCCGGGGTGCGCGCCGCCAGCTCCGCCAGATCGACGTCCGCACCGAGCACCAGGTGGCGCGCGTGCAATCGCAGTATCCTTTCGCGACCCCTGATGTCCGGTCGATCGATGGCGATGTGACGATCGAGCCGTCCGGGTCGCAGCAGCGCCGGATCGAGAACTTCAGGCCGGTTGGTTGCGGCGAGCACGATGACGCCCGAGTTGGTGTCGAACCCGTCGAGCTCCACCAGCAGTTGGTTGAGCGTCTGCTCGCGCTCGTCGTTGCTCGCGGGTCCGGCGATGCCGCGCGCTTTGCCGAGGGCGTCGAGCTCGTCCACGAAGATGATGCAGGGCGCGAGCTGCACAGCTTGCTGGAAGAGGTCGCGCACCCGGGCCGCCCCCACACCCACGAACATCTCGACGAATTCCGAGCCGCTGATCGATAAAAAGGGCACTCCCGCCTCGCCGGCGACCGCCTTGGCGAGCAGAGTCTTGCCGGTGCCCGGTGCACCGACGATCAACACCCCTTTGGGGATGTGTCCGCCGAGCCGGCGGTAGCGTTCCGGGTCCTTCAGGAATCGCACCACCTCGACCAGTTCCTCCTTGGCCTCATCGATGCCCTCCACGTCGCTGAAGTGCACGCCGGTGTCCGTCTGGATGAAGACCTTGGCGTGACTGCGGCTGGTCTGGCTCAGGGCGCCCACACCGCCCATACCCCGCCGCATGATCCAAACCCATAGCCCCACGAAGATCAACATCGGCGCCAGCCAACCGAGCATCGATGTAAGGGCCTGTGAGTCGGCCAGCGCACGGTAGCTCACGTGCGCGGCATCCAGCTGCGCGATCAGCTGCGGATCCTCGGCGCGCGTGGTCACGAAGTGATACGAGCTCGGAGCACCGGCCGAGCTTTGCGGTGCGGTTGGGCGTTGCGGTGCGGCTGGGCGTTGCGGTGCGACCAAGCCCAGCGGTGCGGCTGGGCTCTGAGCCCGAAGGGTCTGCAGCGCCTGCGCGGACAGCAGCTTATCGAGTCCGGCTGCAGCCACGGTGCCCTCGATGGTGCTGCTGCCGAGCGTCAGGTCGCTGAGCTTGCCAGCCCCCAGCAGCCGCTTGAAGTCTCCGTAGCCGAGATTCTCGGAGCTGGATACGGACAGTTTCAGCAGCGTCGCGAGCGCGAGCAGCGCCACCAGCACTACCACGGCGGTGGACCACATCGAAGTGCGTGAGGAGCGCGGATCGCCGGGGCTGGGACTGCCGGTGCTCATGATCGGTCTGTCGCGTGAAACGCGTCAGCCGCCTGCGCGCTCTTCGGGCGTCAGCGCAACCGCGGTGCCCGTATAAGGCTCGATCCAGACGAGCTGATCGACAACCTTGCGCACTCCGGGAACATTTTCGATCAGCACGCGAAGCGCCTGACGCTCGCAGCTGCCGAACACCGTGCCACGCAGCTCGACGGTGCCATCCTTTACGCTGACGCTCGCGGAAGTCAGCGCCAGCCAACGCTGGCTGGCGAGCTCGGTCTGGATGCGCCGGCGGATCGCATCGTCCGTGCCTGCGTTGGCGGTCTCGGTCAACAGCCGATCGAGCGAGCGTAGCACGTCGGCGCGGCTGATGATGCCGGCGAGCCGGCCATCTGAACTCAGGACAGGCAGCCGCTTGATCCTGTGCCTCTGCATGAGCTCCACGGCCTGGATGAGCGGGGTGGAAGCAGACACCGAGATCACCTTGGGCGTCATGACCTCACCGACCTTGCGGCCGTGGGTCTGCACGTACCAGCGCGCGAACCGCTCAGGTCCTGCCAGCAGCGCTCGCCAGCCGCTCGGTTCGGCAGCGGTGCCGGTCTCCGCGCGGCGGAGCAGATCCCCTTCGGAGAGCATGCCGCAGACATGACCGCTGCCATCGATCACGGGCAACCCACTGATGCGGTGCTCGAGCATCAGCTCCACGGCCTGCGCCAGCGATGTGGCCTCTGTGGTCGTAATGACAGCGCGCGTCATGATGTCGGTGACTTGCATGGTGAGTTGGCCTGTGACTAGGGTTACAGCGGGCACACCGCCTGACGTCTATCGTCAGGTCCAGGGAAGGTGTGTGCCATCCGTACATGCCGCATGGGCCATCGGCAGACTTTGACGCCACGGACGGGCATCGTGGACAATGAGTAGCGGTCAGAGCGCGGACAGGGAGCCACCCGAGTCGATGTTGTCCGCGGACATTGTGCCCTACATCCTGGACTCTGCGCCCGACGCCATGCTGGTCGTGGATAGCGCGGGCACCATCGTATTCGCGAACCGGCAGGTGAGCGCTCTGTTCGGATACTCTCAGGCGGAGGTACTCGGTTCGAGCATCGATCGGCTGCTTCCCGAGCAGCTACGGGCCGCGCATGTCGGGCACCGCCAGCGCTACGTCGAGCATGCGCGCGTGCGCCCCATGGGCATCGGGCTGGATCTGTCCGCTCGTCGGCGCGATGGTAGCGAGTTCCCGGTGGAGATCAGCCTGAGCCCGATCGAGGGCAGCAACGGGCTGCTGGTGGCCGCGGCGATCCGTGACGTCACCGAACGCCGTCATGTGCAGGAGGAGCTGCGCCGAGCCCGCGAGGCTGCCGACGCCGCCAACCAGGCGAAGAGCCGCTTTCTCGCCACGGCAAGCCATGATTTGCGCCAGCCCCTGCAGACCCTGGCGCTGCTGAACGGTGCGATGCGCCGGAGCACTCTCGATCCGAGCCTCTCCGAGGCACTTGCGCAGCAGGAGACGGCGATCGGTGCGATGGCGCGCCTGCTCAATGCGCTGCTGGACATCAGCAAGCTCGAGTCCGGTGCGATCAGGCCCAGCGTCACGGACTTCACGGTCGCGACCATCTTCGCCGAAATGCGCGCCGAGTTCGCACAGCTCGCCGCGCAGAAGGGGTTGGAACTGAAAGTCGAGATCTGCAGGGACAGCGTGCAGTCCGATCCTTCACTGGTGAGCCAGGTGCTGCGCAATCTGCTCTCCAATGCCATCAAGTACACGCGCGAAGGATGGGTACAACTGCGCTGCCTGCATGAGGCGCGGTGCGTACGCCTGGAGGTGCTCGACACGGGCGTGGGCATTTCGGCCAGTGACATGCCGCACATCTTCGAAGAGTTCTACCAGATCGGCATTCCGGCCAATGCTTCGCGCGACGGCTACGGACTGGGTCTGGCGATCGTGCGCCGAATCGTCGAGCTGCTGGGCGCGTCACTCGATGTTCGTTCCGAGCCGGGCAAGGGCTCGGCGTTTTCCGTCGCGCTGCCGGTGGGGACTGATCGCACGGTGCAGCCCGCAGCGCGTGAGCGGGAAACGCCCGGGGCGGTGCCAGCCGCGCAGGAGCGCCCCGCGCGGCGGCTGCTGCTGGTGGAAGATGATCCGGCGGTGCGCAGCGCAACGCAGATGCTGCTGCGGGTCGCAGGCTACAGCACCACCGCGGTCGCGAGCCGCAGCGAAGCCCTCGAAGAAGTGGCGCGTAACCCCGCGCTGGACATGATCATCGCGGACTATCACCTCGCACCCGGTGAGACAGGCCGACAGGTCATCGAGGCGGTGCGCAGTTCTCTGGGCAGGCCGGTGAAGGCCGTATTGGTCAGCGGCGACACCTCCTCTGCAGTGCAGGGGGTGCAGATGGACGCGCAGCTGCGTATCGCCAGCAAGCCCATCAATGCCGATGAGCTGCTCGCGCTGCTGGAGGAGCTGGCAAGATCGTAGGGGCGTCGCCGGCGCCCCGAACCACGCCGGCTCGCTCATAAACGGCCCGCTCATCAGGGCCTCTGCGCGGCACCCTGCGGTTAACGCGTATTCCCTGCAGCAGGCGTGGAGTTTTAACTGTGCCTCATGGGAACGCACGCATGACCTATCTACAGCCGGTCGATATCCTGCGCGGCAGCCCACTGTTCAGTGGGCTCGACCGCGTAATACTCGAGCGCATGACGCGTGCACTCACGCCCGAGCAATGGTCGAAGCACACGGAGATCCTGCCGGCCGCGTCCACGGCACGGCGCTTCGTGATCATCGGCGCGGGGCGCGTCAAGGTAGTACATGGCAATGCGGGCAGCGGCCGCGAGCTGACGCTCTGGCTGCTCGGTCCAGGCGATGGCCTGGACGTCATCGGGTTGCTCGACGGGCAGCCCCATTCCGCCTCCGCCTGGACGCTCGATGAGGTGCAGGCGCTTTCCGGTCCGGTTGGGCTGTTCCGCGGATGGCTCGAGCAGTACGCGCCGTTTCGTCTGGCGATGTATCGCTATGTCGCACGCCAGCTGCGCTCACTGTCGGAGCTCGCCGGTGATCTGACCCTGCACGACACCATGACGCGCCTCGCCCGCCTGTTGCTGCGACACTTCGGCACAAGTGCGCGCGCACGCGAGAGCAGCCTGCTACACGATCTGTCTCACGAGGAACTGGCCGGTATGATCGGCTCGGTGCGCGTCGTGGTGAACCGCCTGCTCGCACGCCTGAGGCGCGAGTCGATCATCGATCTGCACGGTGGGCGGGTCAGTCTGATCGATCTACACCGCCTGTTGCGCCGGGCCGATGAGCATCTGGGACAGCTCCCGGCGGACGTGCCTCCTCGGCATGCAAAGATCTTACCGGATGGGAGAACGAGGTGAGCGCAATGAGCGCGATTCGACGGATTATCGTGGCCATCAAGGAGCCGGAGGCGCGACCGAGCGCAGCGGTTATCAAGGCCGCGCAGCTGGCGCGGGCGTTGGGCGCGAAACTCGAGCTGTTCCACGCCCTGACCTGGCCGCTGTATGCGACCTCGGATCCGGAGTTTCAGGAACTGCAGAGCCAGGAACGTGCGCGCGCTATCGGCCGGCTGGAGAAGCTGGCTGGTCGCCTCAAAGGCCGCGGCCGCCAGCGCTCGCTGCAAATCTCGGTCGCAGCCGTGTGGGATGCGCCGGGTTACGAGGCTATCATTCGTCGCGCCACCGCTACGCATGCCGACCTGATCGTTGCCGGACGAAAGGGCGAACGTCACGTCGTGTCGGCGCTGCTGCGCTTCACCGACTGGGAGCTGCTGCGCAACAGCCCGGTTCCCGTGCTGCTGGTGAAGCGCGGCGGAGTCTATCACCGGCCGGTGATCCTGGCAGCGGTCGATCCCTCGCATAGCCTGGATAAGCCGGCGCGACTCGATGGCGCCATACTCGGCGTGAGTGACCGATTGAGCCGTGCGCTCGGCGGGCGTCTGCACGCGGTACATGCCTATGCGTGGCTGCCCAATGGCATGCATCCAACCGGCGCGCCGGACGCTGAAACTGCCGCAGCCCTGAACCGCAAGCTAGAGGCCGCGGCGTTCAAGCGTTACGACCGGCTGCTCGATGGCTACGACATTCCCAAGACGCGTCGGCACCTGCTGGCCATCCCGGCCGCGGATGCGATCGAGGACGTCGCGATACACCTGCGTGCCGACATCGTCGCACTCGGGGCGATCTCGCGTAGCGGATGGCAGCGACTGCTGATCGGTAATACGGCCGAGGCAGTGCTCGATCCGCTGCCCTGTGATCTGCTGATCGTCAAGCCGCCGCATTTCCGGACTCGTATCCCGCGCCGACCCACGCTGCCACGCTATCGGGCGGCAATTCTCTTTACGCCTTAGACCAGGGGCTCACGTGGGTTACGGGTGCCGGCGTGGCTCAGGAGCTCACCGCCGGTCTGGTGTAGTAGTACCAGTCCACGCATCCGTAAGTCAGGCTCCTGCGCGCCTCAGCGGCCGCCACGGTCTGCGGTGGCGGCTCCACGGCTGCGTCTCCGGGTTTCCAGCCTTCCGGAGTCACCGCATGCAGCCGATCCGCTGTCTGCAGAGCCTGCAGCAGCCGCAGCACCTCGGCGACCGAGCGCCCCGTCGTCACGGGATAGTACAACATGGCGCGCAAGGTCCCCCTGGGGTCGATGATGAACAGCGCGCGTACGTCACTCTCGGTGCCGCCGCGCCAGTGCAACATACCGTAGCGCCGGGAGATATCCCGTGACACATCCTCCATGATGGGGAACTCCACTGCGACACCGAAGTGCTCACGGATGCTCTCGCACCACGCCAGGTGGGAGTAGACACTGTCCAATGACAGGCCGAGCAGGCGGCAGTCGAGTGCCGTAAAGTCGGCGATATTGCGGCTGAAGGTCACCAACTCGCTCGCGCACACGGGTGTGAAATCCGCCGGGTGTGCGAAGAAGACCAGCCAGTGGCCGGCGAAGTCACTCAGCCGCCGAAAGCCGTGCGTCGTTCGGCCTTCGAAATAGGGAGCGGACGCATCGAGCTGCGGGTGTGGGTGGAGTGTGGAGGCGGAGGATTGCTGTGGCACGGGTCGACCCTACCGCGTGTGTGGGTGTAGGTACATCAGGGATTACCGCAGTCACTCGGCTGGCGCGATTGCCGTATCGACCTGCAGATCCTCGCGGCGATGAGGGGTTGGAGTAGCGACGCCGTCCCACTCGACGAGTACGTACGATTCGGTCAATTCGTCGACGATCACGCCGCTCACGGGCACCGAAGCCTCACGAAAACGCACGCGATCGCCCAGGCCGGGCAAGCGAGTAGGGTTGCGCTTCATCAGGCCGGGCGACCGCAGGTACGCAGGAGCGTCCCTAGAGTCGCAAAGGTACCGACCACTGTCAGCAGAACGTGGGAGTCGACGGGCTTCCACACACAGAACAACGGTGCACCTGGCAGCCAGGGGACGGCCGCATTCGCCAGCTCGCCGCTCAACACGATCGTAGGTACCACATGGCCCAAAGCGCCGCAGATCGTCTGCGCTGCGTCGGCTCCGTCCATATCTCCGGGAAGAGCATAGTCGATGATGAGGACGTCTGGTCTGACTCCGGATTCCTGCACCAACGCAACTGCACTGGACCCATCGATGGCCGAGACCATTTGGTATCCTTCCGACCTCAGGAGCGCAGCGACACTCGCACGGACGGCGTCATCATCTTCTATGTGTAATACCACGGCATCGCTCATAAAGAAGATTTTCGGCTATGGGTGATTGCGAGTCGCTACGTAGAAACCATAATCTGCGCCTCAGCCCGGCGGGTCGGGTGATCGGGAACTCGCCGAGGCGCGCTCGCCGGCAGCCCGTTCGCTCTCCATGGCTTGCTGTTCCTCTAACACCTCGGCCAGGCACTCCCAGCCCGCGGCAATGACCGCGCCGTAGGGCGGAGTCATCCCGATAGTCTCGGATTGGTGCTGCCGGTGGAGTCCCCGTTGGTCCAGGATGGCCGCGAGGGCCGTCGGCCGCAGGACCTGAAGTACCGTTAGTTTTGGTGCACCTGTTGCCATTTTCGTGCCTGTCTTCCTCGATTGGCCACGCCGCCACCCTTCGTCGAGAGCGTCGCGCATCTGCCGGGGATGGCCGACATTACATTCTCGGACTGATGGTCAACGCGCTGTCCACCTCGGCCTCGGCAGCCAGCCAGTCCTCGAGCTCGTGACCTGCCTTGAAATCGCGGTGCTTGGCGCGAAAGTAGGCCGCCTGCGCGATCATCGCGTGCCGGTGCTCTTGATCGTAGAGAAGGCGAGGCATGTGCGTGGCCGGAGCGCGCTGGTTCATGGCAATTCCTCACAGGCCGAATCCGGCCCTTGGCTGCGCATGACTGTGCTGCGAGTCGGTCGGGGGCGCGATTCGGAGCTGTGCCTACGCGCTGTGTGATGACTACCTATTGTGCCGAGGCTCAGCGCTGCCACAGCACGTAGGCAGCCTCCAGCGGTACCTGTACGCCGGGGTACGCGGGGATGATGCGCGCCGTGTAATCGGTAGCGGCGCGGCTGGCCGGCACGCTGGCGGCATAGCGATATTCACCGCTTTCCGCACCGTCGGACTGGCGCAGCATTTCCAGCCGCAAGGGTTTGGAGGCCTCGGGCGACTCGCCCTCGGGCGACTCGTCCTGGCGCAATTGATCTGCGGGCGGCTCTGCATACAGCTCGACCCGAACTGATTGGGGCCGCAATGCGCCCAGGTATACCGCGGCGCTGAAGAAATGCCGGCCCTCGCGGCTCTCGACATCGACGCGGCCGAAGCGCACCTGCGGCCAGTTGTACTCGAGGGCCGCGAGCCAGTTGGCGATCTGCTCGCCCTGACGGCCGCCGTTCTGCGCGCGCTCGCGGTAGCGCGCCGCGGCGGGCAGGTAGCACTGCTCGACGTACTGACGCACGCTGCGGTTGGCGGAGTACGCCGGCGTGAGACGCGCCATGCTCTCGCGCACGCGTGCCACCCACGCCTGCGGTATGCCTTCGGCGTCGCGCTCGTAGAATTCTGGAACGATGCGGTTTTCCAGCAGCTCGTAGAGCTGCTGCGCCTCGCGCTCGTCCCAGGCCGGATCATCGTCGTGCTCGCGGCCATCTCCGAGCGCCCAGCCAACGTCGGGGGAATAGCCTTCGGCCCACCAGCCGTCCAGCTCCGAGAGATTCAGGCCGCCGTTGACCAGCACCTTCATGCCGCTGGTGCCGCAGGCTTCCCAGGGCCGGCGTGGCGTGTTGATCCAGACATCCACGCCGTGCACCAGCTGCTCGGTCAGCAGCATGTCGTAATCGGCCAGAAACATCGCGTGCGGCCGAACGTCGTGACGGCGGATGAAGCGCACCCACTCCCCGACCAGTGCCTGGCCCGGGGCGTCCGCCGGGTGGGCCTTGCCCGCCAGGATCAGCTGCACCGGCCGCTGCGGGTGAGTGAGCAGGCGTACGAGACGCTCGGGATCCGACAGCAGCAGATTCGGCCGCTTGTAGGTGGCGAAGCGGCGCGCGAA
Organism: Gammaproteobacteria bacterium; assembly: GCA_030037905.1. GTDB lineage: Bacteria > Pseudomonadota > Gammaproteobacteria > Steroidobacterales > Steroidobacteraceae > FEN-1191. The sequence continues at coordinate 16,894 of JASHPX010000262.1, forward strand.
TCCGAGCGTGAGCACTTCGGGTCGGAAGATGTGACGCGCCGCCTCGACCTGCTCGGGGGTGGCGCCCGAGGCATCCAGCTGCCGCGACAGCCGCTCGCGCGCATAGGTAATGAGGTCCGCACGGCCCGCTGCGCGACATTGCCAGATGCGCCCCGCAGGGACGGCGCGCAGCTGCGCTTCGGTGGCTTGCAGCTCCCCGAGCCAGCGGTGCTTTCCACAGGCGCCGGTCCAGAGCTCATCGGCTGCCGGGGAGTCCCAGCTGGGTGTGTGAACGCCGTTGGTCACGTAGCCGATCGGAACTTCGAGCACGGACCAGCGCGGGAACAGCGGCAGGAAGATGCGCCGGCTGATCATGCCGTGCAGCCGGCTGACGCCGTTGACCGTGGCGCTGCCACGCATGGCGAGCCAGGCCATGTTGAATGGCTCGGAATCGTCGCGCGCGTCGCGGCGGCCGAGTGCCAGCAGCTCATGCAGCGGCAGGTGCAGCTGCTCGGCGCCGTACTTGCCCAGATAGCGCTCGATCAGCTGCGGCGCGAAGCAATCGAAGCCGGCGGGCACGGCGGTGTGCGTGGTGAACACGTTGCCGGCGCGCGTGATGGCCAGTGCGGTGGCGAACGGCTGCCCGCTCGCATGCATGAAGCTGCGTGCTCGCTCGAGGATCACGAATGCCGCGTGACCCTCGTTCAGATGACAGACTTCCGGCACCTGCGCGATGGCTTCGAGCAATCGCCAGCCGCCGATGCCGAGCACCAGCTCCTGCTGCAGCCGCAGCTCGGGGCCGCCCCCGTAGAGCTCGCTGGTGATGCCGCGGTGGGCGGGGTAGTTGGCGATGTCGTTGCTGTCGAGCAGGTACAGCCGCAGCCGCCCCACCGTCGCCTCCCACACGCGCAGCCACAGCGAATAGCCCGGCAGTTGAATCTGCAGGCGCAACCACTGCCCTTCGGGCGTGCGCAGTGGCCTCACTGGCAGCTGACCCGGGTCGTTATACGGAAAGAGCGCCTGCTGGCTGCCGTCCGCGGCGATGACCTGGCGGAAGTAGCCCTGCTGGTACAGCAGCCCAACGCCGACGATGGGCACGCCGAGATCGCTGGCGGCCTTGAGCTGATCACCGGCGACGTTGCCCAGACCGCCGGCGTAGATCGGCAGGGCCTCGCTGAGCATGAACTCCATGCTGAAGTAGGCCACGCGGGTCAGTTCCCCGGACGCGGGGTTCTGCTGGAACCAGGCCGGTGAAGTGGACGCCGCCTGCCGCGCGCTTGCCAGATGCTCGACCTGTGCGCGAAATTCCGGCTCCACGAGCAGCTCGCCGAGTCGGTGCGCCGACACGGTCTGCAGCACGACCCAGGGGTTATGCGTGCGCGCCCACAGCTCCGGTTCGATGCGGCTCCAGAGTGGATCTGCCGCATGGTTCCACGTCCAGCGCACGTCCAGCGCCAGCTGGCGCAGCAGCTCCAGCGCCGTCGTGGCGGTCAGCGCGGATGTATCCGCGCCGGAGGAAAGCTCGGTCATGACGTAGCTTGCAGCGCCTCCGAATCCACAGGGATATTGAAAGCGCGCGGCAAATTACGTCAGACGTAATTTGCTGCACGCTTTCAACATCCCTGTCGTCCGAGTGCGCTGTAAGTTGCGGCGGGCCCGCTCAGCTGGCGGGCCGCTCGACTTCCATCAGCATACGTACCAGCTGCGCCAGCGAGCGCGCCTGCATCTTCTCCATCACGCGCGCACGGTGGATTTCGACGGTGCGCTGGCTGACCCCCAGGTCACCGGCCATCACCTTGTTGGGCTTGCCCGCCGTGACCAGACTGAGCACCTCGCGTTCGCGCGGCGTGAGCGAGGCCAGGTTTTCGCGGATACGGTCGGTAGTCCTGAGCTGCGCACGAATGGTAGCGTCACGCTCCAGCGCCCGCTGCACACGGTCGATGAGGTCCTGGTCGCGAAACGGCTTCTGCAGGAAGTCGAACGCACCATGCTGCATGGCCTCCACGGCCATCGGGATATCGCCATGACCGGTGATGAACACCACGGGAATGGTTGCGCCGCGCATGTTGAGCTGCTGCTGCAGCTCCAACCCACTCATACCCGGCATACGGATATCGAGCACCAGGCAGCCGGGCTGGCGCGCCTCGTAGCCCGGCAGGAACTCCTGAGCCGAGGCAAAGGTGCGCACGGGCAACCCGATCGACTTCAAGAGCAGCCGCAGCGAATCGCGGACCGCCTCGTCGTCGTCGACGATGAATACGGTGGTTGGCAGTTCCTTCATGGTGCGGAGCATCCACGAATGGCCGTGCATCCGCAAGGCCACGACCTCACGGCGCGGATCCGAACTTATGCGTATTTCGCGGGCTTTACCGACGCGGTAAAAGCTACGTATTACGCATGACCCATACACGAGTATATGACGACCGCGACCGATGCCAGCGTTGAGCCCGCCAGCCTGATCGGTCGGGTGATCGCGGTGCACGGCTCGGTCGTACAGGCGCGCTTCGCAGAGGGGCCGCTGCCGGCGCTCGGAGAGGGCATCGTGATCGAGCGCGGCGAGCGCGACAGCCTGATCGCGGAGGTCGCGCAACACGTCGATCCGCAGACCCTGCGTGCCGTCGCTTTGCAGGGCACCTCGGGACTGGCGCGCGGCGCCACCGTGCGCACCACCGGTGCGCCGATCCGGGTGCCGGTGGGCGATGCGGTGCTGGGTCGGCTGCTGGGACCGACGGGGGATCCGATCGACCTTGGGCCGGCTTTCCCGCCGGACGTGGCGCGCCGTCCGATTCATGCGCCTGCGCCGGCGGTGGCGCGACTCGGGGGCACGCTCGAGCGCTTCCATACCGGCATCAAGGTCATCGATCTACTCGCCCCGCTGGTCAGCGG
>JASHPX010000263.1 GCA_030037905.1 Gammaproteobacteria bacterium
CCCCACCACACGGTGAGCACGTTGCCGCAGATCAGCAGCGCACGGATCTCGGTGGGGCCGATGCCGAAATACGAGAGGCGTAGCGTCCGCCGCACTTCCACGCAGATCAGCGAGAACACGAACGCCATCAGAAAGGCGATCAGGCCCAGGCAGGCAATCCCGAAGTGCACGCAGGGCGAGAGTCCCAGGGTCAGGAAGATCAGCGCCTGGCAGAACAGGTCGGTGGTGTGATCGACGAAGAACCCGTAGCGCGGCCGCTCGATGCTGCGGAGCCGCGCGACCGTGCCGTCGAGCGAATCGCCGAACCAGTGCAACGCCAATCCCAGGGAGGCGAGCCAGAGCCACTGCAGGGAGCTGCGGCTGCCCAGGTAGCCGCCCGCGGCCGCCAGTGCGCCAATCAGCCCGATGGCGGTCAGATGATCCGGCGAGAGCCGAGCCGGCAGCCGCCTGGCAATCCAGTAGAGAAATTTCCTCTCGACACCGCTTAGCGCGCTGTTGCTCAGTCGTTGAACCGGCATCGCTGAGGATCAGGGTTTGAGATGAGACGGAACGCTGACCTTGTAGGACGGGTCGGGGCCGGGCGCAGACTCCTCGTTCTTAACACAACCCCTGCTACTCCCTGTAGGATCTGGACTACAATATGTCGTATTAAACTCTGACAGACGGCGATTCGCAACACACTTTCTGGGAGTAAGCGACGACTGTTTCGCAGCCTCGCGAGCTGCACACGACGTGCAGTGCTGCCATCTGCCAGGCAAGGCCGATTTACTTTCCAAGTCGCTAGCCATCCGCCGCGCTGCGCGCTGTCGCGGCGGCTCATCCCGGGGATCGACTCATGAAATTCCGCAGCGATCGGATGCGGATCGCGATCGTGGGGTGTGCCTATCGCATGCCCGGAGTGGACAGCGAGCACTTCTGGCAGGCACTGCTCGAGGGTCGTAGCCTCGTCGGGAGCGTGCCGGCCGACCGATGGGCGCACGAAAGCCTGCTTCATCCGCGCAAGAACGAGCCCGGCACCGCCTATACCTTCGCTGCCGGCTCACTCCTCGGGGACATCGCGAGCTTCGATGCGGCGTTCTTCGGCATCTCCCCGCGCGAGGCCGAGCAGATGGATCCGCAACAACGTCTGCTGCTGGAGATGGCGTGGGAAGCGTTCGAAGATGCGGGCATACCGACCGCCTCGATGCGCGGCGAGCGTTGCGGCGTGTATGTGGGCCTCTCCAGCATCGACTACGCCTATCGCCGCGCCGATGATCTGGGGGCCATCGATGCCTCGACGATGACGGGTAACACCGGCAGCATCGCGGCCAACCGGATCTCGTATCTCTTCGATCTGCGCGGCCCCAGCATGGCGCTGGATACCGCCTGCTCCTCGTCGCTGGTTGCGCTGCATCAGGCCTGCCAATCCATTCGACAGGGCGAGAGCGCCGCCGCACTGGTCGCCGGCATCAGCCTGCACCTGCATCCCTTCGCGTTCGTCGGTTTTTCCAAGGCGTCGATGCTCTCGCGGCACGGCCGCTGCGAGGCGTTCGGCGAGGGGGCCGACGGCTATGTGCGTGGCGAAGGCGGGGCGGTGCTCCTGCTCAAGCCGCTCGCGCAGGCCATCGGCGATGGCAATCGCATCCTCGGCGTCATCGCCGAAACCGGCATCAACAACGATGGGCGCAAGCACGGCCTGACCGTGCCGAGCCACGCTGCCCAGGCGGCGCTGCTGCGTGACGTCTACGCTCGCGCGGGCATCGACGCGATCGAGATCGATTATCTGGAAGCGCACGGCACCGGTACCGCCGTGGGCGATCCCATCGAGGCCCAGGCCATTGGCGAGGCGCTCGGCCGGCAGCGCCCGGCCGAACGCCCGTTGGCGATCGGATCGGTCAAAGCCAACGTGGGACATCTGGAAGCCGCCTCGGGTATGGCCGGGCTGGTCAAGGCGCTGCACGTGCTGCGCCACCGCTGCGTTCCTGCGCAGCCCGCACCCGCGCGCTGGAATCCGCACATCGACTTCGCGGCACTCAACCTCGCGCCGCTGGTCGCGCCACTGCAATTCGAGTCACATCGACGGTTGGTCGTGGGCGTCAGCTCCTTCGGCTTCGGCGGCACGAACGCCCACGCGATCCTGACGAGCTTCGAGTCGGACCGCCAGGAGACGCACGCTGTCACCGAGCTGCGTACGCCGCTGATGCTCTCGGCGCGTAGCGCCGCGGCGCTGCGGGAGTCGGCGCGGTGCATGGCGCAGTACCTGCAGGCGCGCACGGATCTGTCGGACTACGACATCGCCTATAGCGCCATGCAGACCCGCGATGTCCACCGGTATCGGCTGTCGGTCGGCCCCGCGGAGCGGAGCGACATGGTGCTTGCGCTCGAGTGCTTCGCGACCACAGGCTCCGCAGGCTCCGCGGGCTCCGCACCGGCCGTGCTCACCGGCACGCATCGCCCCGACGCCTCGCCTCCGGCCTTCGTCTACAGCGGCAACGGCTCGCAGTGGCTCGGGATGGGGGTGAAGCTCCTGGATGAGGACCCCACCTTCCTCGAGGCGATCGAGGAAGTCGATGCGTTGTACGCGGCCCTCGCCGGCTGGTCGATTCTCGGTGAGCTGCGCGCAGCGCCGGCCGCCTCACGGCTGGAGTGCACCGACGTGGCGCAGCCGCTGCTGTTCGCGCTGCAGGTGGGAGTCACGCGCGCCCTCGAGCATCGGCGCATCCAGCCCGCGGCGGTGTGCGGTCACAGTGTCGGCGAGATCACCGCCGCGTGGGCGAGTGGCGCGCTGACGTTGCAGCAGGCGGCCCGTGTTGTCTATGAGCGCAGCCGCCACCAGGTCAGAACACGCGGGCGCGGCTGCATGCTGGCCGTGGAGCTCGGCGAGGCGTCCGTCGGCACTCTGCTGCAATCGCTGGCGCTGGATACGGCCATGAGCATCGCCGCCGTCAACACCGCCGGCAGCGTGACGCTCTCCGGCCCACACGCGGCGATCGAGCGAGTGATGGTGCAGCTCAAGACGCGCAGGGTCGCCAGCCGCCGCCTGCCAATGGACTACGCCTTCCACAGCGCTACGATGGAGGACATCCGCGAGGACCTGCACGAGGGCTTGCAAGGGCTCAGCCCGCGCTCAGCCGCGGTTCCGCTGTATTCGGCCGTCACGGGCGCGCGCGTCGCGGGCCAGGAGCTGGACGCGCGCTATTGGTGGCGCAACGTGCGCGAGCCCGTACGCTTCCAGGCAACCATCCAGGCCATGCTCGCCGACGGCATCAATACCTTCGTGGAAGTTGGCCCAAAGCCGGTACTCAGCTCCTATATCCGGGAAATCACGGGCACACGGTCGATGCACGGCAGCGGCGAGCCGAAAGACAGCAGCGCCTTCGTGCTACCGGCGCTGACGATGACCGAGTGCGGCCGTGAACGGCTCGGGTCAGTCGCCATGCTGTTGGAGCTGTCGGGTGTGCCGCTGGAACGTAACTGGCTCTTTCCGGCGCCGGGTCGATGGGTCCCCCTGCCGCACTATCCCTGGCAGCGCGAGCGCTATTGGCAGGCGAGCACGCCCGATTCACTCGGCCTGCTGCAGCGCCGGCTCGTGCATCCGCTTCTGGGCTATGCGCTCCCCGGTGAGCCGTGGCATTGGGAAAATCGCCTCGACACGACCAAGCTGCCCGCTTACGCGGACCATGTCGTCGACGGCGCGGTGGTATTTCCCGCGGCAGGTTTCGTTGAAATGGCGCTCGCGGCTGCACTGACGCGCCGGCCGGGAATCCACCCTATCATCGAGGATCTGGAGATCATCTCCCCACTGCTGCTCGAGGCCCAGGAGTCCCGGACCGTGCGCCTGCGCATCGACGATGCAGACGGCAGCTTCAGGATCAGCAGCCGCTCGCATGCGCCGGACGCGCAGTGGCGGATCCACGCGGTCGGCCGACTGCTCGAGGGCAGCAAGGTTGAGGCCGCCGCTCCGCTGACGCTGCCCACGCGCGCGCCCGAAATCAGCGGCGAAGCGCACTATGCGCTCGCGCGCAGCCGAGGGTTGCAGTATGGACCCGCATTCCAGTCGGTTACCGAGGCGTGGTTCGAGAGTGTGCAGCCCGAGAGCCGGCAGCCTGACAGCGGGCAGCCTGCCCAAACCCCGCAGGTCCCCGAGACCTCCGTCGTCGGTCGCCTGACGCTTCCCACCGTCGTCGCGGAAGAAGCGCAGACGATGTACCTGCACCCTGCCTCGCTGGACGGCGCACTGCAGCTGCTGCTGGGCCTGACCTGCCGCCTCCACGGCGATGCTGCGAATACGTCCCCGAATACTTTCCTGCCGGTGCGCTTCGAGCGGTTGCAGCTGCTGCAGCCGGGTGCGCGCGTGGCGGCCGCGCGCGTGTGCGCCCGAGCGCCCAGACATCCCACCAGTCGCTCCGTGAGCGCGCAGCTATCTCTCTACGATGCGCACGGCGAGGCTGTGGCTCTGGTTCAGGGGGCGCGCTTGCGCGTCGCGACCCTGCAGCGAGGGCGTGGCAGATCCCCCGCCTGGCTGACGACAAAGCTAGTGGCCATGCCGCGCCGTGCCGGCAAGAGTGGCCTGCAGACCAGCGCAGAGGCCGTGGCGCTGCCGGCCACGCCGGCGGCTGTGCAGCTCGCGGCAGCGCATCTGCACGAGCCGCAGCGTGTGCGCTCGAGGCTGCGCTACGCACGGGAGGTCGAGCCGCTGCTCGAGGCACTGTGCGCCGCGTTTGCCGAGCGAACCGTGCGCGCCATCGCCGGTGCGGCTCCGGATCCGCAGCCGCTGATTGCCAGCGGACGATTGGCCGCCTCTGCCGAGCCGCTCTATCGCCGGCTGTTGCAGATTCTGTGCGAGGAAGAGCTGCTCGACTGCATCGAAGGGCGCTGGCAGTGGCGCGGGCAGGCTCCGGAAGGCAAGTCTGCAGGCCTCGACGGACTTCATTTCCCGCCTCCCGAGCAGATCTGGGAAACGCTCATCGCGGACTACCCGGAGCACGGGATATTGATCGCGCGCCTCGGCTCGGCGGGGCTGCGGTTGCCTGAGCGGCTCCGTGCCGCGCCCGCTCGCGTGAGTCCTGAGGAGGCCGCAACGGCTTGCGAGTCGCCGGACTCACTCGACTGGACGAGCACGTGCACGCAATCGGACGCCCTGGCGTTCCCGGCGGCGATCGAGGCGCTGCTGCAGGCAGGCGCGCAGCTGCAGCCTGCCCACGCGCGACTGCGCATCCTGCACGTCCTGGGCGCCGCCGTACCGGAGGGGCCTGCAGGTGTACTGCCAGGCTGCGACCTCAGCGCCTGCGAGAGCGTCATCATGGTGTCCAACCGTGAGGGGATGGAGAACCTACACGCGTGCCTGCGCGCACGGCCAGAGCCAGCAATGCGTCCAGACGTTCGGGTCATCGATCTGGATCGGGCCGGGCCCACCGACCTCGAGGCGCTCGGCCACTTCGACATCGTCGTGCTCGGCCAGGGCCTGACGGGCGCGACCGATCCGGATCGGCGTTTGCAGCAGTTACGGCGACTACTGTTCGACGGCGGCTGGTTGTTGCTGGTCGAGCAGCCACCCTCACGTCTGGAGGATCTGATCTGCGGCTTCGATCCGGCGCGGCGACAGCCACACACAGCACAGCAGACCGAGCGGCTGGCATCGAGACGCCTGACTGCGCATGCCTGGCAAACGTTGCTGTCTGCTCGTGGTTTCGCCGACGTGGGATTGGTGGCCGACACACCGCAGGGGAACACCGGCCCCTACGTATTGATCGCGCGCGCCGACAGCCACGCGAACCAACAGCCGCATGCGCACGACGCAATTGCCCCGCTGCCCAGCACCGCGAAGCCCGACTCTTCCGCCGGCCGTACCTGGCTCCTCTTGCAGGATGCGAGCGGGTACTCCGCGCAGCTCGCGAGCGAGCTTGCGGCGCACCTGGCTAACGACGGACAGCGGCTGATCACCGTGCAAAACAGCCCGCAATGCCGCTCGCACGCCGAGAACCACTTCGAGCTGGATCCGGCGAGCTCGCAGCACTGGACGTGGTTGCTTACAGAGTTGGAACGCAGCCAGACGCGGCCCGATGCATGGATCCACCTGGGTGGCCTGCAGCTGCGCGGTGCGCAGCCGAACGGTGCGCAGCAGACCGAGCGCATCGCGACGCTGACGGCCTGGCTGCAAGCCTGCAGCACCCAGGCCATCAGCCCCGACTGCTGGGTGATCGGGGCGCGGGCCGGCGCAGCCCTGCTGCCGCCGGTGGCCCGCGAGCCGGCTCCTCAACAGAGCGGCGCTGCCGCGCGGGAATCGGCAGAGGCGCACGACTGCCCGCGTGAAGACACCTCTCTCATCGAGCCACTGCGCGACGCGGCGCTGTGGGGCATGACGCGGGTCGCGACGCAGGAATTCCCCCAGCTGGCGGTCCGATGGGTCGACCTGCTCGAACCTCTGCCCTGCAGTACCATCGGCGCGCGGCTCGCGCAGGAGTTACTGGAGCCCGACGCCGAGCAGGAGTTGCTGCTGACCGCTCAGGGTCGCTTCGTGACGCGGCTCATAGCGCACACGAGCCCGCCCCAGGCTTCTGCGCCGACGCGGACTCCAGAGCGCTCGCTGCCGCCCTCGCCCCTGCCTGTGCAGTTGGACTTCTCCTCCCCGGGAAGCACACGCAATCTACACTGGCGCGAGGCGCCCTCGCTGTCAGTGACCGAGCCGCTGCAAGCAGACGAGGTCGAGGTCGAGGTACGCGCCGCCGGGCTGAATTTCCGCGATCTCATGTACGGCATGGGACTGCTGCCCGACGAAGCGCTGGAGAATGGCTTCTGCGGGCCGACGCTCGGCATGGAGCTGGCCGGCGTGGTTTGCCGCGTGGGGCCGGCGGTCACCGAGCTGAAGGCCGGAGAGCAGGTCATGGGCCTGTCGCCCGCCTCATTTGCGACGCACGCCCGCACGCGTGCATTCGCGCTGACACGCAAGCCGGCCGATTGGTCCTTCGAGGCGGCCGCGAGCGTCCCCTCGGCCTTCTTCACGGCCTACTACGCGCTCGTGGAGCTCGCGGGGCTGCGTGCCGGCGAGCGCGTGCTGATCCACGGCGCCGCCGGCGGCGTGGGTATGGCCGCCATTCAGATCGCGCGCCAGATCGGCGCCGAGATATTGGCGACCGCCGGTTCCGACGAGAAGCGCGATGTCGTGGGCTTGCTCGGCGCCGATCACGTGTTCGATTCGCGCTCGCTGAGCTTCGCGGACCAGGTGCGGGCGATCACCGGCGGCGCCGGCGTGGACGTGGTGCTCAATTCCCTGGCGGGTGAGGCGATGCGCCGCTCGCTGGCGCTGCTGCGTCCCTTTGGGCGCATGATCGAGCTGGGCAAGCGCGACTTCTACGAAAACACCCGCCTCGGCTTGCGTCCCCTGCGCAACAACATCGCCTATTTCGGTGTTGACGCCGACCAGCTGCTCGCGCAGCGCCCCGACGTGGCTCGCCGCGTGTTCGAGCAGTTGATGCAATGGTTCGCGCGCGGGCAGCTGCATCCGCTGCCGCACCGCTGCTTTGCCGCGGCCGAGGCCGATGCGGCCTTCCGCTACATGCAGGCCTCCCGGCACATGGGCAAGATCGTGATCCGCTTCGACGAGCGGTGCCGGCCGCGGCCCGCTGGGCAGCCGCGGCTGCCACCACTGCAATTGCGTCCCGAGGCGACTTATCTCGTCACCGGTGGTCTGTCCGGTTTCGGGCTGCGCACCGCCGAGTGGCTCGCGAGCCGCGGAGCGCGTCATCTGGCCCTGCTCGGCCGCCACGGCGCTCATACGGCGGAAAGCGAGGCGGCGCTCGCTCGCCTCGCGACCACGGGCGTGAACGCTCAGGCGCTGTGCTGCGATGTGGCCGATGAGGCGGCACTGAGCGCCGCGCTCGACGCTTTGCGCTCGCAGATGCCGCCGCTGCGCGGACTCGTGCATGCGGCCGCCGTCATCGAGGATGCGCTGATCCGCGACCTGAGCAGCGCGCAATTGCTGCGGGTGCTAGCCCCGAAGCTGGCCGGTGCGCTCAATCTGCACCGGCTCACCCGCGATCTGCCGCTGGATTTCTTCGTGCTCTACTCCTCGGCGACCACGCTGTTCGGCAATCCCGGGCAAGGGGCATACGTGGCGGCCAACCTCGCGCTCGAGACACTGGCCGCACAACGGCGCGCCGCGGGGCTGCCGGCGACCTGCGTGAGCTGGGGCCCAATCGGCGACGCCGGCTATCTGGCGCGCAATGAGCGCGTGCGCGAGGCTCTGGTGGCGCGCCTGGGCGGGCGCGCGTTGAGCTGCGAGGAGGCACTGAGCGCGCTCGAAAGTCTCCTGCAGTCCGGCGGCGGGCTGGCCGGCTGGCTACAGTTGGATTGGGCTGCGCTCGGCCGTTCACTGCCGCGAGCCGACGCTGCGCGCTTTGTCGAGCTGGCGCGCGATGGGGACCAGGCTGGACCCGCGCAGGAGTCGACCCAACAGCTGCGGCTGCGGCTCGAGCAGCTGCCGCCCGATCAGCTGCTGCCCGAGCTGCTCGAGATCGTGCGTCACGAAGTCGCGCAGATCACGCGTCTGCCGGCCGATCGCATCGACCCCGCCGTTGCCCTGGCGGACATCGGTATGGACTCGTTGATGGCCGTGGAGCTCGCGATGTCGCTCGAGACGCGTCTCGGCATTCAACTGTCGGCATTGGCGCTGGGCGATGGGCCGACGATCGAGCGCGTGGCGGCGCTGCTGGTGCAGCAGTTCCACGGCGCGAGCGGCGCGAGCGGCGCGAGCGCTGACGGCGGCGGTGCCGGCGAGGACAGCCCACTCGAGCAGGTTCGCGTGGTCGCGGCACGCTATGCCGGTGAGATCGGCAGCGAGCAGGTGGCATCTCTCGGGGAAGAGATCATGCGCTCGCCGCGGCCGCTGCTGCTCGGCGCCAGTCCGGTGCTGGCTGGTGAACCGGTGCGGGTTGGCGATCAGAGCCGAGGCATTGCCCAATGAGCTCGGACGGCGCGGCGCGACGCAGCCTGACCTCGGCCCTGAAGGAGCGCCTCATCCAGCAGTCCCTCCGCCTGCGCGAGCTCAACCGCGAGGGAGAGCTCAACCGCGAGGGCGAGCCGAGCCGCGGGGGCGAGCCGAGCCGCGAGCGCGATGGCACGCGGGAGGGCGGCCCCGCCCGCGAGGACGAGCCGGCCCGGCAGGGCCAGCACACAGGCGGCGCCGAGCTGCAGCAGTGGTGTCGCTTCGATCAGCATCCGGGCTACCGGCAACTGCAGATCCTGCGCGAGGGCGCCGCCAGATTAGGCATCGATAACCCTTATTTTCGTTTGCACGACGGCGCAGCGGCCGCCGCTATCCTCCGCGGCGAACGTAACCTCATCAACTACTCGAGCTACAACTATCTCGGACTCGCCGGCCACCCGGAAGTCAACGCCGCCGCCAAGGCAGCCATCGATCATTACGGCACTTCCGTCTCCGCGAGCCGCCTGGTCTCCGGCGAGCGTCCTATTCACCGCGAGCTCGAACGCGCGCTCGCCGACCTGCACGGCGTGCAGGACTGCGTGGTGTTCGTCAGCGGACATGCGACCAATGTCTCGACCCTCGCGACTCTGGTTGGGCCCAAGGACCTCGTGGTGCACGATGCGCTGATCCACAACAGCGTGTTGCTCGGCATTCAGCTCTCGGGGGCGCATCGCATGCCCTTCGCACACAATGACCTGCAGGGGCTGGATCGGCTGCTGACTCAGTGGCGAGCGCAGTTCGAACGCGTGCTGGTCGCGGTCGAGGGACTCTATGGCATGGACGGTGACTTCCCCGATTTGCCCGGGCTCATCGCCATCAAGCGCCGCCATCATGCATGGCTGCTGGTCGATGAGGCCCACTCGCTCGGTGTGCTGGGAAAAACCGGAGCGGGTATCCAGGAGCACTTCGGGCTGGACGGAACGCAGGTGGACATCTGGATGGGCACGCTCAGCAAGGCCCTGGCCAGCTGTGGCGGCTACGTCGCCGGCGAGGCCGCTCTGGTCGAGCACCTGAAGTGCTCGGCGCCGGGCTTCGTTTACAGTGTCGGGATGCCAGCCCCGGCAGCCGCCGCCGCGCTCGAGGCGCTGCGCATCATGCGCGCCGAACCCGGCCGTGTGCAGCGGCTGCATGAACGGGCGCGTCGCTTTCTCGAGCTGGCGCGACAGCGTGGCATCGATACCGGCTTCAGCGCCGGCCGGTCGGTCATTCCGGCGATCACCCGCAGTTCCCTGAAGGCCGCGCGGCTTTCCGCGGCCCTGGATCATCGCGGTATCAACGTGCAGCCGATCCTTTATCCGGCAGTACCCGAGCAAGCGGCGCGACTGCGGTTTTTCGTTTGCTGCGAGCATTCGGAGGACCAGATCCGAGACACCGTCGATGCGCTCGCCGAGGAATGGCGCCGTCTGTGACGCACACGCGTCTGTGGCGCACACACCGCTACGCGCGGTCTATTGCACACGGGGCGGCTGGTTTGGAGAGATAGTTCTCGAGCGCCTGCACGGATGCCCGCAATTGCACATCTGCGGCGTCCTGCGCTCCTCGCGCACCTTTGATGCGCGTTTTGGTTTCCTGCGTGGCGCGCTGGCGTACCTGCGCCGCTGTGGTGTCGCCTACAGCGCCTATCTCTTCTGCGCCACGACGCTCGCGGAGTGGCTGCGGGCAGGGCTGCGGGCGTCTCGCAGGGGCCGGCGGCGCCCCCTCACCACGCCCACCCTCATCACGCGCGATATCAATAGCCCGCGCGCGCTGCAATTCCTCGCCGACTGCGCACCCGATGTGCTGATCAGTGCGTTCTTCGACCAGCGCCTGCATGAGGCGGCGCTGGGAATTCCGGTCCTCGGGTGCCTGAACATCCATCCTTCGCTGCTGCCGCAGTTCGCAGGCGTGGATCCCGCGCTACAGGTGCAGCTGCAGAATGCGGTGCCTCAGGGAGTCACGGTGCATCGTATGAGCGCGGCCCTGGATGCGGGCGATATCCTCGCACAACGCGCCGTTGCCCTACCGGCGCACGCCAGCGTGCTCGAGACCACCGCGCGCTTGTTTGCCGCCGGTGCGCAGCTGCTGATCCAGGAGCTGCCGCGCATCGCGCGTGGCGAGCGCGGCACCCCACAGAGTGCCGGCCGCAGCTATCAGAGCTGGCCGAGCCGCGCCGATATTCGTGCCCTGCGCAGACGCGGTGGAAGACTGATGCGCTGGCGGGACCTCGGTCCTTTGTTGAAGGACTAAGCGCAGGAGTGTGGCGATGGCCTCGGACGCTTCGGCGGCGAGGTAAGCCCAGATTTCGGCGAGATCGTCCTCGGCTGTATCAGTTAACCGGAGGATGAGCGAGACGCTAATAGCTTCCTCCCTCGTTCGACGATCTTCTTCGTATCAAAATCCTTGACGCGCCCGGCGGCGACATCCGCAAGACCTTCGTCTATATCGGCCTTGAGGGAAGTGATCTCCTGGAGTTGGACCGCACGCCTCATCTTCCACTCCCGCAAGGCATCGCGGACCACTTCGCTGGTTGAGGCGTAGTCACCGACATCCACGGCCGCCTTGACAACGGCGGCCATGTCAGCCGGCATCGTGATGGTCATGCGTTCTATGCTGGACATGGCAGGCTCCGGTGTCATCTGCGCTTGGGTGCATACTTTATCATACTTAAGAAGCAGGCCGCTCGGCGGGAGATAAACTGCAGCGCTATCCCGGTAAGGGGGATCTGCGACCGTCGCTCCCACGACGGCGGACGCCACACTCCGCGGGGGGGTGAGGATTCGCTACGACGCCGATTACGCAGTTGAGCACCTGGATGCCCGGGATTATCGAGCACTGACCGTCCGGGCTCCGGTGGATCTACAGATCCGGCAACTGCCGCATTGGCCCTCCTTTCTCGTGGACCTGCTGCCCCAGGGCGCCGCGCGGGCGCGTCTCGAGAGAGGTGCGCCAGCCCCTCTGACGCCGTGGCAGCTGCTCGAGCGTGGAGCAATCAATCCAGTGGGCCAATCTGAGGGTACGCCCGGCAGAGGTTGCCGGACGACAAGTCGCCCGACGACAGGTTGCCGGACGAGAGGACTTCCCCGGCTTTGCGCTGGAGGACATGGCAAAACGCGGCGATACGTTGGTGGATTACGCGCTGCAGCTCGGTACCGCGGTGGCCGGGGCGACGGATACGCAGGGGGAGGCGCCGAAATTCTGGATCGTGCGAGACGCGGCAGATCGCTGGCATCCTGATAGCGGAACGATTCCGTTCGCTCTTCAGAGTCATTTCCTGCTGAAGTTCCCGGTGCCTGAATCAGGGCTTCGGGCGGCTGACATTCTGCGGCATGAGGCCGTCTATCAGCGGGTTGCCCAGCACTTCGGACTTCGCGTGACCGCGCAGCTTCCGACTTATCTGCCGCAGGGCGCGCTCCTGGTACCTCGCTTCGATCGTCGAATTGCTGGAGGCCGTGAAATGAGGCTTGGCGTCGAGAGCCTCTACTCGCTGACCGGAGTGATCGACTCCTCTGCAGCGGTGATCCGTCATGATGAGGTGCTGATCGCATTAGCCCGTTGCGTCACGGACTTTCGGACCGAGTTCGCCGAATACGTGCGGCGCGACCTGTTCAACCTCGCGCTCGGCAACCGGGACAATCACGGGCGCAATGCCGCGATTTTGAAGGACACGGATGGGCACATCGCTCTGGCGCCTCTGTATGACTTCGGGCCCTCATTTCTCGACGCTCGGGCCATCGCCCGGGTCATTCACTGGGACGGCGAAGAGCGCGGCGGCCAGGGCTGGCCGCGAATCGTCGAGCATTTGGACCTTCGATTCGAGGAAGCTGGGATGGAAGCGGTCTCCGATGGGTTCCGCCAGCTCCTCGCCGACACGCTGCCGGTGCTCGAGCAGTTACCCGAGGTCATGAGAGCGTGCGACGCGGATGAGGACATCGTGCGCGCCCGCGTCCCGGAGATCGTCCGCCTCGGCGATGCACTTCGAGAGGCGTTGAGGTAGGACATGAAGCGAGCTCACATGAAGCGCGTTCACCGTGCGCTCTCCAAGCAGGAAGTCGAGGCCCTGCGCGATAAGCTCTCTTCGATGGTACCGACTGCCACCGCCGATATTTCCGAAGTGCTTCGAACGATGCGCATGATCACGCGCAAGTCGCAAACCGAGTACGCACGGCTGTGCGGCGTCGCCCCTCGTGTCCTCGCAGACCTGG
>JASHPX010000264.1 GCA_030037905.1 Gammaproteobacteria bacterium
AGGAAGGCGACGAAGAAAGTGATGCTCTTTGGATTCAGCGCAGTCACGAGAAAGGTGTTCGAGAACAATCGGTGTTTCCCGACTGGCTTCGACACTGCTGCAGCAGGTCTGATTCCCGCGCGCAGGGACTTCAATCCAAGATAGAGCAGGTACAGTCCGCCACAGAGCTTGACGACTGTGAACCAAAAAGCGGATACCTTCAGCAGCGCCCCGAGGCCGAGCAGCGAGAAAGCCAGCGCCGTGGCATCTCCCAGTCCGACGGCGGCAACCAGCGGCAGAGTGGCCTGACGTCCGTGTGAAATTGAATAGCCGATCACCGTCAGCACGGTCGGGCCCGGGATGACGAGCAGTATCACTGTCGCAGTTAGGAAGGCGAGATAGTGGGTGACCGGCATGGACGTCTCGAACATGAGCAAACACATCTGCGCTTGCCCTACGAAGCAATTATACGGGACCTATAGGGTACCCATCGCCGCGCCAGTCCTGTCGTACAGCTCGACGCCTGAATGTGCTCCCGACATCGGCCGGTACGGCAGAACCGGCGCGCTCAAGCCAGTAGGCGCGTTCGGGCCAGCTGAGCGCGTTCCACCATGCGATGCCGGTCTCAGTGTCGGTGCATGGCTCGGGTCTCGACGTAGCGCAGAGCGCCGCAGCGCTGCGTGGATCTACGCAGATGCGGACGCTGTTCGGTGATTCGCGAGCGTCCAAAACACTGATGGCCCCCCGAGTGGCCCCCCGAGTGGCCCCCGGATGCTTGGGAGCCGAACCAAGCTGCATCGCAATTTAGTTGGTTGGAGCGCTGAGATTTGAACTCGGGACGCCCTTGCACCCCATGCTATGGACGCTGCTGCGCAGCAATAGCTTATGCTGCTGGCTCCCGCAGCGGCGCAACCCGGAGCTCCCCGATTCAAATTTGCGCCGCGCCGCCTATCGACTACTCATTCACAAGACGGCTTGCGTCCGATTCCTGGTCTGCGTATTCTTGTCATACATGAATACGTATTTGGATGAATTCCGTGCCCATGTCCATTCGTCTTGATCGCGCACTCGAAGCCAGAGTCGAGGCAGAGTCCCGCAGGTTGGGTGTCAGCAAATCCGATGTGGTTAAGGATGCGCTCGAGCGTGTCCTTGGTTTGAAGTCCCCGCGCACCTTGCTTGATCAAGTGCGCAGCGGCACCCCTATGCATCGTCCCGACGCCTCGACTACGACCGGTGCGGGCCTGAAGGCAAGGCTGCGTGCGAAACGTTCTGCTTGATGCAGGGCCTCAAGTCGCTCTATTTGCGTCGGATGATCGCCATCACGCACGCTTCGATGCATTGATCACTGATTTGTCCGCAGAGGGCTTACGTCTTCTGACCACTTGGCCCTGCGTCGTCGAAGCCTCGTATTTGCTGGATCCCACGCACCGCTACGAACTGTTGCAATGGATCGAACTTGGAGGTGCTCAGGTTCATCCCTTCGAGCCTCACGATCTAACGGACATCATTCAATGGATGCGCCGCTACACCGATCGCAGACGTGAGATGGACTTGGCCGACGCTTCGCTGTATTGGTTGGCCGCGCAAACCGGTATTACCGAAGTCATGACTACCGATGCGGCGGATTTTCAACGCTATCGTCTGCCTGATGGCAGCAGGTTTGCGTTGTTGTAAATCCCAAGGGTCAGATGCGATGGTGAGCGGTCTCGGCTCGATGTCCACGATCAGTGGATGAGACAGCGCAAGCGTCGATGTTGATTGTATGCGCCGTGATGCCTCCGGATTGCCTCGGCTCGAGACGTTCGTATTTCCGGTGGCTGAGGCCAGCTACCCCTGCGCACTGGGTCCCGAGCGCCGTCTCCACGTCACCGCGCGCGGGCACGCCGCAATCATGGTGCGCCGATGGTTCGATCCGGGCATTCCTAGTGGAGAATCTCGAATCCCGCCTCCGTGAAATGCTCATCCGTAGTCAGCACTTCCAATACCCGAAGCTCTCGCATGATTACGAAACTCGTGCAGTCGGTGAACGAGTAACGGTGATCGGAATGCCGCCGGTAGAAGATCTTCGTTGCCTCGAACCGAAGGCTCGTTATCCATTCCACGCGGATCGCGGAGCTGCGCTCGAGCAACTCCAGGATCCGCACGCCGACGTGGTGCCCAGCTCGGGCATTTGCGAGATTCATGGTCTCGCAAACGACGTAATCTGTGGTTACCAGCGTTCGGCGCGAGCGCAGGAGTCGTTGCACGCGCTCAGCCATGGCAGGATGCTGTCCATCCTTGCGATCGATCAGCGCGTACAGAGCCGACGTATCGACGAACGCTTCACGAGCCGCCATAGAGAGTGCGGTCTATATCCTCGTTCGTGAGGCTGCCTCCGGGTCCGTCCACGGCAAACGTGTCGAGGTTCAGAAGAGGCTCATCCTCAGGCAGAAGACCGCCCTTGCGCCGCCGCGGCGCGGGTCCCAATTGAGCGACTGGTTTACCGTCTCGCGCAATCGTAATGCGCTCGCCTTTCTCCGCACGCGCCACAAGCTGCGAGAGGCGAGTCTTCGCATCGTGCATGTTTACGATATCGTCCGACATTCCTCGATCTTAGCTAACCTCCCCGGACTAATCAAGGTCCGCTTCCCGGGCGGCGGTCGAAGCTGGCTTCGTTCGGATATCGAGCGCCGGCTCAGCGGCGCTCCGAGCGATTAGTCACGATCTCACGTTGACGATGCGTCGCTTACCGTTGCTCACGCTGCGAATGGTTTCATTCTGTCGCTATCAGGAAAGCACGACGATTTTCCCGTAGCTCCGGAGATCCTCGTCAAACGCCAGCGCATCGGTGAGACCGAGCCGCTCCATGGCGGTGAAGCTGAGGGCATCGCAAAACGAGTAGGTCTTGTACTGACGCAACAGCTCCACGGCGCGTGCCTCATCGGCCGGTCGCACGCGCTCGACGGCGCAGAGACCGTCGCGGATGTCGTCCAGAAATGCGACGGCGAGCTCCCGTCCGTTCCGTGCACGGACGCGAATGAGCGTATAGGTCTCCGATACCACCGCGTTGGTTGTGATCAGCGTCCAGGATTCTCGTGCCGCTCGTTCGAATAGCGTGCGAGCCTGAACGTGATGACGATCCTCGGCGACGAGTGCGCAAAGAAGGCGCCGGTGTCGACGAAAACCCGTCTCACGGCTTCGTCGCCTAGATCTCCGCGAGGTACCGATTCTTGTGGCTCGAGACGTCGTCGACGTCAGGGTGCCCTGTGCCGGCAGGCGCGAGCCATCGCCGCATGGCTGCCCGCCGGCGATCCTCGCTCGGTTGCCAACCGCGATCGGCCTGCAGATCGGCGACCAGCCGTTGCCGCTCTTCCTCGGGAAGCCGGCGAGCCTGGTCGAGGACCCCTTGCACCCCATTCGGGTCGGCACATTTTTGACATACTGACATACTGACGGTATGCTCAGACATATGAGAACTACTGTTCGCCTCGACGAAACTTTGATGCAACGTGCACGCCAAGAAGCTGATCGGCGCGGAGTCACGCTCACGTCGCTGATCGAACAGGGACTGCAACTCGTGCTACGCCGCCCGCTCAGACGCTCGGAGCGCGCTCATGTCGTCGTCCCAGAGTGCAAAGCTGGAGGTGGCACCCTGCCAGGGGTCGACATCAATGACAGCGCGGCCCTCCTCGATCGGATGGAACACCGCGCGTGATCCTCCCGGACGTTAATGTCCTGATATACGCGTTTCGTTCCGACTCTGAGCGCCATACCGAATACAAAGCATGGCTTGAATCCGCAATCAATGGACCGGCCGCGTACGGCATTGCCCCCCAGACATTGGGTAGCGTCGTGCGTATATGCACCCACCCGCGCATTTTCGCCCGGCCGAGCTCCCGAGACGACGTATTCGAATTCTGTCGCGTGCTTCTCGAGCAGTCCCAAGCTACGGTTATCACGCCTGGTGAGCGTCATTGGTCCATCTTCGAGGCCCTCTGCCGCCAATCCAAAGCCGCAGGTAATCTGGCGCAGGACGCCTGGTTTGCGGCGCTCGCGATCGAATCCGGATGTGAGTGGATAACGACGGACGGTGACTATGCCCGCTTCGACGGGTTGAATTCCCGCGCACCGTTCTAGCCATCAAGATTGCCAACGACAGTTGCCCGCGCTGTGTCATGTCCCCAACAGGCGACGATCGTCGGATCACCATCCGGCATTATTGGCGACGGCCGTTTGCGGGCCCATCCCCGGATATCATTGACATTAACGTCGAGCGCAAACTGAAAGTGGACACAGAGGTGGACACAGTCAGTGTCGAGGTCGCTCGTAAGTATTGGTCGGAGCGCCGAGATTTGAACTCGGGACCCCTTGCACCCCATGCTTTCCATGTCAGCAAATCCCGATGCGCATACTGAATTCAAGCGACTCTTTTGTTCCGCCTATCCAGCATGGACGTACCAGAGGCACGAAGACGCTGATACATCGCATCGGGAGCCAAATCGATGCCGCTCGGCCAAGTCAATGCGCCGTGTTCCAGGTAAGCCTGCGCGAAAACCTTCTCGTCGCACAATGGATCAAATCCATCACCGAGCGGCTCTTGCGAAAGCCGCCCGTCGGCACCGATAACAGCCGGCGCCGCTCATGGCGCATCTGCGTGCGCCATACGCACGCCTCAGTTCGCGAAGAGCTCCCGCAGCACCTCCGGCCGGCGCTTGGCAATTGTGAGCAGTGACCGCGCGGCTCCAGTGGGTTTGCGCCGACCCTGCTCCCAGCCCTCCAGCGTCCTGGCGGATACCCCGAGGACTTCGGCAAACTGCTGGCGGGACAGACCCGCTCGGTTGCGGGCCTCCACGATTTCCGGGACCTTCACGTACCGCACGCGACCGACCTTGCCGGCCTGCATCTCGCGCACGGACTGGATCAGCTCCGCGCTGAGATCGCGGTTCGCTTCCCACTTCTTCAGTTCCTTGGGGCTCAACTTAGTCATCGATGCTCTCCCGAAGTCTGTTCAGCAGCTTGCGCTCGACGTCCGATTGCACGCTCTTCGAGTACATGAACAGCAGCCAGATATAGCCGTCGTCCAGTTGGTTGAAATAGATCACCCGCACGCCACCGCGCTTGCCGCGGCCTTCGATGCTCCAGCGGACCTTGCGGCAACCGCTGGTTTGCTTGATGACATCGCCAGCATATGGATTTCGGGCCAGCCACGCGCAGAACTCGCCGTACTCGTCCTCGGTCCAGTACCTCGGCCACAGTGTGGAGAAGGTCGGCGTCTCAAAGAGCGTATGCACGGCGCAAGTCTACGTCAGCGACGTAACAACGTCAATGACGTACCGAAGGACGGCCCATGAGCCCCACGCAGCGCACCCTCAAGCATAGCGCGATGCCGGCTATCCGCTGGTGCAGCGCGTAGAGCGCTGGAATCCCCATGCTCGTGTCCGCCAGGACCAAGACCTCTTAGGGATGTTCGTCGAGGTTCACGCCACAAAACGGGCAAAAATTAACGCGCTGTCGTCGGCCCCACGAGAACACCAGCAGCATCGCGATCTGTCCCATTCGCGCAGAGCACTTCGGGCATCGCGCGGCAAAGTTGAGCGCGAGGATTGCGCCCACGAAGGCGACCACCCCGACCAATCCTACCGCGCCTATCGCGTGCGACGACAGGGCGTGGTCCAGCAGCTGCGTGCTGGCAATGAGCAGCCAAGCTCCCAGGGCTACTCCCAGGGCAGCGCCGATGCGACGTCGAAGGTAAGTGCGGATCGATGGATTCATCGGCAGGCATCCTACAGGGTGGAGCTAGCCCGCTACTCGACGTGGGTCACGGCGCCATCGGCACATCGAAGCTCGCGCCGCAGAGAGGCAGGCGCCGGGACCCTCTTTGCTGTTCAACTGCTGCGTAAGCACGAAATTCTGCCGTGGCGTGCCACGGATGCCCTTACCGCACTGAGGGCATGCCATTTTGGAGCGGGTGAAAAGGCCCGCGACAAGCACGATGACGACCGATCCGACGAAGGCGACAGCATCGAGGTCAAGGGCGAGACGCCCGTAGAGGCGCTTGCAATAGCACGTCGCGCAGCCCCGCGGGCGTTTAGCGCGTAGTGACTGCTCTGGAGAAAGGCCCCGAAACTGAAAGTGGACACAGAGGTGGACACAGTCAGTGTCGAGGTCGCTCGTAAGTATTGGTCGGAGCGCCGAGATTTGAACTCGGGACCCCTTGCACCCCATGCAAGTGCGCTACCAGACTGCGCCACGCTCCGAAACCTGATCGAGGCTGTCAATGCCCGCTGGGGACAGGCGGACAGGCTCGGAATGATAACCTCATTCGTAGCGCTGAGCGTAGCGCTACCGGGACGAGGCACCGCGCCCTGCCCCACCCGCACGAATGGCGTGACAATTGCCACGGTCGCGTGACAATTGCCACGGTCGAGTGACGATTGTCGAGGTCGCGGCCGCGCCGTAGGAATCTCCGGCCTCCAGGCCGGGGAGGATGTCAACGTGGAGGTGAGCTCCCATGGGATTACTGATCGAGGGCCGCTGGCATGATCGCGGTTACGAGAATACCCCGCAGGGCGCCTTCGTGCGCTCGGATAGCCAGTTTCGCAACTGGATCACCGCGGACGGCGCCCCTGGACCGAGCGGCGGTGGGGGCTTCCGCGCCGAGCCGGGCCGTTATCATCTGTACGTCTCGCTTGCGTGTCCGTGGGCGCACCGCACCCTCATCTTCCGGGTGCTGAAGGGCCTGCAGGACATGGTCACGCTCTCGGTGACGCACTGGCTGATGGGTGCGCAAGGTTGGACTTTCGAACCCGGCGAAGGCGTCGTGCCGGACACGGTCAACGGCGCGCGGCGCCTGTACGAGGTCTATACCGCCGCGGTGCCCGATTATTCCGGGAGAGTCACCGTGCCGGTGCTGTGGGACAAGCAGACGCACAGCATCGTGTCGAATGAATCTGCGGACATTATCCGCATGTTCAACAGCGCCTTCGATGGCGTCGGCGCTCGCAGCGGCGACTTCTATCCCGCCCCACTACGTGGCGAGATCGATGCGCTCAACGCGATGATCTACGACCGTGTCAACAACGGCGTCTACAAAGCGGGGTTCGCAAGCACACAGGCCGCCTACGAGGCGGCAGCCTGGCCGCTGTTCGAGACGCTGGACGTTCTGGAGGCGCGCCTGGCGCAGCGGCGCTACCTGTGCGGTGATCGCCCCACGGAGGCCGACTGGCGCCTGTTCACCACGCTGCTGCGCTTCGATTCGGTCTATTTCGGGCACTTCAAGTGCAATCTGCACCGGCTGGTCGACTATCCGAACCTGTGGGCCTATGCTCGCGAGCTCTATCAATGGCCGGGCGTGCGCGACACCGTCAATTTCGTGCACATCAAGCGCCATTATTATCTGAGCCACGAAAGCCTGGATCCGACAGGGATCGTACCCATCGGGCCGATGCTGGACTTCGAGGCTCCCCACGGCCGCGATCGGGATTACGGCGTCGCTGGCCGCAGCGCCGCCGCCAGGCCGGCCGCCTTGAACGTGGCGCACTAGCGCCGCAGGACTTTCAGAACCTCTTCGAGCTCGGTGCGCACCTGGCGCACGATCTGCTGGCTTTGCGTCGTGTCGCTGCGCGCCTCGTCGCCCGTGAGCTTGTTGCGTGCTCCGCCGATCGTGAAGCCCTGCTCGTAGAGCAGACTCCTGATCTGGCGGATGATGATCACGTCCTGGCGCTGGTAATAGCGGCGATTACCGCGTCGCTTGACCGGTTTGAGCTGAGGAAACTCCTGTTCCCAGTAGCGCAGTACGTGTGGCTTGACGCCGCACAGCTCGCTCACCTCACCGATGGTGAAGTAGCGCTTGCCGGGAATGGGTGGCAGCTCGTTATTGTTCCTTGCTTCCAGCATAGGCTTCGACCCGTGCCTTCAATTTCTGTCCGGGACGGAAGGTGACCACACGGCGCGCGCTGATGGGAATCTCCTGGCCGGTCTTCGGATTGCGCCCCGGGCGTCGATTCTTATCGCGCAGATCAAAGTTGCCGAAGCCGGAGAGCTTCACCTGCTCGCCCTGCGAGAGCGCGCCACGGACCTCCTCGAAGAACAGGTCCACGAGCTCGCGCGCTTCACGTTTGTTCAGACCGAGCTGATTGAACAGCGCTTCGGCCATCTCAGCCTTCGTCAGAGCCATCGCCGTCGCTTCCGCTGATGTTGCCGTTATTCTCTTATCCGGGCGTTTAGATTCGTCCGCAGGTCGTCGAGTACCGCCCGAACCGTGCGATCCGCATCGTCATCGGTAAGGGTGCGATCTAAATCTTGTAAAATCAAGCCTAAAGCAATACTTTTTCGGCCTGATTCTATGCCATCTCCCTGATAGACGTCGAAAACCCGTAGTTCTTTCAATAGGCTGGAGGCTACAACACTAACACGTTCGTACACCGAGGCGAAGGCGGTCTCGTCCGGTATGGTGATTGAAATATCCCGCCGAATCCGGGGAAAGCGTGAGACTTCACGAAACTGCGCAACCTCGGCGTGAAAGGCCGCCGCGTAGTCCAGCTCGAACAGCAGGGGTGCATATGTCAAGTCCAGCGTGCGCACCAGCCCGGGGTGCAGCTCCCCGATCGTGCCGAGCGCAACCCCGGCGCGTAGCACGCGGGCGCATCGGCCCGGATGCAGGCAGGGAAGCGAGGCCGGCTCGAAAGTCACCTGCGCCTGCGCGCCGGCGCCGGTGAGGCCGAGGAGGCTCTCGACATCGCCCTTGACGTCGTAGAAATCCAGTGGCGCGGGATCACTGCCCCACTGCTCGGGCAGCCGCGTGCCGAGCGCCAGCCCGGCGAGCATCCTTTGCTCGCGGTAGCCGTTCACCAAGGACTTGCCCGGCATTGCCAAGCCGCGCTGGAACTGGCTTCCCAGCTCGAAGATGCGCACGCGCTGCTGCTGATGGCGCAGGTTCTCACGCGCGACGCTGATCAGCCCCGGCCACAGCGAGCCGCGCATCACCGCCAGATCGGCCGCGATCGGGTTGGACAGCTCGACGGCGGCCTGCTCACCCAGCAGCAGCTGCTGCAGTGCCGGATCGACAAAGGCGTAGGTGATGACCTCCTGATAGCCGCGCGCCGCCAACGTACGCATCACTGCGCGCTCATCGATATGCCGTGCGGGTCGGGAGCGCATGGCTACCGGCAGCGACGCCTGCTGTTCGGGAATCACATCGAAGCCGCCGAGCCGTGCCACCTCTTCAATGAGATCCGCTTCGATTCCGATGTCCAGACGCCATGACGGCGGCTGCACATTCCAGCCTTGCGGCTCGTCCCTGCCCCGCGGCTCGTCCCTGCGTGGCTCGTCCCTGCCCTGCGGCTCGCTGCTGTCCTGCAGCTCACGGGTGACCGTCATCCCGAGCGCACGCAGCCGCTGCTCGACCTCGGGTGGCGCGACCACCGCGCCGAGCAGGCGCTGCAACCGTCGCCGCCGCAGCGGTACGATCGGCGCGCGCGGCAATTCGCGCGTGCGCTCGGACACCACGGTCCGGCCGGCCGTCCCGCCGGCGACCTGCCGGATCAGGTGTACCGCCCGCGCGAGGGCGCGCTCCTGGCCGCACCAGTCGATGCCGCGCTCGAAGCGCTGGCTCGCGTCCGTGGTCAATCCATAGCGACGCGCGCGTCCTGCGATCGCCGCCGGCGCGAACCACGCGACTTCCAGCGCAATGACAGGGGTCTGCGGTCCGACCGCCGTGCGCGCTCCACCCATGATTCCGGCCAGCCCCACGGCCGCCTCATCGTCGGCGATGACCAACACGTCCTCACCGAGCTCGATCTCGCGTCCATCGAGCAGCTGCAGGCGCTCACCCGGGCGGGCTCGCCTGGCGGACAGCACTGCCCCGTGCAGCCGCGCGTAGTCGTAAGCATGCATCGGCTGCCCGAGCTCCAGCATGACGTAGTTGGTGACGTCCACGACTGGGCTGATCGAGCGCAGCCCCACACGGCGCAGCCGCTCGCGCAGCCACAGCGGGGAGGAGCGCGCGTTGTCGACCCCCTGCAGCACCATCGCGAGAAAGCGGGCCGCACCGGCCCCCGGCTGCAAGCTGACCGTCAACGGCAGCGCCCGCTCATTCGTGTCGTTGGAAACGCCCGCCACCACGGCGGTAGCGTCCGGCGCCCGCAGGGAAACTCCCGCGATCGCTGCGACCTCGCGTGCCAGGCCCAGCACCGACATGGCATCTCCGCGGTTGGGGGTGACGTTGACCTCGAGCACGCTGTCGTCGAGATCCAGATAATCACGCAGGTCCGCGCCGAGGGGTGCGTCCGGTGGCAGCTCGATGATCCCCTCTGACGCATCCACCCAGCCCAGCTCGCGCGCCGAGCACAACATGCCCGACGAATCCACGCCGCGCAGCCTGGCCTGCTTGATGCGCGTGCCGTCTGCAAGGGTCGCTCCGACGATCGCCAGCGCGCTGACCAATCCCGCCCGTGCGTTCGACGCTCCGCATACGATCTGCAACGCCGCGCCGCTGCCGGCTGCATCCACGGACCCGCCAGCGGTCACCACGCTGCACACCCGGAGCTTGTCGGCCTGCGGGTGCTGCACCACCGACTCGATGCGCGCCACCACCACGCCGCTGAAGGCCGGCGCCGCCGGTGTGATCGCCTCGATCTCGAAGCCGGCGAAGGTCAGGCGCCGCGCCAGCTCCTGCACGTCCCATTCGCGCGGCCAGTCGACCCACTCGCGCAGCCAGGACACCGGCACCTTCACGGCGCGCCTCCCGCAAAACCCGCCAGAAACCGCAGGTCGTTCTCGAAGAACAGGCGCAGATCGCTCACGCGATATCGCAGCATGGCGAGACGGTCGATGCCGGCGCCGAAGGCCCAGCCGGTGTAGCGCTCCGCGTCGATCCCGCAGGCCTCGAACACGCGTGGATGCACCATGCCGCAGCCGGCGACCTCGAGCCAGCCCGTGTGCTTGCACACGCGGCAGCCTCGACCGTGACACAGTACGCACGAAATATCGACCTCGGCCGAAGGCTCGGTGAACGGGAAGTACGACGGCCGCAGGCGCATCGAGAGGGTCTGCTCGAAGAACGCCTCCATGAAGCGGTGCAGCGCCGCCTTCAGATGCGCAAAGCTCACGTTCTCGTCGACGAACAGGCCCTCGACCTGGTGGAACATCGGCGAGTGAGTCACATCGGAGTCGCGCCGATATACGCGTCCGGGAGCGATCAGCGCCAGGGGCGGCGCACGCGACTGCATCGCGCGGATCTGCACCGGAGACGTGTGGGTGCGCAGCAGGCACCCGTCCTTCAGGTAGAAGGTATCCATCATCGTGCGCGCCGGATGGTCGGCGGGAATGTTCAGCGCCTGGAAGTTATGAAAGTCGTCTTCGATCTCCGGGCCCTCGGCGACCTCGAAGCCGGCATTGCGGAAGATCCGCTCGATGCGCAGCCGCGCCTGGGTGAGGGGATGCAGTCCGCCGGTGGCCTCTCCGCGGCCCGGCAGCGTCACGTCGACGGTTCCCTCGGCCAGCGCGCGAGCGACGGCGGTGCGCTCCAGGTCCGCGCGACGCGCTTCGATGGCATGCTGCACGCGCTCGCTGATGAGATTGATGCGGGCACCGGCTGCCGGGCGCTCCGAAGGCGGGAGACTCCCGATGGACCTGAGTTGCTCGGTGAGCGCGCCTCTGCGCCCGAGCCAGCGTACGCGCGCTTCCTCGAGCGCCGCGAGATCGACGCACGCGTTGATCTCCGCCAGCGCACGTGTCGTCAGCGTCTGCTCCATCCCATCGCGCTGCTCTGGCCCACGGCGCTGCTCCGGCCCACCGCGCCCCGCAGGCGCATCACTCATGTCGGCGGCGCGCTCGCTCGGTCCGCCGCAGTCGCTCCGCCCGGCGCGGCGGCGTGCGCCGCGCCCGCCTCTGCGGCACCCGCTTGCGCCGGCAGGGCCGCCTGAGCCTTCTGCGCGATCACGCCGAAGGCGGCTGCGTCGTTGACCGCGATGTCGGCGAGCAGCTTGCGGTCGATCGTGAGCCCGGCGAGCTTCAAACCGGCGATCAACCGGCTATAGGACAGGCCGTGCACGCGGGCGGCGGCGTTGATGCGCATGATCCATAGAGCGCGAAAATCGCGCTTCTTGGCGCGCCGGTGGCGATAGGCGTACTGCCCGGCCTTGATGACGGCCTGCTTGGCGGCGCGAAACACCTTGCGCCGTGCGTTGTAGTAACCCTTGGCCTTGCCGAGAACCTTCTTGTGACGGCGGCCGGCCGTCACGCCACGCTTGACTCTAGCCATGTGTGCGACCTCGAGTTATTTGTGATAGGGCAGCAGCTGTACGAGTCGACCCACATCGCTCTCGTGCACGAGGCTGGTTCCGCCCGAGCGCGCCTGGCGCTTGAGTTTCGGGGGCTTATGGCCGAGGTTGTGCCGGCGGTGGGAGGCGTAGTGCTTGAAGCCCTTCGCTGTCTTGCGAAAACGCTTGGCCGCCGCCCGGTTGGTTTTCAACTTGGGCATGATCCACTCCTGACGTTGTTGCGGAAGCTCACAGGGCATCGCGCGCGACACGCGCGCCGTGCAGGGATCAGCGCCGAACGGTGCTGCGCGCCTGCGCGGCGCGGGCGCGAATGCCCGCTCGCTCGCGGATCACCGCAGGGTATCAGTGCGCGCGCAGCGGCCGGCGGCGAAGGCCCGACGACTCACCGGCGCGCGGTCCGACGCCCGCGCGGCGATCACTTCTTTTTCGGTGCAAACAGCATCACCATCTGCCGTCCCTCCATGAGCGGCTGCTGCTCGACCACGCTGTG
>JASHPX010000265.1 GCA_030037905.1 Gammaproteobacteria bacterium
CTATATCGAATACACCGCGGCGGCCTCGCGTTCCCTGTGGGGGGCGAGCGGCAATATTTTCACCAACCACAGGATCGTGCATGTCAACCGCAACACCCCCACGCCGATGCGCTCGCCGCACGAGGCGCTGGGTCATTTTGCGCTGGAGAGTGCGCTGGACGAGCTCGCGTATGCGACCGGTGTAGATCCGGTCGCTCTGCGGCTGCGGAACGACACCGAGGTCGATCCTCATAGCGGCCGGCCGTTCTCGACGCGCGCCATCGGCAGGTGTCTGGTCGAGGGCGCCGCGCGCTTTGGTTGGGATAAGCGCGCGTCCGCGCCCGGCTCGATGCGGGACGGTCGCTACCTGATCGGTCAGGGCGTTGCCGGAGCGATCTATACCCACTGGCGCTGGCCCGCCAAGGCGCGGGTCACCCTCGATGCCAGTGGCTCGGCGCTCGTCGAGGCGGGCATGCATGAGATCGGCGGCGGCACCTATACCGTCATGCGGCAGGTAGCTGCGGAGGCGCTGGGTCTGGCACCCGAAAAAGTGACCGTGCGCCTCGGAGACACGCGACTGCCGCCGTCTCATCCCGCGATCGGCTCGGCGACGATGGCCAATGCGGGGGCGTCGGTGCTGCTGGCAGCAAGAGCCGCCCGCGACAAGGCCACCGCGCTCGCCATATCGGGCCGAGATGCGCCGTTCGCCGGGATCGGCGTTGGCGAGCTCATCGCTTTCGACGACGGCCTGGGACTGGCGCGCCGGGGGCTTCACATCAGCTATGCGGACCTGCTGTCGCGCAACGGGCTCAGCTCGCTCGTGGCTGGCGGCGACTACGATCCGGTCGAGGAGGCGAACGGCCCCAAGGCGATCTTCAGCTTCTCGGCTGTCTTTGCGGAGGTGCGCGTCGATCCGGATCTGGGGCTGATACGACTGAATCGCTTCGTCGGCGCCTACGATGCGGGCCGCATCATCAATCCCAAGACGGCACGCAGCCAGGCCATCGGCGGCATCATCTGGGGCGTCGGCCAGGCGCTGCTCGAGCAGTCGGAGATGGATCCGACGCTCGGTCGCTATCTGAGCCGCAACTATTCCGGCTATCTGGTGCCGACCCATGCCGATATCCCGGAACTCGACGTGCTCTTCGTGGGTGAGTTCGACGAGGAGGCCAGTCCGCTGGGCGCAAAGGGCCTGGGAGAGCTGACGGCCGTGTCGGTCGCCCCCGCGATCGCCAATGCCGTCTACCACGCTACCGGCAAGCGAATACGCGATCTGCCGATCACCATTGAAAAGATTTTGTGACGTGCCGGGGAAGCGGCTATAGAGGACCTGTCAATGGTGGTGTTCTATCTGGTGCTCGCAGTGTTCGCGGGGCTGATGCTTTCTCTGCAGGCGGGGCTCAATGCTCGTCGTGGGAGCGGCTATGACGCGATGACGAACGTCCCTCGCCAGCAGTTCAAATTGAGCACGGCCGTTCAATCGTTCCGTGGCCGTGGCGGTTAGTGTCTTTGATCGTTCGCCCGTTTGCAGAACTCAACAATGTCATCGAGAGTGGATCTGCTACGCGTCTCGCCCAAGGCGGTTGAAGAGCTCATTTCGTTCCGTGAGTTCATGGGAATGAGTGGGCTCAGTGAGCGTCTGGTAGCGCTGGTAAAAACCTACGTGTCCGAGGTCAACAACCACGCGCAGGTTGGTGTTCTTCGGCGTGAAGCTCACGACGCCGGTGAATCCGAGCAGCGGCTGGCCTCGTTATCGCGTTG
Source organism: Gammaproteobacteria bacterium (assembly GCA_030037905.1). Taxonomy (GTDB): domain Bacteria; phylum Pseudomonadota; class Gammaproteobacteria; order Steroidobacterales; family Steroidobacteraceae; genus FEN-1191. Next base: position 1,741 of record JASHPX010000265.1, read on the forward strand.
GCGCCAGCTAAATATATTTACGCAGCGGGAACGGGCGGCGCTAGCTTGGAGCGACTGTGTCACGGCAACGCCCGTGCGCGTTAGTGACGCGGATTATTGCGCCGCGCGCGAATGGTTTACCGAGCAGGAACTCGTGGATCTGACGGTCGTCATCGTTGCAACGGGCGCGTACAACCAGGTGGTTCTTAGCTTTAGTAACCAGCACGCGGACTCCGCGCTGCCACTGGCTGTACCGAAATGTTCGCCCTAGCGCAGCTCGTCGAGAAGAGTGGCCGCCGAAAGAAGATCGGGAGTGCCGAAGCCCTCGGAAAAGCGGCCAAAGATGGGCCCGAGAAGTTCCAGCGCCTGGTTGACGGCACCTCGCCCGGCAAAGAGTCTTGCGAGGCTGAGGCCGCTGCGGAGCTCCAGGGACAATAGCCCCCGCTCGTGTGCCAACTGGAGCGATTTCAGCAGACATGCCTCGCCCTCGCTGGTATCCACCGGCGTAATCGAGTTCAGTATCTCCCCTTTTACGCGCAACAGGTCGATCAAGTCGAGAACGCACCCGCGGGACTCCGCCCAGCTCACAGCCTCGCAGATCGTGCTGCGCGCAGGCTCGGGTTGCTTCGATGTCGCCAAAGCCTCGGCCAGACGCTTGCTGAACCATGGCCGGAATAGTTCGTAGCCGTCCTCATGCAACGCGACCAGAGTGGTCTGCAGCAGCTCGATGCCGCGCACCAGCTCGCCGCGCGAGACTGCCAGGTCACCCTGCCAGCCGGCCGCGGCCCGAACGTATGTCAGGAGACGGTGTTTGGCGGCGATGCTCGACAGACGATCGACCAGTTCTTCGGCTCTCTGCAGATCCCGGGTGTTCACGGCAACGACGACACACGACATCAGCACGTAGCACAGGGTAACGGGATCATGCAGATCCTCGGCCTCCTGGACGGCTGCGGCCGCCACCACGACTGCTTGATCGGGAAATCCGAGCACCCACAAATTGCGTGCCAGGATGGGTCTTGCCGCCCTGTGCAGGTTCCCAAAAACCGCGACATTCAGCTTGGTGGACTGAACCGACGTGTCTAAAGCCATCCGCGCATGTCTGGCAACTTCGTAATTGTCGCCGGTGAAGAAACAGGTGACGGCCCGAAAGCTGTGTGCGATCGCGTCCGCCAATGGGTCTGCAATCTGCTTGGCCACGTTTTCGAGCTGATCCGTGAGGTCCCTGAAGCCGCGAAGATCCCCGCTGCGGATCCGCCATTTGTACAGGGCGTGCAGCAGATAGAACTGCATCCGAAGTTCCCCGAGCTGCACCGCAATATCCAGTGCGCGGTTGAGAGCAGCCTGTGCCGCCGGGACATTCCCCGCGGTTACCATGATCGACGACCCAAATGCCGACTGGAGCTTCAACTCGAGACGGGTGCCTTGGCTGAGGGGGTCGAGAGCGGGTATCGCGCGTCCCGTCCAGGTGAGGCAGTCAGTCAGAAGACCTTTCTGAATGAATAGACACGAGGACGCGCCTGTCAGCCTCGCGCCCAGCGCCGGATCTCCTTCGTCCGAAAAACACCAATCGAGCGCGGCCCGTAAATTGGTGAGGTTCGACGCGAAGAAATCGAGCGTCTCGCGGTTCGGAGGCACCAACAGCGAGGCGTCGAACTGCTCCAAAACATGCAGCAAGTGCTCAGAATGGCGGCGTGCAATCTCGAGGCCTTCACCGCTTTCTGTGAGCTTTCGCGATGCGTACGCTCGGGTCGTGTCACGCAGCCGGTAGCGCAGCACATTCGCGCCTTCCGAAATC
>JASHPX010000028.1 GCA_030037905.1 Gammaproteobacteria bacterium
CGGCGCACAGGTGCGGGACGGCCTGAGCCAGGAAAGCACGCACCGCATCGAGGTGCCCGCGCAGCACCGCCGTGGTCTGCTCATGCAAACCGGACTCCGAGGCGCCATCGGTGTTCAGCCCGGACAGCCGTTGTTGCCGCGGATGATAGGAGATGTTTTTCAGCCGCAGCCGTGAGGGCAGTTCCACACACAGATACCGCAGGGTGTCCTTGTCCGGCAGCGGCACGGGACAGCGTGGAAAGTACACGATGTGATTGTTTTCGAGCGCCGCGGTGATCCTGCCGGCGACCGTGGCATTGAATTCCGTTGCCTCGAAGAGGCTCACCAGTTGCGACCTCTCGCCCATGGTCTGGCGCTCCGTGCCATCCCGACGTTGCCGGCCATCCTGGCCATCCTGGCCATCCTGGTTCAGCGGTGCCCGAGGCCGCAGCTCACCAACCGGGTCATGCCTCCGCGATGGCGGCAGCCGCACGTTGGCGTGAGAAGTGGCAGGCGGCGCTGATGACATCTGCAGCCCCAGAGACCATCACTGACACTTACCGGGTGCGGTCGACGGACCAGGCACGCGGCGAAAACGACCCGTGTGACCGCAAATGACGGCGGCACTAGAACCACGTTATCTTACCGGTCCTTGGGTCGATGTCCATTCGTAACACCGTCCTACAGCCAAAAACGCAAGCGGCGGCGTTATGCCGGGGCCTCTTCCCTCGACACGGGGCGCTCCCCGTGGCCCCCGGCACGAGGCGCATGTGGTCTGAGGACCGCCTGGGACGGATGCGGATGTGTCTGCGTATGCGGGTCAGGCGCTGGGGCGCTGCCGGCGGGCGCGGAGCTGCCGGGGGTGGGGCGGTGCCGGGGTGCCGGGGTGGCGGCGCGGCGGCGGGGGCGTGGGGGCGCCGCGGCGCGGCGGTGCCCGGCGTCGCCCGAGTTTGGAAGCGTGGACTTTGACGTTTGCCAGGGTACAGAATCGCGCCGCGGCCGGCTCCTGATGTCGCAGGCAGCCGACAGCTCATCCAATGATCAAACCGCGCGACGTTGCTCGGACGGACTGAAGTCGTCAGCGCCCGGCGGGGATCGATGAGGGGAATCGACATGTACAACTGCAGGCGCTGCGCGCCTCGCTCGCTCGCGAGGTACGCGGGCGCAGCGGGGGTTGCGACACTGCTCCTGGCCCTGGGCGCGCCGGCATCCTCCATCGCTGCGACGGCGGCGGCCGCGACGGCGGACAGTGCGGCGGCGGCGGACGGTGCGGCGGCGGCGGACTGTGCGACGGATGCGACTGCCGCTCAGAGCGACGGGTCGGTGGGTGTACTGCAGCTGCGCCCCAACTTCTACATGCTGACGGTCGATGGCGTGAACCTGGGGCTGCAGACCGGACCGGAAGGAGCGGTACTGGTGGACGCCGGACCAGCGAGTGCTTCCGCAGCGCTGCTGAAGACCATACGGCAGCTATCGAGCGGGCCGCTGCGTTTCGTGATCGACACCAACGCGGATCCGGAGCTCACGGGCGGGAATGCCAGCTTGTCTGCGGCGGGTCTGTCGATGATGGTTGGCTGGCAGATCCTGACGCGCAACCACAATCGTTCCGATACCATCCAGGACCATCCGCTCGACACGCGTGCACCGATCATCGCCCGCCAGGGGACCCTCGAGCAGCTGGCGGGGGCCGCAGGCCCGCAGGCCGAGCTGCTGGCGCTGCCGAGCGAGACCTTCACCCGCGAGCAGTACAACCTGCGCGTCAACGGCGACATCATCAATGTCGTGGGACTGCCGGCTGCTCATTCCGACGGTGACAGCGCAGTGCTGTTCCGGCGCGCGGACGTGGTGGTCACCGGCGCGATCTTCGACGTTACGCATTTCCCCGTGATCGATCTGGCGCACGGCGGAAGCATCGACGGGGAGATCGCGGCGATAGATCAGGTGATGAACACGCTCGCGGTGCCGAGTGGACCGGTGGTGCAGAACGAGGACGGCACCCTGGTGATTCCAGTGCATGGGCATGTGTGCAATCAGCCGGATCTTTTGACCTATCGTGACATGCTCTACGCGATCCGGGCGCGCGTACAGGCGCTGATCGCGCGCGGTGAGTCCCTGCGGCAGGTCGAGGCGGCCGATCCGGCGCGCGGCTATGAAGAGCGTTGGGGCGGGGCGAGTGGTCCGCTCGCGCGCCCCTGGACGACGAGGGATTTCATCGCGGCCGTCTACCAGAGCCTCGCGGGAAGCGCGGCGTACGACGGGGGCCGGAGGGCGAGGCGGTGAGGCCATCTGCCGGAATGCGAAAGACCCTGGCGGTGCTCACTGCCGCGGCGCTGAGCCTTGCGATTGCACCGCTGTGGGCGCAGCCGGCCGGTGGGCCGCGCGAGAGCGCAAACGTTGCAAGCGCTCGGGCCGCGGCACCGTTCGACCCCACGGGCTACTGGGTATCGATCGTGACGCAGGACTGGGTGTTTCGCATGGTGGTGCCGCAGCGGGGGCAGTACTCGGACGTCCCGCTCACGTTGAAGGCCCAGGCCTTTGCGGATGCCTGGCAACCCGGCCCGGATGAGGCGGCCGGCAAGCAGTGCGAGGCCTACGGGGCTCCCGCCATCCTGCAGATACCCGGACGGCTGCACGTGAGCTGGCAGGACGCGAATACGCTGCAGGTGCAGACCGATGCGGGCATGCAGACGCGCTTGCTGCATTTCGAGCCCTCCGCCGATGCGGCGAGTGCGCCGCCGAGCTGGCAGGGCTACACCCGGGCGCAGTGGATGCTGTACCGGGCGGCCGCGCAGCGCGCGCCTCAGCGCGCCATCCCGCCCGCGGGGCAGGCGGCGGCGGCTGCGAATGCAGAGCCCCAGGGCACGCCGGCGCGCTACGGCTGGCTACAGGCCGTGACCACGGATTTGCGCGCCGGGCTGCTGCGCAAGAACGGGGTGCCCTATAGCGGACAGACTCGCATGACCGAGAACTGGCAACTCAACGACGGCGGTGATGACTATGGGGGCGAGTGGCTGACGGTCACCACCATTCTGCAGGATCCGCAGTATCTGGCGGGCCCCTATGTCGAGAATGCGCTATTCGATCGCGAGGCGGACGGCTCGAAATGGGATCCGACGCCGTGCAGTCTCGGGGAGTAGGGGGACGAATGACTGGACGCGCCGGGCTGGTCGGGGTAAGCGCAGCCCTACTGTGGGTGGCCGCGACGGCCAGTGCGCAGGTGGACCTGTCGGGCAATTGGCAGCCCAACCAGCCCATCATCCAGGAAACCGGCAATGGTCCGCCGCCGGGTGATTTCCTCGGGGTTCCGCTGAACGCGGCGGGCCGTGCAATGGCGGCGACGGCCGATTCGTCGGATGAATCCGAGGAGGTCAATCGCCAGTGCCAGGTCTGGTTGGCGGACTACTACGTCGATGGGCCCTTCGGTCTGGAGATCCGACCGGTCAGCGACCCGCTGGACGGCAACAATGTGCTGGGCTGGCACATCGAGGGCACGGCGGATCGACCGCCGCTGACGATCTGGGTGGACGGTCGTGCGCCGCCCTCGCCGCTGGCGCTGCATACCTGGGCCGGATTTGCGAGCGGCGTATGGCGCGGGGACACGCTCGATGTGTCGATCACGCACCTGAAGGACGGGTGGATGCTGCGCAACGCCGCTTCGCAGAGCGATCGTGCCACCGTACGGATGTTCCTGACGCGTGAGGGTGAGCTGTTGGAGATGACCTTCATCATCCGTGACCCCATCTATCTGGCCGCACCCTATGCGCGCGCCAGAAGCTTTCGGCTCTCGGAGGTCAGTCCGACCGATATCATCACGACCGTCAATGACTGCCTGCCGGCCGAGGTGGTGCCGGGGCTCTCGGATGGCACGCACGCGGCACGCTATCTGCCAGGGCAGAACCCGAACTTCACTCCACTCATGAAGGATTACGGCATGCCGACTCAGGTCGTGCTCGGCGGCCCGCAGGAGATGTATCCGGAATATCAGAAGGTGTTGCGCAAGCAGTATCGAAAACCCTCCGGGTACTGCCAGCACGATTGCGGGGCGGCACGTTAGGCGCTGGTGTTGACCAGGTTCGCCTCGCTCAAGCCTGCGCCACGCGCCCGATCCATTCGCTCAGGACCTGCAGACACTCTTCCTGCACCTGGGCATCCCGGCGGCCGCTGCGAGCCTGCACGTGGAACGAGTGATCCGCATCCTGCAGCACGTGCAGCGTCGCGCGCTCCGCCAGCCGCTCGAGGATAGGGCGCAGCAATTCCAGATCGGCGAGCGCATCGCGGCTGCCCTGTATGAACAGCATGGGCACGTGGACTGCGGACAGATGCGCGGCGCGCTCGATGCCCGGCCGGCCTGCCGCATGCAGCGGGAAACCCAGAAACGCCAATCCACGCACCCCTGCGAGCGGCGACTGCGCCTGGGCCTGGGAAGTCATGCGGCCGCCGAAGGAGCGGCCACCGGCGATGAGCGGCAGACCGTCCCCCAGCCGTGCCGCCTCTGCGACCGCGGCGCGTATGGTTGCATGGCAGAGCGCCGGCGGATCAGGGCGGCGACTGCCTCGCTCCCTATAGGGGAACTGATAGCGCAGCGTCGCAATCCCCC
>JASHPX010000029.1 GCA_030037905.1 Gammaproteobacteria bacterium
TCCACCGAGTTCGCAGCGCCGGCCACGTGCAGCAGCGCCCTCACCAGCACCACCACCACGATCGCAGCTGCGGCCCAGCCGCCAATCCAGTAAGTACGGCGCCGGCGCCACCACGGCGCGGGCCCCATGGGCCGATCCGTGCCCGCCGTGCTGTAGAACAGGCTGGGCCCGTCGCCGCTGCCGCCGCCCCCGCCGCCGTGACCGGTACCGGCCCCGTGCCCGCTGCCCCACGGCGTCTCTCGCGGCGGTTCGCGGTTGCTGTCCACCATCTCAGTCTCCGTCCGCCACCAGCAGCGCATCGATCGCGGCGACGTCCTGCTCGCCGATGCGGCCGGCCTGCTGCTTCAGCAGCAGCACGTTGTTGAGGTATGCGTAGCGCGCGGCGTCGTAGGCGTACGCGGCCTGATAGTAGAGCCCCTGGTAGCTGAGCAGCGTGTACTCAGAGCCGACGTTGAACTCGATATCGCGCTGAGCGGCCTGCACGGCGGCGCGTGCGGAGTCGACCGCACGGCGCGCGGCGTTGATGCCCTGGATGCCGGTGACGATGCCCAGATACGCGGTGCGCGTCTGCTGCTCGGTCTGGCGGCGCAGGCCGTCCAGGTTCGCCTCGCTCTGGCGGTAGAGCGCGCGCGACTGGCGCACGGCCGAGGCCACCGCACCCCCCTGGAACAACGGCCAGCTGAAGTACACGCCGACCGTGTCCAGACCGTTATGTCCACCGAGCACAGCGGGCGCTGTCGCATAGGCCCCCGTGCCGCGCAGCGAGAAGGTCGGCAGTCCCTCCCCGCGCTGCACGCCAATGTCGTGATGCGCGGCGTCGACCGTCAGCTCGGCGGCGCGCACAGCCGGGTTATCGCTCTGCGCCGAGGCGACCCAGGCATCCGCGGACGCAGGGTCGGGTGCAGTGAGCGGAATCTCATCGCGCAGCGGCGCAACGTGGCCGGCGGGCTCTCCGATGATCTCATCGAGTGCGAGGTTGGCGTCATCGAGCCCGTCCTGTGCGCTGATGACGTTCTGCGCAGTCAGGTCGTAAAACGCCTGCGCCTGCTTCACGTCACTCGCGGAACCGACACCGGTCTGCTCGCGTCCCTGCGTCTGCTCGAGCAGCACCGCGTAGGCGGTGCGCTCCTCGGTGAGGGTAGTCAGCTCATCCTGCGCCTGCAGCACCGCGAAGTACGCCTGAGCCACGCGCACCACCAGGTCCTGCTGCGCGCTCAGATAGGTCGCCTCGGCGCTCGCCGCCTGCGCGTCCGCCTCCTTGAGCTGACTGTAGGATTGGAAGCTCCAGAGGGTTTGCGTCAGCGTGAGACCGTAGGTCGTGTAGTTGCCATTGCAGCGGACCGTGACCGTGGTGGCCAGCTCGCAGCCGGGCAGGCCGATGCCGCCGGGCGGCAGCGAGCCCGCCTCCGCCGGGGTGATACCGAACTCCGAGGCGGGCTCGGAGAGCCGCTCGCGCTCGGTGGAGGCGTTGCCGGCGAGCAGCGGCAGCCACTGTGCGAGCGCCTGCGGGCGCGCCTCGACCGCGGCATCGCGCTGATACTTCGCGGCCTGAAGGATCGTATCGCGCTGCTGGGCGAGCAGGTACAACCGCAGGAGATCATTGGCGTTGGCGGTCGCAGGCAGCAGCAGCAACATCAGCATCAGCATCAGTAGCATCACGAGCATCAGTGGCATGCGCAGGAGCACGCCCGGCTCGGGCGCGGCGCCGATCTGCGCAAACCGGAATCTGGGCATCAGCTCCTCGACGTCGTCAGCGGTCGTTGCCGGGCAGTTCTCCACGGAGCCATCGGCGCCGCCCTGCCACGGCACCGGTAGATGCAGCCCGGAGAGCAAGCCATGTGCCAGCGGCTGCGCGCGCCGTGGCATGCCGGCTCGGGCGCCACCGCTCGCGCAACTACCTGTTTTTCAACAGATGCGCATGAATAGTCGCGCGGTGGTGGCGGCCCCGGCACGCGGCACGCGACCTGCGCCATCGTCCGCGGACAGTGGACGGACAGGTGCGGCGGACAGCTTTGGATCCCGTCGGTGCCGGGGGCCCAGCGGTGCCGCGGGCACGGCGGTGCCGGGGCCCAGCGGTGCCGTGGGCGCCGACCCAGTGCTACACTTCGGGGTCATTCGCCGTGCGCACGCATCGATGCGCGAACCGTGCGCTTGGGCCGCGATCGACACCAGGTCAGCGAAGAGCACATCCGGGGGAACAAACATGGCTTCCAGCAAGACACCTACGACGGGCCCTGACAGCTGCGCCCGTACCACCTTCGACCGCCGCACCTTCATGGGCAGCGCCACGGCTGCGGTAGCTGGCGCGCTGATGGCGGGACGGACCGCGACCGCGTCAGCCGAGGAGGCAGCGTACGGCGGGGCGGGCCCGGTGGTGGAAACCAGCGCTGGCAAGGTGCGCGGTGGCCGAACCGGGTCGGTCAGCTACTTCAAGGGTGTTCATTACGGCGCCTCTACCGCGGGTGCCATGCGCTTCATGCCGCCCGCGAAACCCACACCGTGGAGCGGCGTGCGCGACGCCCTGGAGCTCGGGTTGCGCTCGCCGCAGCTTGCTTCGGGGCTGATCCCCGAGGTTGACGCCGTGGATCCCAAGGAGCCGATGGGCGAGGACTGCCTGTGCCTGAACGTTTGGACTCCCGGTCCCGGTCACGGCCATCGCCGGCCGGTGATGGTGTGGCTGCATGGTGGTGGATACACCAGCGGCTCGGGCAGCTTTACCATCTATGATGGGACGAACCTCGCCGCACGCCATGACGTGGTCGTGGTAACCGTCAATCACCGCCTCAACGCCTTCGGCTTCCTCTTTCTACCCGACATCGGCGGCGCAAAGTACGCGCACGCCAGCAACGTCGGCATGCTCGATATCGTGGCCGCCCTGCAGTGGGTGCGCGACAACATCGCGGCTTTCGGCGGCGATCCCGGCAACGTCACCATCTTCGGGCAGTCCGGCGGCGGCGGAAAGGTCAGCACGCTGATGGCGATGCCGGGGGCCCACGGCCTGTTCCACCGCGCCATCGTGGAGAGCGGCTCCTCGCTGGCCGGCCTGCCGCGCGATGCGGCCGACAAATCCACCACCGCGTTCATGGCCAAGCTCGGTCTGCAGCCGACCGCCGATGACGTCGATCGCATGCAGGCGATGCCCATGGACCAGATCCTCGCGGCCCAGAAGGGAGGCGGTATCGCCGGTCCCTCGGGCGTGCGGTTCGCGCCCGTGGGCGATGGCAGCACTCTGCCCGCGGGCCCGTTCGATCCATCGACGTCGTCCCATGTGCCACTGCTGGTCGGCTCGGTGCAGGATGAGGTCGGGTTCTTCCCTGGATTCCCGCTCGATCCGATTCCAGAGTCCGCTCTGCTGCCGCGTCTCAAGCAGACGCTGCACGCGACGGACGAGCAGGCCCAGGCGGTCGTCGACGCCTACCGCAAGGATCAGCCCGGCATCAGCCCCATCGATATCGCCGTCGAGGTGGCCTCGGACATGTTCGCCTGGAGGAATGCGATCACGCAGGCCGAACGCAAGGCCGCGCTGGGGGCGGCACCGGTGTACATGTATTACTTCACCTGGCACTCGCCGGTGCGGGACGGCAAGCTGCGCGCCTTCCACACGCTGGAGATTCCCTTTGTGTTCGACAACGTGGACGTCGGCCGCTCGATGACCGGCACCGGCCACGATCGCTATGCTCTAGAGGACAAGATGAGCAGTGCCTGGACCGCCTTCGCGCGCAGCGGCAGCCCCAACACGCCGCTACTGCCGCCCTGGGCAGCCTACAATGCACAGGCGCGTGCGACGATGTTCCTGTCCGACAATTGCCATCTGGTGGACAACCCGCGGCCGGATGATTGGGCCGCGCTCGCCCAGTTTCACGCCCGGGGGGCCTGAGGGCCGCGCGTCCGCGGCCGCAGCGCGCGGGGCAGTTGATCCCCTGTAGATGTGGGTAACCTCTCGGCGAATACGTCTGACGTATTCGCCGAGAGGTTATCCACATCTACACAGGGTTCGAACGCCGTGCGCTGCGGCTGCGGGCGCGTGGCCCTCAGTCCGCGCCCTGCACGTTCTTGCAGGGATGCGGCGACCACTTGGACGCGTCGGGCTCCTGGCGGAAGTCCGAGCTGGTGATGAACGGCGCGTTCAGATACTCCGAATCCTCGACCTGGGCCGTGACATCGAACCAGTGCTTGCCGGTCGGGTCCGTGAACGTCTGGAACCACTCCATCAGATGTGTCTGCGACCCGTAGGGTACGCCGTTGCGCCGCAGCCAACCGGGCGCAAGATTATCGGTGACCACGTACATCTTGCCGGTCGGCGGCTTCGGTGGCGGACCGCCCCGGCGGCGGCCGAAGGCAAACACGACGTTCTGCGGGGTCTGCCACACCGCAAAGGAGCTGCCCTGCAGGCTCGGCGGGTTGTTTGGCATGTCCTGATGGCGGAAATAGATCTCCCGCGTCTGCTCGCCCCAGTCGCTTTCGATCTGCAGCTGATCCTGATTGACCCAGGTGATGTGTACGCGCGTAGGCATGCGCATCAGCCCCGCCGCGCCATAGGCGCGGCAATCGATGGTCTCGGTGAATCCCGAGCCATACAGGGACGGATCAAACTGCATCGCGATCCTGCGGCCGGCGGCATTGAGCGGCACGCTCGCCACATCGCCCTTGGGCGCCGTCAGCATGCGCCAGCGCCAATCCTCGGTTACCACCGATTCCCAGTAGCCGGTCAGATCGATCGGCGCCGCCTGCTCGGCCGGAGGCGGCGGTCCGGTAGGAGCAGGCGGTCCAAACTGCGCGAGCGCCGTCTGTCCGAGCGCGCCAGCTCCTACCAGCGCCACGGACCCCAGAAGGATTCGGATCTTCATCGGCTTAGCCTCCGGCCATCGCGGGCATGGCGAAGCGGACCTTGCCCTTGCCGCGCGCCGGCAGTGTGTCGTACACCGCTCGCACGAACTGCTGCGGGCTCCATGAGCCATAGGTGCCGCCCCAACGCTGGTCGAAATCCCAGGTGGGACCCGCGCCCTGATTCATCGCCATGATCTGCTGCAGTGTCCTGCCCAGGTTCTTGTAGTACATGATACGGTTGCGAATCGTGGTCAGGATGATGTTGTACTCGATCAAGTCCGCCTGATCGCACAGCCGCCCCTGTCCCGGGATGATCATGGTGCCACCCTCCTGGGGCCCTACGTGGAAATCCGCGGTCGCGAGCTCGATGAGGTCGTTCAGCGCCGAGAGCTCGCCATCGATGCTGCCGCCGCGCGTCGGATCGATGATCGGATAGTGCACCATGCTGACGATGTCGCCGGTGGCGATGACGTCCGAGCGGCGGAAGACCACTTCCTCATTACCGTCGGTGTTGGCGCTCGGCGGCTGAATGAGCGTCACCGCCTCATCGTTGAAGTCCCACGAATAGGTCGGCTCGGTATGCGTCTCGATCGGCCACAGCTCCTGGGGAACCGACGGTTGCCCCTGGGCGTTCGGCGCCACCATGTGATTGAGCACGTTCTGGCTCGCGATCACCGTCGCCCCGGGCGGCAGGCCCGGATTATCGAACTGGAAGTTGGAGCCGATGATGGTAGCTCCGGCCAGGCGGATGACGGCGTTGCCGCCGATGTGATCGGGAAGACCGTCGGTATCGATGATCCACTGGACTGATTTCTCATCGCCAGCGTATTCCTGCAATAGCTTCTCCATGGCGGTCTTCAGCTTCGGCGCCATCTGCCCGGTACCCGTATCCACCACCAGGCCGCCGTCGTTGCCGATCTGTATCGTGACGTTGTATTCATCGGGCTCGCCGGCCAGCAGCCAGACATTGCCCTGTACGTGCCAGGGATGAATCTCGCCGTCACCGTAGCTACCGTGGTCCGGATTGCTTTTGTAGAAGTCGTAACCTTCGTAGTACGGCGACTGCCGCACGTCGAGCTGCTGCGACTTCGAGACGGTGCCGTTCGCGTATGGCACCTGCGCGTGCGCCGGAGTCGTACCGGCCAGCAACAGGAGCGCCGCGCCCGCCGCGCCCGCCAGCCCGAGCACACCGCAGCCGCGGCGTATCACGCCGACCCCAGAGCTGATTGCGTACATCGTCGACTCCATACACATGCGTTCGTGTTCGCAGCCGAGCGTCTTGCCAGCCGCCTTCTTCCCGGCCGCCTCACAGGTTTTCGTCGGCATGATCCTGCTGCTCCTCCTGCTGCTCGATCTGCTTGATCGGAGGATTCGCCGGCAGCGTCCTGATGACGTCCTGATACTCCGGGAACATGGTGTCCGCCCCGCCCTGCGAGGCCTTCAGCGGCACATGATTGCGCACCGGGTAGTCTTCCTCCACCGCATTCTGATTCGGCAGATGCATGGGCACATCGCCCTCATGCCGCGGAATCTCGGTCACCTCGCGACACGGATAGGTCGCGAAATTGAGGTTCTCCGCCTTCAGGTACTCGGTGCTCTTCACCAATGGCTCGCTCAGATACTCCGGGTCCGTGATCATCGTCACGTCCGTCAGAATCTGCCCGTCCCGGAACATGTGCTCGTCGAAGGTAGCCTGATCGCTCGTGGGCAGCCCATTGCGGCGCGTCCAGCCGCGCTTGAACATATCGGTGTGCACCAGCAGGTCATCCCCCACCCAGTGACCCTCTGAAAAGCCCGCAAAGCTGTGCGCGGCCCACGGTGGCGGATGCGGCCGGCCGTCCATCCAGATCACGCGCTGCGCCTCCCAGGCCACGATCCAGGTATTGATCGCGACCTGATGCAGCGTCTGCTGATCGAGCGTCTCCCAGATGCGCAGTGCGCCGACTCCGCGAATGCCGTACAGCGCCGGATGCGGCCGGCACTGCAGGTACGGAATGGTCAGCACCTCGGGATCCCACGTCTGTGCCACCGATGCGGCCGCCGCCGTGATCGGCAGACCCGCATAGTCGCCCTGATCGGGACCCGGGATACGCTCGGGTTGGTCCTCGTCGAACAGCGGGTTCCAGAACCCGTCGAGGTTCTGATGCAGATCCTGCGCGCTCGCCGGCAGGCACAGCAGTGCCGCGCAGGCGCCCGCGAACAGCACAGCCACTAGGGTGGAGAATCGCCTGAGGATCGTCATGATGCTGCCCTTACGGTTGCCATCGATGAGGTTTGTGCGGCCCGTTGCCGAAGAGCCACGTGAATCGCGATCGCGGCGCAGTGGGATCGTCATACGGCCGCCGGGCAACTGCGAATCTGGCGTGCGTGAGCGCCTGCATGACCCCCCGTTAGAAACGCGGTGCACTTGCGTGCGACGCGGTGCATGGCTCGCAACCGATGCAGGTCGAGCCGCGGCGTGACTTTATTGCGACGAATTCTCGTCGTCAATAGCGCTAGCGCGCTCATCGTCAATAGCGCGGCTAAAGGGCCGCGCGCCGGCCAGGCGTGTCCCTAAGCATGCAGACGCTGCGCATATCCACGGCGCCTGTTCGTGCGGCCGAGGGAATTGAACCCCCGGCCAATGGCTTACGGATCCCCGGGAGTCATGGCGAGCTCAGGGACTCGCGTCAGTCGCAGCGCTTGCCGACCCGAATCCCCGTATCCCATCCTCGTCCGGCCCCAAGTCGGCATCGCCAGCCGGGCTCCCGCAAGGCCAGTCTACCGCTGCGATCTCCCGGAGGTCCTGAGGTCAGAATCCGCCGCCAGATACAACACCGGATCGCTGTACATCCCCCGCACGTCCTGGAACCGCAGGGCGAGTAACGGCAGCGCCCCCGCCTGATCGGGAGTGATCATCACGACGTGCCGCAAGGTCTGTAGCTCGCAGTCCGTATAGATCTGCGTGTAGATGATGTCCCCGTGCGCGTCGCAGTTCGCCATTTCCTGGAAGTTGTACTGGCAGAAGCGATTGATCGGTCGCGAAGGCTGTGCGCGAACGGCTATCCGGAACAGCGTCCGCGACGCATCGGTGTCACTCGGAATCCCTGCGACACCTGGATCATCGAGCATCATGGCGAGGAGCGGTCCGCGTACGAGGTAACTCCTGCTGCGATTGTCCCAGATGACCGATTCCTGCACTTTCCGTCCGCCGGATAGCGTGGAGTAGGCCTCGAAGTGCACAGCCCTGCACAGTTCCGTAGCACTCGCGTCGGCGGCCGTCGGCGCTCTATCCGGTGAACGATCGGGGACGATGGCCGCCGCCGCGGGGATGGTCAATGCAGCGGCAGATGGCGCTGCACGCGCGGGTGCTGCGGCCTGAGCCCAGGCGCCACCGAACCCGCCCCAGGCAATGCACAGCGCCGTCAGATGCGCGCAGGAAATGACCCGGGGCCTCGAATTCCACATGGCATTACTCCGATTTCGCTCCGCCTGAGTCCCATCGGCTCGATGTTGCCCTCAGGGCGCCAACGTGTTATACCATGTAACATGTTACGTTCGGTAACAAGCAGGTGTCAACATACCAACCATGCGCGCCCCACTTCCTGCGCTCGGTGATCTCGAGCATGAGCTGCTGACCCTTCTGTGGAAACACGGTGCGATGACCGCGGTGGCCGTTCGTAGGGCATTGCATCGTGACTTGAAGGACCCGACGATCCGCACCGTTCTGCGTCGACTCGAAGACAAGGGCTACGTCAGCCATGAGGTTGAAAGAGGTACCTTCATTTACAGCGCCAAGGAGACACAGGAACGTGCCGCAGCCAAGGCGGTGAAGGGAATCGTCGACAAATTCTGCGGCGGCTCCGTGGAGCGGATGCTCCTGGGCCTGGTGGAAGCGTCGGTTATCGAGCCCAAACAGCTCGATGCCCTCGTGGGCAAGGTGACACGTAGCCTAAAGGCTCGGTAACTGCTGCGGTTAGCGCCGAGGATGAGAAAATGTTGAAGCTGGAGCACATCACCAAGATCTATCAAACGACGGACGTCGAGACTCTGGCACTGGATGATGTGTGCCTTGCAGTCAGTCGCGGCGAATTTCTCGCGATCATGGGGCCGTCAGGGTGCGGCAAGTCGACCCTGCTCAATGTTCTGGGCCTGGTCGACAGTCCTTCGTCGGGCGCGTATTGGTTCCTCGGAAAGGACGTCGCTCGCTGCTCGGAGGAGGAACTGACCATCCATCGCCGCGCCGGCGTCGGTTTCGTGTTCCAGAGCTTCAATCTGATCGATGATCTGAATGTCGAAGAGAACGTCGAGGTCGCCCTCATCTACAGGCCCGTGTCGGGTCACGAGCGCCGCAAACGCGTGCAGCTCGCTCTCGACAGGGTCGGCCTGGCACATCGCGCCAAGCACATGCCGCAGCAGCTCTCGGGCGGCCAGCAGCAACGGGTCGCGGTGGCCCGTGCACTCGTGTCGGATCCCAAGGTCATTCTTGCCGACGAGCCCACCGGGAACCTCGACACCGCGAACGGCGACGCGGTGATGGAATTGCTGCGTAGCGTAAATGCCAGCGGTACGACGCTCATCATGGTCACCCACTCGGAAGCCTATGCAGCCCGGGCCGACCGCGTCATCCGCATGCTCGATGGGCGCCTGCTGGACGAAACCACCGAGGAACATCCCGCAGCAGCCCACGCCCTGGGAGCCTGAGTCGCCGCTCTCGCGACTGCAATCTCCAAACGAGCAGGGCATCATGCTCCGAAACTACTTGATAACAGCGCTGCGTAATCTGGCGCGCAACAAGCTCTACGCCGGGATCAGCATCTTCGGCCTCGCCATCGGAATCTGCGCGGCGTTGCTGATGAGTCTCATTTTTCGCAATCAATTGACCTACGACACCTTCATTCCAGGCTATCAACGAACCTACCTGGCCGTGATGAAGGTTTCTATGCCAGGTCATCCTGCAACCTATCGTTTTTGCCCGCAGTGCCCCGCAGCTGTCGACTCGGATTTCGCAGAACAGGCGACACTCACGTTTCGCCAAATCGAGGCGGCAACCCGCATTACCGGCCAGGTGGCTACATTGCGCCACGGTCAGATCGATACAACCCAATGGTTCTATTGGGCTGATCCGAACGTATTCGACGTACTTCCCCTTCCTGTTATCGCAGGCGACCTGAAGACGGCATTGGCGCGTCCGGATGGAATCGTCATAACCCGCAGCATTGCGCAGAAATTATTCGGCCGCACCGATGCTATCGGCGAAACGCTCCAGATCATTACGCGCAATGGTGGCCGGGCTAACCCGGATCCAACCAAACCACCCATAATGGTTCCATCCGGCACGTACCCGATGACGGTGACGGCGGTCATCGACGACCTGCCGGACAATGGTACACAGCTCGAATCCGGAGTTTTTGGGTCGATCCGAGCGCCTTTCTCCGCCCTGAACCTGTACGGCTCGGCCTCTCAGTATTCTTTCGTCACAACCTATCTGCGGCTTGCGCCCGACGCCTCCATCGATCGCCTGAAGGCCGCGATGCCGGCCTTCATGCACAGCTATTTCGATCCAAAAAAGCTGGGGAGCCTGAGTGATGCCACGGTGGCACCCTATGAATTTGTTCGCCTGGATAAGGTTCACGTCGACCCGAGGCTGAATCCTGGCATCGAAGGGCTGCTCACCATGACGGCGCTCAGTGGTGGCCTCATTCTGCTCATTGCCTGCATTAATTTCGTCAATCTTTCGACCGCGAGATCTGCGCGGCGAGCGCGGGAAGTCGGCATCCGCAAGGTGTCTGGTGCGCGGCGGCGCGCGCTGATCACGCAATTCCTTGGGGAATCGCTGATATCCGTGCTGATTGCCACTGCGGTGGCGATCGTGCTCACGCTCATAGTGCTTCCCTATGTGAATGCGGCGCTGGATGTCCGCGCAGTGCTCAATTACTGGCACGACCCCC
Source organism: Gammaproteobacteria bacterium (assembly GCA_030037905.1). Taxonomy (GTDB): domain Bacteria; phylum Pseudomonadota; class Gammaproteobacteria; order Steroidobacterales; family Steroidobacteraceae; genus FEN-1191. The sequence goes on from JASHPX010000029.1 coordinate 10,758, forward strand.
TACTGCTCGCCGGACTTGGCAGTGCAGTTGTATTACTCGGCGTTCTCGCCGGTCTCTATCCCGCTTTTATCCTCTCGGCATTTAAGCCGGCAGCCACCCTGAAATCCCAGTCAACCGGCCCGCACAAATCGAACCTGCTCAGGCAAGTGCTCGTCACCACACAATTCGCAACGCTGATCGGGCTCGCGATTGCCGCCATCGTCGTCTATCAGCAGCGGGACTTTGCGACTCGAGAGGCGCTGCGCATGGACACCGACCAGGTGCTGTATATCGGAGACATGCCCCCGAATCAGACCTGTGATGGAGCATTGATGACTGCGTGGCGGGCGCTGCCCGGAGTGCGAGCAGCAGCCTGTGGCGACCCCCCATTCTCGTTTGCGAACGGAGGAATAGCATCTCAACCCCTCAAGCTGAAGGACGGAACGTCGGTAGACTTACGTGTCGCCAATATGGAGGCAGGGTTGCTCAAATTCTACGGCCTCGAGCCGGTTGCCGGTCGCCTGTTCAATTCGAAAGATCCGTGCGCCGCCGTCATCAACGACGCCGCCGCCCACCGACTTGGTTATGCGTCACCCGCTGCAGCCATCGATCAAATTCTCGAGGTTCAAAAGCCTCCAATTTGCAAAGCAAGGCCGCTGCAAATTATCGGCGTGGTGCCGAATGTCTCACTGGACTCGGTACAGCATCCGATCGATCCGACAATTTATGTGAATGAGGATGACGATCCTAACAGCGTTCACGCTCATCTTAGACTTACCGGTCGCGACATCCCGGAAACCCTGGCGGCGATCGATCGCGTATGGGTGGCGACCGGGACAACGGAGCCGATCGGTCCCATGTTCCTCAATAGCTTTGTCGAGGGCCGCTACCTGTTCGTGCTTCGGGAAGCGCAGGGGTTCGCGGTATTTTCGGGCGTTGCGTTGCTGCTGGCCTGTCTGGGATTGGTCGGGCTCGCGATTTCGACTACCGAGCGGCGAACCAAGGAGATCGGCATTCGCAAGGTGATGGGAGCGAGAACCGTTGATGTGCTTCGCCTGCTCACCTGGGAATTTACTAAGCCGGTACTGTGGGCCAATGTCATCGCGTGGCCCATCGCCTATTTCGCGATGAACCGATGGCTGAATGGCTTTCTCCGTCACATCGCCCTTGACCCATTAATTTTCGTGGGCGCGAGTGTAGTGGCTCTCCTGATCGCGCTCGCCACGGTCTCCGGTAAAGCGCTCCTCGTGGCGCGCACGAAGCCTGTTGCGGCCTTGCGGTATGAGTAACGCCATGCGCGAGGGCCTGCGCGTCATCCCCCCCAGGTTACTGCCGCCAGAGGGGATGGACCGGGAGATCGTGCATCCTCCCTGGCACTGGTCAAGGTGGCCTCTTCCCGTCCGGACCAGCGCCGGGGCGGGGCTCGCGATCGGACTCGTGCTGGTTGCAGCCGCAGTCGTGTTCAGCAACACCGAGCGCACAGTGCGCCTTGCGGCATCGAATGTTACGCTGGCTACCGCTGAGCGCGGCGCATTCCATGATCTCATTCCGCTCAGTGGTACCGTGGTTGCCCTCAGCACGGTTTATGTCGATGCCCTTGAAGGCGGGCGCGTGCAGCATTTGCTGGCGCAGGCCGGAGACTGGGTGACGGCAGGACAACCGCTCGTCGATCTGTCGAATACGGACCTGGAACTGGACGTGCTCGATAGGGAAGGCCGACTGATCGAGTCCATCACGGAGCTCCAGACCTATCAGACACAGCTCGAGCAGAATCGCGTGGCTAACGAGAAGGCGCTCGCTCAGATCGATTACAGCATTATCACGGCTCGTCGCGCTCTCGATCGCCGCAAGGTGCTGCTTGCGGAGAACTCGGTGGCGAAGGAGACGGTCGATCAGCTCCAGGATCAACTCGACTACGACGTAAAAATACGCCCCATGCAGGAGGCGAGCAATCTGACGCAGGAGCGGCTACGAGTGCAGCAGATGCCGCAGATCCGCCGTCAACTGAGCACCCTGGAACAGGACGTGAAAATCACCCACGGCACTCTCGATGACCTGGTCGTGCGGGCGCCCGTTTCGGGCCGTCTCACCGCCATGGATCTCGAGGTCGGCCAGAGTCTCGGCAGTAACGCGCGAGTCGCGGTTATCACGCCTGGCACCGGATACAAACTGTCCGCGGCAATCGACGAGTATTATCTGGGTCGCGTACAGACCGGGCAGGTTGCAGAGATACAAATCAACGACGGAACGTGGCCCCTGCGGGTCACTCGTGTCTACCCGCAGGTGACTGACGGCACCTTTACCGTGGATCTCGCCTTCACCGGCGCCGAGCCGTCAGGGCTGCTTCCAGGTCAGAATTTGCAGGGAAAGCTCACGCTAGGTGCGGATCGGGCCGCAACCATCATTCCGGCCGGCGCCTTCCTGGAGACTACCGCCGGAGACTGGATCTTCGTGCTGACCAAGGATGGCCACTCTGCGCAGCGGCGCTCCATCAAAATCGGGCGCCGCAACGCCGAGCAAGTGGAGGTCCTGAGCGGCCTTGCCCCCGGCGAGCGAATCATCGTCTCGGACTACGCGGGCCTGGAGCATATCGATCGCATAGATCTGCGGTAGCCGAGACGCCGAAACAGGCGTATCCCATCCTTACCCCAGCGTAGCTCCGACCGCGGGTATCCCCGGGCTGTTACACATGTACGGCCCTCCGCGCTCAACGAAGCGGTGGTCGTCGGGAAGCACATAGACATACCGCGTCGGCAGCACCCACGGCCTCTGCAGGTAGTCCGGGTCCTCGACCGTGACGTCGTAGCTCAGCCGATTGCCCTGCCGGTGCAGTCGTTCGATGGTCTCGAGGTTGTAGCCGGCCATGTATCCGGCTCGACTGAGCCAGGTCTGATCGTCGTAACCTACCGTATCCACCACGAGCGTATCCCCGTCCCAGTGTGACGCAGGATCACCCTGCAAGGTGCCGTCCGGATCGGGCTCATGGAACGCGGGTCCCATGGGGATGTCGCGGTAAGTGTTGGGCGTACCCACGGCCCCGTTATTGAAGAACAGGAAATCACGGGAAGTTTGCACGATCCTCACCGGCGGACCCAGGCGAGGCGGCGGCACCGGCATGCATTGCAGGTAGGGGTCGAGATTCGCGGCGTTGGTTTGATTGGAGTGTATCTGCGACCAGTACTGCGGCTTGTAGAGCGGGACGTTGCTGCCCTGTTGACCGAGCACAAAGAAGTCATTCTCAAAGTTGGAAAAAATACCGTGACGTGCCGGAAAGTTGAGCTGATCGGGGTTGCCCGTCGCAGGCCGCCGAAAGTTCCCTGGTGGCTGACCCCAGAAGCCGGCCAGATCCGGATGCCCGTCGGCCAGACGCGGGGTCGTCCCCACCGCGGCCGGGTAAACTGGCACGAACCTGCCATTGAAACCCTGCGTAAATTCAAAATTGTCGTCCTTCGCCGGCGGCGGGAACGGAGCCTCGAATGCCGGCGCCGGGAATACCTCGTAGTCGGCCATCTCCGAGCGAATGATGTGCAGAGTCAGGTGCGGATGCCTGTCAATGGTCTCCGCGATGTGCCTGGGAATCATCAGCCCGTACTGGTTCAGATCGTGATAGTCGCTGTACTCATCCACGATCAGGTGGTGATCCACTCGCTGCGTCACCGTCGCGGGACGATAGTTCCGGTCCAGCACTACCTTCGTGGACACCCCATCCACCGGTAGCTCCAGCGTCACCGCGCCATGACCGGTGTCGCGTACCTTGATCCGATTGACATCGAGATTCGTGATGGCGTTGACTATTCCAAAGGGCGTGCGCCCCAGCTGCAGTTGCCGCTGCCTGGCGAGCTCATCGGCCGAGTGCGTGCCCACCCCGGGGCTGCTCTCATCCCACGCTTCATTGCCGCGCACCACGCGAATCAGACGGACTTTGCCCTGCGGCGCCTCGGCCTCGATGTCCTCGCGCGCCGCGTTTTCTTCCAGACTGATCCCATAGATGTACTGCCTCACCTCATAGGTGTGGCCGTCCTCCACGATCTCCCCGCAGCCGCTATAGCGCAGGCGGTTGATCCCGTGGAGAGTTTCGCCTCCTCCGGCCCCGCGGATGAAACCCATCTGATCCTCGACCGTGCGCAAGATCGACGCCTTGCCCTGCGGCCGCTCCGTGACCGGTGGCACACCTGCCTGATACGGCACGCCCGGCGCGACGTCCTTGAACTGCTGTTGCAACACCGGGGAAGCCAACGGCGGCTCCTGACACGTCGGCGCTGCTGCCATCACCGGCGGCGCTTCCAGCAGCGCCAGGCCCGCCGTGATCCCCAGCACAGCGCTCAGCGCTACGCGCCCTCGGGCGCGCCAATGGACCCGCTGTGCAGCGCCGCTCAGCAGGACTCCCCCGCTCAGCGTCACCCGCTTACGCATGATTCATCTCCTTAGTACTCTGGCCCTTAAGTTCGGTGACGTATTCTCAGGCTGCCTTGCGGAAGCTTTTCTCATGTGTGCGGATCTTGGCCAGCAGTGCTCTCAAGTCCTCGCGGTTGAATTTCCACTGGAAAGGGCGAGCGGCGGCGCAGTAGTGCTCCTGGAAGCGCAACAAGCGATCTTTGACTTCGGCCAGGGACTGGAAGTGAT
>JASHPX010000266.1 GCA_030037905.1 Gammaproteobacteria bacterium
GGGCTGCCGGTCGCCATCCATTCCTACGAGGAGCGCGCCGTCGGCGCGGGCGCCGCCGCCCAAGCCGCGGCCTTCGTCGAGCTGAGCCTGGCCGGCTCGGCCACACGCTTCGGTGTCGGTTTGCACGCCAGCATCATTACCGCGGCGCTGCTGGCCGTCTGCAGTGCGCTCAACCGGCTGCTGGCCCTGGCGCCAGCTCCCGAGCGGCTGCAGTGGGCCGCCGCGATCGGTGGCGCGGCGATTACGGAGCCTTCGACGGCTGACTAAGACCTGACTAAGACTAGACTAAGACTAGACTAAGACACCTCGGCGTCAGAGTCGCCACCCTTGCGTCCGGTGCGCGTACCGGACGGTCGTGCCCCGGGCTCGCTTACGCGCTTCAGCTTGACGCTGATCAGTTCGCCTGTGGGCGCTTCGATGCGGCCGTCCCGGAGCGTGTTCGCGCGCGGATTCACGCCGTCGAAGTCCACCGGCACACTCAGTTCCCTGGGATAATGCGCACTGCAGCCTTCGGGACTGAGCTGCAGCCGCCGCTCGCCGGCCGAATAGTTGCTGCCACGTGGATGCAGGCTGCACTCGCCCTCTCCCGATGCCGCTTCGTACTGCAATGTGCCTTCGATGCCGCCGTCCTCGTAGACGCGGCTGATGCTCAGACTGACGACGCGCAGCAACTGCTTGCCCGAGCCATCCACATATTCGCCGCGCCAGGTACCCGATAGATCCGGCTGCGCAGGCGTCGGTGGCGGTGTTGATGTTGGCGTTGGCGTGGGTGTCGGCATTGCCGTCGACGCCTGCGTGTCAGTGAGAGGAGTTTCGCTGGCGATGACGCGGGCATTCCGGAGCGTCGCATGCAGCTGCCTGTAACCGACCAGTGTGCCGAGCGCGATCACGAGTATCGCGACGAGCACCCCCGCGAGGATACGCGGCCGACCACCTCGCGGATGTGGCATCGGACCCTGCTGCGCTGTCGCCGCCGCGGCGCTGGGTGACATCGCCTCGTACGGGTTGCGGTGTGCGGACCGCGCGTGTTCGAGCATCAGCGTGCCGCTGCGCTCCAGGCCGCTGCGCGGGTGAATATCCACGGCGTCTCCACCCGTCGGTGGCGAGTATTCGAACGCCACCGTGTCGCTCGCGGCCACCGGCGGTGCGGTCGCCTCGGGTGCGGGCACATCCGGCAACGCACGCATGAACTCATCCACATTCTGAAAACGCGCGTTGGGATCCTTGGCGAGCGCGCGCATCACGGCCTCTACGATCCGCTGCGGAATATGACGACAGTGGACCGTCGGCGGCTGCGGCAGATCGTTCACATGGGCGTTCAAGACCATGTACGGGGCCTTGCCCTGGGGGCTGAACGGCGGCTGCCCACTCAGCAGCTCGTAGAGCGTGGTCCCGAGGCCGTACACATCGGTGCGACAATCGATGGTACGGCCGAGAATCTGCTCCGGCGCCATGTAGAGCACGGTGCCGACGCTCGTGCTCACCTGGGTCGCCCCCGTCGCGCCTTGCCGCTTGGCAATGCCGAAATCCATCACCTTGACGATGTGCTCCTTGGTGATCATCAGGTTGCTGGGCTTGAGATCACGATGAATGATGCCGGCTCGATGCGCAGCGGCGACCGCGCGCAGTGCCTGCTTGAATATCGGCAGGCTTTCGTGCGCCGGAATCGCTCCGCGCCGCCGGATCAGCTGCTCCAGGCTCTCTCCCTCGATGAGCTCCATCACTGCGACGGGCGCTCCGTCGTGGACGAAGTAATCGAAGAGCATCGCGACATTGGGGTGATTGAGTGCGCCCTGCAGGCGCGCCTCCTGACGGAAGCGCTCGACGAAGGCAGGGTCGCTGCGAACCTCCGCGCCCATGACCTTGATCGCGACCCAGCGGTCGAGATTGACATCGAGCGCCTTGTAAACAGCCCCCATTGCGCCGCGACCAATGAGGTCCGAAATACGATAGTGATCGATGAGCTCGCCGATCATGGTCGACACCCGGGACTCGCCTCTGCGCAATCGCCCTCTGCGTACCCGCCTGTGCGGCGGCAGCGCTCCCTCACTGCACCTGCCGGATGGCCTGCAGCGCGCCCGGATCCGGAGCCGCGCTGCCCTCGGCAATAAAGGTCGGCTGCGTCCCTGGGCCGCTCGGCGGACCATTCGACCCTATGCCCTTGCCCTTGGAGGCCGCCCGCATCGCCTCCATCACCTGGGCCTCCTGCTCGTTCTCCATGGCACTCAGGTCGTTGAGCCCGATGCGCGTGTGCAGGCCCTCGGGGCAGTCGGAGGGTCCACTGAGCTCAACCGTCACCGGGATCTTCCAATCGTCATTGCTCATGCCGCCGGTGCGTTTGATGTAATCATCAGCGCTCAGCGAGCAGGAGCGGTTGGGATGACCTGACGGAACGTCGAGCGGCTCGACGACCTGAAAGAACACGTGATTGGGTCTGAGCGCGGGCGGGGTGCTCTGAGCCGTGAAGACCGCCGGGGTTGCCGCCGCGGCTCGTTGCTCCTGCAGCTGAACTTTGATCTCGGCGTCGAGGTCCGCCTTGACCTGTGGCGTGATGGCCGGTGGCAGGGGCACTGGCGCCGGCGGCGCACCGCTCGACTGCGCCGTGGACGGTGTACCGCTCGATTGCACGGCAGGTGCCGTATCGCTCGCCTGCGCCGCCGTGGGTGCATCGCTCGATTGCGACGCGGCGGCCGCAGGACCCCACGGTAGCGGCTGTGCGGCGGTCTGCGCGGCTGCTGGTGCGGCGGTCTGCGCCTGATAGGCCGCTTGCATGCTCTGAGCGATGATGTAGTCGGTCATCCACAGATCGGGGCTCGTGTACACCGGATACGGCGTGAACAGGACACCGTACGTCGGGTACCACGGCTGCGCCGACCAGCTCCAGCCATAGGAGACCGGGTGCGGCCATCGGGCGAGGGCCCAGGCGTAATAGACCGCGGGGTATCGCACAGCCGGCACGAATGTGTCGTACGCCAGCGCTCTGCCGAACCGGTGCCAGACGTGGCGTTGGTAGACGCGCGTATACAGCACGCGCCCGCCGCCGACGAAGGTGCGGCTCGTGAGCCCCGGCCGAATGGTGCGCTCTACCGTACCGCTGAGGGTGTTGCCGTAACGAACGATGCGAACCCGATTCGCGGCGGCCCCACGGGAGACCACGCGCAATCGGGCGCCGTCGGCGAGGAGCGTGTCGTGCATGACGCTACCGTCCGCCAGGCGCCGCTCCATGAGGCCGCGAGCGACCATTTCCCGCTGATAGTTCAGCGGCGGGCGCTCGCGTGCATAGGCAGCCCGCCAGCGTGCACGCGGATGCCCGGCCTGCGCGCGGGCCGGGAAAGTACCTCGGCCCGGTCGTGCCGCGGCCTTGCGCCAGGCGGCCTGTCGCTGCGCCATGGAGAGCCGGTGTGCCTGCCTTTCCTGCGAGCCTTGACTCTGCGCATCGACCGAGGCGGTACCGGCAAAGCTGGCGAGGGCGATCAACGCGACCAGCGCACAGGCCCTGCGATCCAATCTCGACATATCGTCACTCCAGCTGCCTGCGGGCCAGCTTGGGGCCGCCTTGCAAGGATGTCGCGGGCAACTGTAGCGCCCACAGTAGGTCGGGGTGCGACCTGTGTCGCGGAATGGGCAGCCGCGGGGATTTGAGAACCGCCGCCCACTCTGACCGGAAGATATGCATGCGTTGCGAGATCTGCGGCTACCACGCGAATGCAATCGCCGGCCGACCTCCAGAGCCATCGAGCTGCACTATGTGCAATAGTGGAGAGCGCCGCCGCCGCGGCTTGGAGCGAGTTGACATGGTGAATATTATTCACCACACTCAAAACCGACGACCACGCTGCATCGCGCCCAAACATTGCGCCGAGCCGATGGCTGAATGGTGCCGCCTCAATCCGGGGAAACCACAGTGAAACTCGAGATTACGCGAGTCGACGCCGTGCCGCCGGCGGGACTCCGCGTCACCTGGGAGAGCGGCAAGCAAAGCGAGGTCGATGTCCGCGAATATCTGCAGGCACCCGGTCACGAACGGCTGCGGAACTCCGGGTTCTTTGCGACCGTCCAGGTCGAGGAATGGGGGCATGGTGTCGAGTGGCCGGCGGCCGATATCGGGATCCCGGCCCAGGCCCTTTACAGGCTTTCGAAGGAACAGTCGGGCGATGCGTTTCCGACCGCGCAGTTCAACGCTTGGATGGAGCGGCATGGGCTGTCACTCTCCGCTGCCGCGCGCGCGCTGCACCTGACGCGGCGAACTATCATCTACTACAGCACGGGCGCCAAGCCCATTCCGGCCTACATCGGTCTTGCCTGCAAGGGTTGGGAAGCCATTCGTCGAAAACGCGTCGCGTAGACTCCGGGCCTATACTGTTTCGCCGGACTGCGGACGGCCCGGCGGTGCCCGGCCGCGGATGAGGAGGGGAGATGAAGCCAGTGTGGATGCTCGCGGCACTAGCCGTCGCGGCCGGCTGTGGCTGCGGGGCGGCTGCGCGCGCGCAGACCACGGCGGCAGCGCAAGCGCCGGTCGCGGTGCCACTCGCGGCGCCCTCGCGCGAGGCCGACATCATCGGAGCATGGGCCGGTACGCTGCACGCCGGCGCGGTGAACCTGCGCGTGGTGTTTCACATCACGGGGACGGCTGGCCAGCTGACCGCCACGCTGGACAGCCCGGACCAGAACGCCAGTGGTATTCCCGTCAGCTCCGTCACGCGCAGCGGCACTCGGTTGACGATCGAGGTCGGCGCCGTCGGTGGGCGCTTCGAGGGAGTCATCGACGCGAGCGGCAGCCGCATCGAGGGCACGTGGACGCAGGGTGCCGTTCTGCCGCTCGTCCTGACGCGGCAGACCCATCTCGCTCAGCTCTCCCCGCCCCATCCGCAGAATCCGCACGGTCCTGTGCCCTACCGCCAGCAGGCCGTGACTTTCCAGGACCGTGCCGCGGGCATCACCCTGGCCGGCACGCTGACGGTGCCGTCAGGCCGCGGCCCATTTCCTGCGGTGGTGCTGATCGCCGGCTCCGGACCGAACGATCGCGATGAGACGGTCTTCGGCCACAAGCCCTTCCTGGTGCTGGCCGACTATCTGACGCGCCGGCACATCGCGGTGCTCCGCTACGACAAGCGCGGCGTGGGCGGCTCGAGCGGCAGCGAGGCGACGGCCACCACCGTGGATTTCGCCGCAGACGCACGCGCGGCTTTCGATTACCTGCGCGCTCTTCCGGAAATCGATGCGCGACGAGTCGGACTGATCGGTCATAGCGAAGGCGGTGTGATCGCGCCGATGGTGGCGGCACGCGACCGGCGCGTCGCCTTCGTCGTGCTGCTCGCGGGCCCCGGCGTGCGCGGCGATCGGTTGCTGGTCGCGCAGGTGCAGGCGATCCTCACCGCAGCGGGTGTGCCGTCGGCGCTGGCCCGGCAACGCATCGAGCAGGAGCGCGACTTGCTGGCCATCGTGGAACGGCAGGCCGGCGGCGGCGATGCGGCCAGACAGGCACAGCTGCGCCAACAGCTCTCGCGGATGGCGCCGCCGGCGCGCGTCGACACCGCGATCCGACGGCTCGATACGCCGTGGTTCCGTTACTTCCTGCGCTACGACCCGGCGCCGGCGCTCGCGAAGCTGCGCTGTCCGGTGCTGGCGCTGTTCGGCGGCAAGGACCTGCAGGTGCCGCCGGCGCTGAATCTGCCCGCCGTACGCCGGGCGCTGCAGGCCGGAGGCAACCTCGACTTCGAGGTGCAGGAGCTCCCCGGGCTGAACCATCTGTTCCAGCCTGCTCGCACCGGAGAACCCAATGAATATGTCAGCATCCAGAGCACGATGGATCCGGCGGCGTTGCAGACAGTCGCCACCTGGATCCTGAAGCACACGACGGCCACACGCGCCGGCACCGGCGCGTGAATGGCCACAGGTGAATAGTCACATGCGAATAGCCACATGCGAATAGCCACAGGAGAAGAAAGCACCATGGATAAAATCGATACAGCGATGTCACCGCCACGCCGCGAGCTGCTCGCGCTGGCCGGATCGGGACTGGCAGCGCTCGCCGCGGCGGCATTCACGCCAGCTCCTGCGGCGGCGGCCGAGCTGACCGGCACTGCACTCCACGATGCCGAGCAGGCCAACATGCGCACCGTGAGGGACTTCTGCGCCTCCTGGGCGACGCTCGACGCCGGTAAGGTCGTTGCATTCTTCGCCGACAATGCGGTGTATCGTGTCATCGAGACAGCGAAGCCGACCGTCGGGCGCGACGCGATCACGAAGCTGATCGGCGGTTTTCTACAGCGCGCGCAGAAGGTCGATTTCCAGATTCATCGCATGTACGCGGCCGGCCCGATCGTGCTCAACGAGCGGCACGATCACTTCACCTCGGCGCAGGGCGCGCGCGTCTTCCACGTCGCGGGCGTGTTCTTCGTCAAGGACGGCAAGATCGCGGAGTGGACCGATTACGTGATCGCCGCCTGAGAGGCAGGACCTCAGTGCCGGTGTGCTGAGGTGACCACAGCCTCAGCCGATCCTGTCAGCTCGAGGATGGTGACCCCGCCTCCCGCGCGGTCGACGCCGTAGATATAACCGCGGTCATCCACCTCGACGATATCCATATACGGCTCGGCGGTGCACGTGCGCTGTCCCCGAGAGGTGCTCCGGCATTCGGGGATCTCGCGACCCGTCGGCTTCTGGATGAAGTAGGCCACCTCGCGCGGATTGACCGGATCGCGAATGTCCCAGACGCGCAGCCCACCGGCGAACCAGCTCACGAAGGCGAGCCGACCGTAGTAGGGCGCGTAGATCTCCCAAGGGGTGTGGTGGGCTCCGAAGCGCGCCGAACGGTGGCAGAAATCCCCGGGGAACTGCGGCACATTCAACGTTGCGATCGGCCATGGCGCGCCGATATCCGTGATATCCATGATGTACGCATCATGGGGCGCACCGCTATTGCAGGGCCCCAATTCCTCGGAGGTCACGATGTCGATGTTCCACGACTGCGGCCGGCCATCGAGATAGTTCTGTTGCTCCTCCGGAATAGGTACACCAAAGACCGGCATGGCGTCGTGCGCGCCCTGCGCCGGGTTCATGGTGATGTAGCTCACCTGCGGATACAGCAGATCCGCCTGCGTCGGATCGGCCGCACAATTCGCCGAGGCGTTGGGGTTCACAGCCGGATTGCAACCGCCGAGCAGCTTCGTCCGGTTCGTGATCTGGATGACGCCCGCCCTGCCCGGGCCGTACGAGTGAAAGACCAGGTTCAACTTGGCACCGGCCGAGTAGGTTTCATGCATCCCGATCGGCGGATGGGTCACTCCTTCATAGCAGTTGGAGGAGCCCGCGGCGTTCATACACGGCCGCGCCGTCGCGATGTTGGCGCTCGGCTGCGCCCCGACCATCCCGAACTCGCGGATGAACTTCGGCTGCGCTGGATCGCTCAGGTCATAGATCAGGTCATGCAGCTCCTTGCCGTGCCAGGAGTTGCTGGCGCGATCGCCGATCAGGTAGGCGATGCCGGTGTCGCATTCCCAGAAGCTCTTGTGGTACGCGTCGAGCCCTCTCACTATGGTGGTGAGCAGCACCGGGTGCGCCGGATCGGTGACGTTCCAGATCTCGTCACGACCGCTGGCGGTCGCGGTGTTGCCGCGGTGCGTGAGCAGATAGAAGTTGCCCTTCACCCCGTGCGGCAGCGTATCGCCGCCGCACACGAAGGTGTGCGGGGCATTGCCGCCCGCCGGATCACCCGCGATATTGGACATGAATGCCGGGTGCGCAGGGTCGGTGACGTCGTAGATCGCAACCCCACATGGTTCCACGGCGCCCGTGATCGGATTGGTGTCCCTTCCGGCTCCGCTGCCGATGTAGGCGATCTCGCGGCCGTGCTGGTCCTCGATCCACTCCTGATCGCTCTGCGAGCAGCCGAGGTCGGTCATATAGCCGACGACGCGCATGTTCCAGATCGTCTGCTGATCGACGGGATTGGGTGGCGGCACGCGCAACAGGGGCTGGTCGTAAGCCCCGCTTCGATCTTCGTTGAGAGCGATGGTCGGCACGTTTGGTCCGTTTGGAATGTAGCCGAGCGTGATG
>JASHPX010000267.1 GCA_030037905.1 Gammaproteobacteria bacterium
CCGATCAGCGCATAGCGCGACCAGCGTGCCCTCAGGTTCTCGTCACGATCCAGACGGCGCGAGAGCAGCTCGCATTCCGCGGGCGGCAGCTCGCCGTCGAACATCGCGGATAACTGGCTTTCTACTTCGTCTTGGTTCACACCAGCTCCTCCGTCCGCCCCAGCCCCGCCTCGAAGACTTCTCGCAACCGCCGATCGATCGCCTCGCGAGCACGGAAGATACGCGATCGGACCGTGCCGACGGGGCACTCCATGGACGCCGCAATCTCCTCGTAGCTCATGCCTTCCAGCTCGCGCAGCACGATCGCGGTGCGCAGATCCTCCGGAAGCTCTTCGATAGCCGCGTTGACGGTCGTCCGGATCTCCTCGGTGAGCGCCAGCCCCTCGGGAGTTTCAGGATCCTTCAGCCGCGCCACTATATCCGCCGATTCATCGTTGCCCTGCAAATCCAGATCATAAGTGACCGGATTGCGATCACGCGCGGCCAGCGCGTTCTTGGCGGTGTTGATGGCGATGCGATAGAGCCAGGTATAGAAGGCACTGTCGCCGCGGAACTGTGGCAACGCGCGGTAAGCCTTGATGAAGGCTTCCTGTGCCACGTCCTCGGCGTCGGCCGGATCGCGCAGATAGCGCATCACGAGCTTGACGACCTTATGCTGGTACTTGAGGACCAGCAGGTCGTAGGCACCGCGTTCACCGCGCTGCACCCGTCGCACCAGACCCAGGTCACTCGCATCGGGGCCCATGGGCAATCCCGCCATAAGGCTGCCAGGCCGCCGGTCTGCGACCTGGATAGACTTTAAACGCTCCGGAAAGTTCGTCGCCGACTCGAGTCTATCAGGGGTGGCGGTCACCGACGCTGCCTCAGGCACTTGCCGCGGACATGCGAGCGCAGGTTTGACCGCCGGCTCGGCGCAAAGGTTCCGGCGCCTTCGCTCTACATAATATGCCAAAAGCGACGCGGAATCAGACCGCGGTGCCACCGCGGGGCAGCAGGGCTCGACTGGCGCGGATGGCCTCGATGAGGGCACCCAGCGCAGGCTGGGGTGGCCGCTCCACACCCATGAGGTAGGCAGCCAGAACCGGGTCAGGCAACTCCAGAAGCGCAGCAAACTGCGCGCGCTGCTCACCGGTGGCGCGCTCGTAATGCCTCTCCAGCCACCCGTGCAGCAGCAGGTCGAGCTCCAGCGTCCCGCGCCGGCAGCGCCACGCCAGACGCGACCGGCCCGGATGGGACACGAACGCGCCCGCCGCTGCCGCTGCCGGCTCCGCAGCTGCCGACGCGGCAGCCACCGCTGCCGCCGCAGCGGGCGCTCTGCCGCCTGTCTCGTCCATGCGCTACTGGCTCCCTGGCAGGCGCGCAGCGCAGCGCTAGTGCTGCCGCTCGGAGAGCATCTGCTTGATGGCACCGATCGCGCGCGCGGGGTTGAGGTCCTTCGGACAGGCTTCCGCGCAATTCATGATGGTGTGACAGCGGTACAGCCGGAAGGGATCCTCCAGCGCATCCAGCCTCTCGCCGACGGCCTCATCGCGGCTGTCGACGATCCAGCGGTACGCCGCGAGCAGCGCCGCCGGCCCGAGGTAGCGCTCGGAATTCCACCAGTAGCTCGGGCAGGAAGTCGAGCAGCAGGCGCACAGGATGCAGGCCGACGGACGGTCGATGCGCTGCTGGTCGTGCTTGCTCTGCAGCCGCTCGCTGTCGGGCGGAGGGGGTGTACGGGTCTGCAGCCACGGCTTGATCGCGGCGTACTGCGCATAGAAAGTAGTGAGGTCGGTGACCAGATCCTTGACCACCGGCATGTGCGGCAGTGGATAGATGCGAATGTCGCCGCTGCCCAGGTCGGCGCAGCTGCGCGTACAGGCGAGCGTGTTCAGCCCATTGATGTTCATCGCGCAGGAGCCGCAAATGCCCTCGCGGCACGAGCGGCGCACCGACAGCGTCGCATCGACCTCGTTCTTTATCTTCAGCAGCGCATCGAGCACCATCGGCCCGCATTTGTCCATGTCCAGGTCGTAGCGGTCGATCCGCGGACGCTGCCCGCTGGCAGGATCGAAGCGGTAGATGCGAAAGGTGCGCACGCGACGCGCTCCCGCCGGCGCCGGGTAGTGTTTTGCGGCGCTCTTGTCGATGCGGGCATTGGCGGGCAGTGCGAACTCGACCATGGCTGGTAAACCTGTGCGGTTGAATCTGTGCGGTTGAACCTGTGGCTGTCGGTGCCTCAGTAGCTGCGTGCCTTGGGTGGAATCGTCTCGACCTCGTCGGTAAGTGTCTGCAGGTGCACGGGACGGTAATCAAAGCGTGGCTTGCCCTGGGCATCGATCCAGCACAGCGTGTGCTTCAGCCAGTGCACGTCATCGCGTTCCGGATGGTCCTCGCGCGCGTGCGCACCGCGGCTCTCGGTTCGATTGGCCGCCGAGTGGATCGTGGCCGCCGCCAGCAGCAGCAGGTTCTCGAGCTCGAAGGTCTCGACGAGATCGGTGTTCCAGATCAGGCCGCGGTCCGAGACCCGCACGTCCGCGAACGACTCGAGCGTGCGCGACAGCTTATCGATGCCCTGCCCCAGGGTCTCGCCGGTGCGAAACACCGCCGCGTCGGCCTGCATGATCTTTTGCATCTCCAGGCGAATCTCGGCGGTGGGTCGTGAGCCCTGCGCGTGGCGCAGTCGGTCCAGCCGCGCGAGCGCCGGCTCGGTGGCGTCGGCGCTCAGGGGCCGCTGGCGCGCACCGCGCTCGAGATTCAGCGCGCAGTGATGCGCTGCCGCGCGACCAAACACCACCAGGTCGAGCAGCGAATTGGATCCCAGACGGTTGGCGCCGTGAACCGACACGCACGCGGCCTCGCCCACCGCCATCAGCCCTGGCACGAGGCTCTCGCTGCCATCGCGCACGGTCACCACCTCGCCGTGCATGTTGCTCGGGACACCGCCCATGTTGTAGTGCACGGTGGGCAGGATGGGGATCGGCTCGCGCGTCACGTCCACGCCCGCGAAGATGCGCGCCGTCTCGGCGATACCCGGCAGGCGCTCGTGGATCACCTCGGGCCCGAGGTGCTCGAGGTGCAGATGAATATGATCCTTGTGCGGCCCGACCCCGCGGCCCTCGCGGATCTCGATGGTACAGGCGCGGCTGACGACATCGCGCGAGGCGAGATCCTTGGCGTTCGGCGCGTAGCGCTCCATGAAGCGCTCGCCCGCGGAGTTGGTCAGATAGCCGCCTTCCCCGCGCACCCCTTCGGTAATGAGGCAGCCCGCGCCATAGATGCCGGTGGGATGGAACTGCACGAACTCCATGTCCTGCAGCGGCAAGCCGGCGCGCAGCGCCATGCCGCCGCCGTCCCCGGTGCAGGTATGCGCGCCAGTGCAGGAAAAATAGGCGCGTCCATAGCCACCGGTCGCCAGGATCGTGGTCTGCGCGCGGAAGCGGTGCACCTTGCCCTCAGCCAAATCCAGCGCGATCACGCCGCGGCACTCCCCGTCCTGCATGATCAGGTCGATGGCAAAATACTCGATGAAGAACTCGGCCTGGTTACGCAGCGACTGCTGGTAGAGGGTGTGCAGCATGGCGTGGCCGGTGCGATCAGCCGCGGCACAAGTACGCTGGGCGATGCCCTTGCCGAATTCGGTACTCATGCCACCGAAGGGCCGCTGGTAGATGCGCCCGTCGTCCGTACGCGAAAACGGTAACCCGTAATGCTCCAGCTCCAGCACGGCGGAAGGCGCCTGCTTGCACATGAACTCGATGGCGTCCTGATCACCGAGCCAGTCCGAGCCCTTGACTGTGTCGTACATGTGCCAGCGCCAGTCATCCACGCCCATATTGCCGAGCGCAGCGCTGATGCCGCCCTGAGCAGCCACGGTATGGCTGCGGGTCGGGAATACCTTGGTGATGCACGCCGTGGCGAGCCCCGCCTCGGCCAGACCGAGCGTGGCACGCAGCCCCGCACCGCCCGCGCCGACCACGATCACGTCATGGGTATGGTCGACCAGCGGGTAGGCGCTCACGGGCAGGCGCTCACGCGATGGCAGGCGCTCACGCGGTAGGCGCTCACGCGAAGGCAGGCATTCACGCCGCACCCCGGAACACGATGTGCAGCACGGCGTAGACGCCGCTGAAAGCCACCAGCGTATGCACGAAGGTGGACAGCAGCAGGGTCAGGGTCTTCACGGTCACACCGTGCACGTAGTCCTCCACCACGACCTGCACGCCGAGCCAGGAGTGCCAGGCCGCAAGCAGCACCAGCAGCGCGAGCCACACGGGATTCCAACCCGCCGCCACCCAGGCGCTGAGGGAGGCGTGATCGAACTGTGGCAGCGACAGCAGCGTCACCAGCACCCAGATCGACAACGGCGCGAGCGCGAGCGCCGTGACGCGCTCGACGATCCAGTGACTGACCCCGCCGTGGGCGGCGCCGTGGTTGAGCACGCGGGCCAGCGGGCTGCGCAGCGTCATGCGCCCCCCGCGGCACCGTGGAACAGGAAGAACAGACAGGCGATGCAGGCGAGGATTGCCGCGACCACCACGACCACGGCGCTCGCGCGCGCCTGGCGCAGCTCGAAGCCCCAGCCCATGTCCCAGGCGAGATGCCGCAGACCGTTACAGAAGTGATAGACGAGCGCGATGATCGCCAGCGCGATGAGCACGCGCAACCATAGCGAATGCAGCACCGGCGCAACGCCGTCGTAGGTGGCGGGCCCCAGGCTGATGGCCACGAGCCACAGCACGAATCCCACCAGTGCGAGCGAGAGCGCCAGGCCGCTCGCCCGATGCAGGATCGACAGCGTCATCGTGTACGCCCACCGGTACACCGTGAAGTGCGGTGATAACGGCCGCTCCGCCATGCAAGCTCCCCTGCCCCTTCAAAAGTCGATGCAGCGTCCGCGGCGCTCCCAGTCACCGTAGCGGGTGGGCTCCGGACCTTGCGGGCCGCCCACTTCGGCGTGCGGCAGGCTCGCGCCACCCGCGGACGCGGCGCCGGCGGACACTGCGCCGGCGGAGGCGGCGCCGGTGAACATGGCCTGCGTCGCGTTCGCACCGGACCGCGGATTCTGCGGTCGCGATGCGTCCGTGCGCACCGCGAGTGCCTCGGTGATGGGATCCGGCATGTCGACAAGTGTGCCAGAACTGCGCCGTATCGACCACCGCGGCCGCTGGGCGGTCGTGGGGCGCTCGAGCTCTCTTCGCAGGGGTGGGCGGCCGAGACCGGTCATCTATCCGATCGGGTCGATCGGGTCCCGTCACTGACAGGCCATTGCCGACCTGCTAGAGTCTCATCGGCGGTGGAGTTCGCGCAACCGTCGTCCCCAGGACGACCAATGACTCCTGCGTGAGATCCGATCGCGTCGTCGAGCGGCGCGTCGTGTTGCAGAGGAGATCGCGTGGCCACCCATCGCAAAGCGGGCGCGCATTACACGTATGCGCGCCCGGCAGACGACTCTACCGCGGTCCGATCTAAGCGAAGACCCTCATCTACGCTCGCCTTGGCCGCACGGAACCTGAGCAGTTCCGGGAAAGGGGGAAGCGTCGTGGCATGACCAATCACGATCGAGCTTTACGTGGCGCAAACTCGTCGATGAGTGTTAGAGGCGCCGGAACGCCGCGCCAGGAGGCTCCCCGTGGAAGTCCTCGCTAGCCAGCTGCGGTTACCGGACGACCAACTTGCCGCCTGTTGGGAGGCAATAAAGATCGCGAGCGTCGTGCGCGAGCGCCTGCTTGCGCAAGCTGCGCTCGCCTTCACTATCCGTCGCAAGCTACCGTTCGAGGTAGCGCCCGTCCACGGGTTGATCGTTTTATTCGGGCCGCCGGGAACGGGGAAGACAACGCTTGCGCGCGGACTGGCGAACGAGGTCGCCAAGGCCCTGAAGCCTGAAGGAGCTCTATTCATCGAGGTGGATGCGCACGTACTCGCCAGCTCCTCTGTCGGCCAGAGCCAGAGGGAGGTCAAAAGGGTTTTCGACGAAACCATTCCTCGACTCGCGACTGCGGGGCCGGTGATCGTACTACTCGATGAAGTAGAGACCATAGTTGCCGACCGCTATCGCCTGAGCCTCGAGAAGAACCCCATCGACGTACTCCGCGCCACCGATGCTGCGCTGGTCGGACTCGATCGGCTGTGCCGTCAAAATCCCAATGTGCTACTTCTCGCCACTACGAATTTCCCCCAAGCTCTGGATACGGCACTCCTGTCGCGCGCCGATCTCGTCGAGGAGATAGCGCTACCGGACACCGAAACTCGAGAGAAAATCATTGCAGAGGTACTGCAACATCTGGTGCGCCACTGGCCGGAAATGGAAAAGCTGAGGAGCTTGATCCCTTTCTTCGCAGAAGCCTCCCAGGGGGTTGACGGTAGACGGTTACGTAAGGCTTTCATCGCTGCCATCGCCTCGACACTGGAAACCGCACGCGATCCCAACAAAGTCACGGCGAGTCATGTCGTCGCTGCATTGCAGTCGGTTCGCGTAGATCCGTCGGCAGGCGCGGAGCACGAAAGCCGCCCCGCTGCATGAATTCGCAGCCCGCGTAGCGCGCCGCGGAGCCGAGCGCCTCCTCGATGCGTAGCAATCTGTTGTACTTGGACACTCGCTCCCCGCGCACCGGCGCTCCGGCCTTGATCTGCCCGGCCGCCGTGCCGACCGCGAGGTCGGCGATGAAGTCATCGGCGGTTTCCCCGGAGCGATGACTGATGATCACGCCGTAGGCGGTACGCTGCGCTTCGATGATCGTATCGAGAGTCTCCGAAACCGTGCCGACCTGGTTGAGCTTGATCAGCACTGCGTTCGCGATGCCCTGCGCTGCACCGGTGCGCAGCAGATCCACGTGGGTGGCGAACAGGTCGTCTCCTACCAGCTGCACGCGCTCACCGAGCTGCGCCGTCAACAGCCGCCAGCCCTCGACATCGCTGTCGCCGAGCCCGTCCTCGATCGACCAGATCGGATAGCGCCGCAGCCAGGCTTCGTAAAACTGAATCATCTGATCCGTGGTGCGCGAGCGCCGCATCGATTTACGGAACGCGTAGCGTGTGCCCTCGGCGAGTGCTTCGGCAGCGGCGTCCACCGCGATGACCATATCGCTCGCCGGTCGCAGCCCCGCGTGCTCGATTGCCGCGAGCAGCAGCTCCGGCGCCTGCGCGTGCGACTCCAGATCCGGCGCGAAACCGCCCTCATCACCGATGGCCGTGGCCTTGCCCAGTCGGCGCAGCAGCGCCCGCAGCGCCTCATAGGTCTCCACTCCCATGCGCAACGCCTCGGAAAAGCTCGGCGCGCCGACCGGGGCGAGCATGAACTCCTCGAAGTCGATGTCGTTGTCCGCGTGAGCGCCACCGTTCAGCACGTTGAACATCGGCACCGGCAGCAGCCCGAGCGTGTGTTGCGGCAATTGCTCGTAGAGCTCGGCGCCGTTGGCCAGCGCCCGGGTCACCGCCATGGATACTGCCAGCATGGTATTGGCGCCCAGACGCAGACGGCTGTCCGTGCCGTCCAGCTCGATCAGGCGGCGATCGAGCGATGCGATGTCTTCCAGCCGCGTCCCCATGAGCGCCGGCGCGATCAGCTGCTCGACCCGAGCAACGGCCCGCCGCACCCCCCGGCCGCCGTACCGCGCGCGATCTCCATCACGCAGCTCCATCGCTTCGCGCTTGCCACGCGAGCGGCCTGCAGGCGCCGCGGCACGACCGAAGCGGCCGTCGCTCAGGCGCACGTCGACCTCGATCGTAGGCATGCCGCGCGAATCGAGTATCTCTCGCGCGCGTACCGCCTGGATGACGGGAACCGTGGCCATGGGAAGATGACCCGCGGATGTCCGCAGTCACCAGCCGCCCGCCGGACGGCACTCGCGCATGAACCACCCTCGCGCGGCATCTGGCCGCGTGCAATTCAAGATCGGGTAGGAGTCATCAGCAACCGGCGGTTTTCGGCGGGGGACTCCATCCCCGCGATATGATCATGAGCAGTCTAGGGGACTCATCGAACAGCGTCAACGCGGCAGCGGTTCATCCTCGTGGAGCAGCCATGACTCGCATTGTGGTGGTCCGGCATGGGCACGTCGCGGGAATCGATCCCGCGCGGTTTCGCGGCCGCGCCGACCTGCCGCTCACGGAGCTTGGCCGCGAGCAGGCGCGCGCGACGGCGGCAAGCATTCACGCCCGCTGGCAGCCGGCGCTGGTCTATACGAGCCCGCTGCAGCGCTGTGTGCTGACCGGACAGATGATTGCCGATGCCTGCGGCGTCGGGCGGCGAAGCTCGAGCGAGTTTCTCGATCTGGATTACGGCAGCTGGCAGGGCAGAGCCTGCGAGGAAGTGCGCCGCAGCTCGCCACGGGAGTATGCCCGCTGGCTCGACGCACCGGCGCTGCAACGCTTTCCGTCCGGCGAGTCCCTACCGATGCTGGCAGCCCGGATCGCCGAGGGCTTGCGCACCCTCCTCGATGCGCACGCAGCAGACACCGTGGTCATCGTCGGTCACGACAGCGGCAATCGCGTATTGCTGCTGCAGGCGCTCGGCCTGCCGCTGTCGGCCTACTGGCACATCGCCCAGGAGCCATGCGGGCTGAGCGAGCTCGTCATCGAGCGCGACAGCATGCGTGTCCAGCGTCTGAACGAGACGGCGCACCTTGCTGGCATTCTCGATGAGGCGGTGACCGGACCATGAGCGAAACCGCAATCTTGCCGCTCGATGATCTGGGCGTACTGAGTTTTCATGGACCTGACGCGCGCAAGTTCCTGCAGGGCCAGCTGTCCAACGACGTCACGGCACTCGCGCCGGGGGTGTTGATGCGCGCGGGTCTGCACAACCCCCAGGGACGTGCCCTCGCGCTGCTCGCACTGATCGCTTCACAGTCCGGCGAGTTGCTGGCGGTTCTGCCACGGGAACTGATCGCCACGACCTCGAGCACTTTGCGACGCTACGTGCTGCGCGCCAAGGTGACGATCGAAGACCAGAGCGCCAACCATCGGCTCTACGGGATTGTCGGCGCGCGTGGGGACGCCGGGGACGCCGGCCCGCGTGAGGAGGCCGGCCCGCGTAGAGAGGCCGGCGCGGTTGGGAGAGCCGGGATGGACGTGGCCTACGATGCCCAGCGGCGGCTGCGCGTGCTGGCGCCCAATGATGCGCCACCGTGCGCCCCGGAGCTGCCGCGCACGCAATGGCGGCTGCTGGACATCGCTGCGGGCCTGCCGCAGGTCTACGGGCCGACCTCCGGCCAGTTCGTCGCACAGATGCTCAACCTCGACTGCATCGGGGCGATCTCGTTCGCCAAAGGCTGCTACACGGGCCAGGAAGTGATCGCGCGGGCGCACTACCGTGGTCGCGTCAAACGGCGCATGCAGAGATTTGTCAGCAGCGCGCCGTTGCAGCTGGCCCCCGGCGATACCGGGCAGCTCGCCGACGGTCGCGGCTTTCGGGTGGTCGAGGCGGCCGCGCGCGCCGATGGCAGCGTGGAATTCCTCGCGGTCACCGCGCTGCCTGGGACGGGTCCCGGTGCTGCGGGCGCCGAGCCCGATGCAGTCGCGGGACCCGCCGTCGCCCCCGTGCAAGCACAGGCACTGCCCCTGCCCTATCCGCTGCCCGAGTGAGGTCGCCGGCCGCCCGCAGGCACCCCCGGTGGCCCGCAGGCGCCCCGGCTCAGGCACATTCACATTCAGAGGAAACAGCCCTAGCGGCGGCATCGATCACACCAGAGGAGATTCATCTGACGAATCTCCTCTGGCGTGATCGATGCCGCCACTGGAGTTGAACCCTCTGGTGTGAGCTTGCGCCTCAGCCGGGAGCGGCGCCGGGCCCCGCCGGCCCCGCGCTCCCGGGCGCCGCCGCCGCGCTCACCGCCTTCAGCAGCCGCTGCGGCTGCGCGATGCCGTAGCCCTGCGCATAGTCGACGCCGAGGTTGGTGAGCATCTGGATGATCTCGGCATTCTCGGCGAACTCGGCGATGGTCTGCTTGCCGGTGAGATGGCCGATCTCGTTGATCGAGCGCACCATCTCGCGGTCGATCGGATCGTGCAGGATCTCGCGCACGAAGCTGCCGTCGATCTTGAGGTAATCGACCGGAAAGTGCTTCAGATAGCCGAATGAGGACAGTCCGGTGCCGAAGTCATCCAGCGCGAACTTGCAGCCGAGCTCGTGCAGCGCCTGGATGAAGCGGTTGGCTTGCGAGAAGCTCTGTACCGCCGCGGTCTCGGTGATCTCGAAGCAGATCTTCGTGGCATCCAGCCCGCTCTTGTGAAATTGCTCGATGACGAACGGCAGGAACTTGTCGTCCCCCAGGCTCTGGCCCGATAGATTGATCGAGCACATCGCCAGCCGCTCACGCTCGTCGGCCTCGGACACCAGCCAGCGCAGCGCATTCTCGATCACCCAGCGGTCGATGTTCGGCGTGATGCCATAGCGCTCGGCGGCGGCGATGAAGGTGTCGGGTGCGACGATGCGCCCGTTCTCGTCGCGCATGCGCAGCAGCAGCTCATAGTGCGCGCCGGTCTCGGGCTTCTGCAGCGGCTGGATCGGCATGCGGAACAGCTCGAAGCGCCCTTCCTCGAGCGCCGCGTTGATCCTCGCGGCCCACTGCATCTCGCGCCGCCTGCGCATCAGCTCGATGTCATTCTCGGCAAAGGAATGCACGCGGTTGCGGCCCTGCTCTTTGGCGGCCGCACAGGCGGCGTCCGCGGCCGACAGGATCGCCGCGATATCCTCATTGTCGGCCGTGATCGGCACCACGCCGATGCTCGCGCCGAGCCGGAACACGCGCTCCTCCCAGCTGAAGCGGAAGTTGCGTACCGCCTCGCGCAGCGACTCGGCCATGCGCATGGCCTCATCGAGCGAGCAGCTCTCCAGAAGAATACCGAACTCGTCGCCGCCCAGACGCGAAAGAGTGTCGCGCCAGCGCACCTTGGACTTCAGCAGCGCCCCCATCTGGCCGAGCAGCGCATCCCCGGCGCTGTGTCCGCAGGTATCATTGACGATCTTGAACTGATCGATGTCCAGGTAGCACAGCGCATAGGAGCTCTCGCGCGCCTTGGCACTCTTCAGTGCGCGCTCCAGGCGGTTCTCGAACTCGCGGCGATTGACCAGTCCGGTCAGCAGGTCGTGGCTCGCGTGGTAGGAGAGGCGGCGGTTCAGCTCGCGCGACTCACTGACGTCGTGGAACACCAGCACACCGCCTCCGACCTTGCCGCTGCCGGCGCGGATCGGCGAGGCGGTGCTCTCCACGTACAGCTCGTTGCCGTCGCGACGGATCAGCAGCATCGGGCGCACCGACTTGATCGGTCGGGCGCGGCGAATCGACA
Source organism: Gammaproteobacteria bacterium (assembly GCA_030037905.1). Lineage (GTDB taxonomy): Bacteria > Pseudomonadota > Gammaproteobacteria > Steroidobacterales > Steroidobacteraceae > FEN-1191. Next base: position 11,269 of record JASHPX010000267.1, read on the forward strand.
CCGTGAGTGGATTCTCCAGCGGCTCGCAGGTCTCCTCGTGGAAGGCGCGGAAGATCTCCTCGACGGGGCGGCCCATGGCATCTTCGAGCCGCCAGCCGGTGAGCTGCTCGGCCACCGGATTGATGTAGTCGATCACCGAGGAGGCGTCGGTGGTGATCACCCCGTCGCCGATCGACTGCAGCGTGATCTGCGCGCTCTCCTTCTCGCGAAACAGCGCCTCCTCGTACAGCTTGCGTTCGGTGATATCCAGCTCCACGCCGACCAGCCGCGTCAGCCGTCCATGCTCATCCAGCTGCGCGACGGCGCGTCCCATGATCCACCGCCACTCCCCGTTGCGATGGCGCATGCGGTGCACGCTCTCGAACATCGCAGTCTTGCCCGCCACGTGCTCGCGGATCGCGGCCTGCACGCGCGAGATATCGTCCGCGTGCACGAGGCTGCGCCAGTCGAAGCCGCCTTTCAGATCGTTCTCGTCATAGCCGAGCATGGCGCGCCAGCGCGGGGAGAAGTACACGTCGTTGTTCTCGACGTCGAAATCCCACAGCCCGTCGTTCGCGGCGCGCTCCGCGAGCGCGTTGCGCTCGGCGAGGCGCGCGAGGTGCATCGACTGGCGCACCAGCGCCAGCCCGCTGCCGAGACTGCTGCCGAGCAGCTTCATCAGCAGCTGCAGGTTCACGTCGAAGGCGCCACGCGGCAGACCGTAGGCGACCCCGAGCAGCCCCGCGGGCTGCTCGCGGATGCGGAAGGACACCAGCAGCGCCGAGCCGATCGACAGCGTGGCGAGCGCGGCCGCATCCTCGGCCTGCTCGGCCCGCGGGGAGGCCGTGTCGCGAAACTCGGAGAGCCGCAGATGCTCGGAGCGCTGCGCGAGCCAGGGGAGCGTCGCGATCGCCGCGCCCTTGAGCGCCTCGGGATGGCACTGGGCGAAATGCCCGCGCACCCACAGCACCGACTCGATATGGGTTGCTCCGGCATCGAAGAAGGCGGCGAAAGCCGTGTCGGCCGAGGCCGCGTCGCGCAGCGCCTCGAGACTGCGGCGGATGCACTCGTCGGCGCTATCGCGCGTCAGATTCTGCAGATCGACCGCGATCTTGGTGCAGGCGACGTCGATCCCCGGAGCCAGCCGCTCGGTCTTGCCCGTCCAGAATTGTGGGGCAAGGACGTCGGACGCCGAATAATCGTTGCTGCCCGGCGGCTTTGACATTTGGCGTTGGATTGTCGCACAGCGCGCTCGAAAGACAAGCTAAGCTGCTGATTTATTGATGCGCGTCCACATTTAAAACCGCCCCGATCGCCGCTAGAATCGCGCGCTCAATGCGCCAGAGTCCCCCGATCACCGCGACCACGCTCACGGCGCTGATGGACTCGCATCGCGCCTACCCTGGCCGGCTGACATACCACGAGGGCGAGCAGCAGGCACACACGGTGGCGTACAGCGAGCTGTACGAACGCGCGCTGGGGATTCTCTTTCGCCTGCAGCGCCTCGGCGCCGGGCCCGGCGACCGGCTGTTGTTGTTTCTTGGCAGCAACGAGCCGTTCATCGACGCCTTCTGGGCCGCGATCCTGGGCGGCATCGTGCCGGTGCCCGTCGCCCCGGGCATCAGCGATGAGCACCGGCACAAGCTGCTGCGCATCGCTCTGACCCTGCGGCGGCCCTACCTGTACAGCGAACAACGGCTGCTCGAGCGCATCGGTGACTTCGCGACCGAGCACGGCAGCCCCGAGGAGCGCACGGCCTTCGCGGCACTGCGCGAGCGTGCCTTCCTGGTGGACGACCTGACCGAGCTCGGTCGCAGCGGTCGTGTGCATCGCGCCGCCCCCGAAGATCTGGCCTTCATCCAATTCTCTTCCGGCTCCACGCGCGAGCCCAAAGGCGTGATGCTCACACATGCCAACATCCTCGCCAACGTGCGCGGCTCCACTGAAGTGGCGCATTTCGGCCCCGAGGACGTGAGCCTGTCGTGGATGCCGCTGACGCACGACATGGGCCTGATCGGCTTTCACCTGGTGATGCTCGCCAACCGCGTGCACGCGCACCTCATGCCCACGGAGCTGTTCGTGCGCCGCCCGTTGCTGTGGCTGCAGCTGGCCACGCGCTTGCACGCGAGCATCCTGTGCTCGCCGAATTTCGGCTATCGGCACTATCTGAAGATGCTCGGCGAACGTATCCCGGAGGGCCTGGACCTCTCGAGCGTGCGGCTGATCTTCAATGGAGCCGAACCGATCAGCGTGGAGCTGTGCGAGGAGTTTCTCACGCGTCTGGCCGGCAGCGGCCTCGCGCCGAGCGCCATGTATCCGGTCTACGGCCTCGCGGAAGGCTCGCTCGCGGTGAGTTTCCCGCCGCCCGGCCAGCCGCTGCACGCCACGGCCTTCGATCGACGCCACCTCGGGGTGGGTCAGCGCGCGCAGCCCGCCGCGCCCGGCGCGCGCGAGGCGCTGCGGCTCGCGAGCGTCGGCCGTGCCATTCCCTACTGCGAGCTGCGCATCGCCGATGAGGCGGACCGGCCATGCGTGGAGGGCGCAGTCGGTCACATCCAGATCCGCGGACAGAACGTCACGCCGGGCTACTACGAGGACGCGGCGGCGAACGCCGCGGCCTTCACCGCTGATCGCTGGCTGCGTACCGGTGACGTGGGAGTCATCTACGCAGGCCAGCTGTACGTGACGGGTCGCGATAAGGAGATCGTGTTCGTCAACGGACAGAACTACTATCCCCACGATCTGGAGCGCATGGCCGAGGACGTTGCCGGGCTCGAGGCGGGTAAGGTGGTGATCGCGGGTGTGCGAGCGCCGGGTGCGCAAACCGACCTGGCGCTAGCCTTCGTCCTGCATCGCGGGGAGCTCGCGGCCTTTCTGCCGCTGGCGCGCGAGCTGTCGCACCGTATCGCCGAGCACGCCGGTGTGGAGCTCGATGCCGTGGTGCCCGTGCGGCGCATCCCCAAGACGACCAGCGGCAAGATCCAGCGCCACCTGCTCGAGCAGGACTATCTGGCCGGCGCCTTCGACGCCGAGCTGGCCGAGCTCTCGCGGCTGCGCGCACTGGCGCCCACGGAGACGGGCCCCGGCGCCGGCGCCGGTGCGATCGAGCAGCGCCTGCGCGCCATCTGCGAGGCTGAGCTCGAGGGCCGCACCCTCGAGGTCGACGAGAACCTGTTCGACCTGGGTGCGAGCTCCCTGAAGCTGATTGCGATTCACGAGCGCATCGAGCACGCCTGGCCGGGCGCCATCGATGTGACCGAGATCTTCGAGCATCCCAGCATCCGGCAGCTGGCCGCAGTGATCGCACGCAAGGCCGCCGCCGAGCAGCACGCATGAGATTCGGCCGGCGCACCCCGACGGCGGCGCCCACCCGACGGCGTGAGCACGCAGGAGACTGCGAACATGAGCACCGATGAGACGCTGCGCACGGATGTGCTGGTCATCGGCGGCGGCCCTGCCGGCTCGACCGCTGCGGCGCTGCTGGCGCGGCGCGGTCATCACGTCACGCTCGCCGAGAAGGACCATCATCCGCGCTTTCATATCGGCGAGTCGCTGCTGCCGGCCAATCTGCCGCTGTTCGAGCAGCTCGGGGTCGCCGAGCAGGTGCGCGCGATCGGCAATCCCAAGCTCGGAGCGGAGTTCGTCTGCCCGTGGGACGGCCGGCACCAGGATTTCGTATTTTCGCAAGCCTGGAACAAGCGTCTCTCCTATGCTTATCAGGTACGTCGCTCGCAGCTGGACGAGATCCTGATCCGCAATGCGCAGCGCAGCGGCGCGCAGGTACTCGAGGGCTGCCGGGTGTGCGCGGCCGAATTTCTGCCGGGGCGGGCCGGGGTGCGTGTCCAGGCCAGCCACGAGGACGGCCGCATGTTGCGCTGGCGGGCGCGCTTCCTGGTGGATGCATCGGGGCGCGATACCTATCTTGCCAGGCAACTCGGCTGCAAGCGGCGCAATCCCCGTCACGACAGCGCGGCACTGTTCGCGCACTTCAGCGGAGCGCAGCGCTACGCGGGAGAGCGCGCGGGGCACATCAGTATCTACTGGTTCGAGCACGGGTGGTTTTGGTTCATCCCGCTACGGGATGGCGCCACCAGCATCGGGGCGGTCGTATGGCCGCATTACCTGAAAACCCGTGCCGTGCCGGTGCCGCAGTTCTTTCTCGACACCATCGCGCGTTGCGGGCCGCTGGCCGAACGCCTCGCCGGCGCTACGCTGATCAGCGAGGTGTATGCCACGGGCAACTACTCCTACAGCGCTACGCGCTGCCACGGCGACAACTACGTGATGCTCGGCGATGCCTACGCTTTCATCGATCCGGTGTTCTCCTCGGGCGTACTGCTGGCGATGAACAGCGCATTTGCAGGCGCCGATGCCGTGCATGCGTGTCTGAGCAGCCCGCAGAGCGCCGGGCGGCAGCTGCGCCGATTCGTGCGCATCATGCGCCACGGGCCGCGGCAGTTCTCCTGGTTCATCTATCGCTTCACTCAACCCAACATGCGTGAGCTGTTCATGCAATCGCGCAATACGCTGCGCATGAAGGAGGCCGTGATATCCCTGCTGGCGGGTGACATCTTCGGCGACACGCCGGCCGGCTTCTCGCTGCGGGCCTTCAAGCTCCTGTATGCAGCATCGTGTGTGCTGCATCCACGGCGCAGCATCGCCGCCCTGCGCCATCGCCGCCTGGGAGCGCGGGCAGCCTGAAGGAGGGCCACCGGCGCCCCGGGGTCCCGGCACATCCCAGCGATGAGCGAGTCCGCCGCGCCCATGACCGCCTCGACGGGCACGGCGCCCGCACGGGGCGGACCACCTGCCTCGACGAGCCATCTGGTGCTCATACCCAGTTACAACCCCGGACCGCTGGTGCTGCAGACCGTGCGCCTGGTGCGAGCGCACTGGACACCCGTGTGGGTCGTCGTGGACGGCAGCAGCGATGGCACCGCCGAGGCGCTGCAGCAGCTGGCGGGTACCGACAACGGGCTGCGCGTGATGGTACTGCCGCACAATCGCGGCAAGGGTGCTGCGATCCTGCACGGCGCGGGTCTGGCACGCGCCGCCGGCTTCACCCATGCGCTGACGATGGACAGCGACGGGCAACATCCGCCCGAGGCCATCGCGCGCTTCATGGCCGCCTCGCGCGACAGCCCGCAGGCGCTGATCCTCGGCCGACCCATTTTCGATGACACTGCCCCGGCGCTGCGCGTGTACGGACGCCGCATCAGCAACTGGTGGGCGAATGTGGAGACGCTCTGGTACGGCATCGGCGATTCGCTGTTCGGCCTGCGTGTCTATCCGCTCGAGCCTCTGCTCGCCATCATGCAGCGCCATCCATGGATGCGGCGCTTCGACTTCGACGCCGAGAGCGCCGTGCGGCTGTGCTGGCGCGGGCTGCCTGTGCAAAATTTACCGGCCGCCGTACGTTACCTGCGCGCCGAGGAAGGCGGGGTATCGCACTTTCACTACTGGCGCGACAACGCGCTGCTCACGTGGATGCACCTGCGGCTCATGCTCGGGGCCCTCTGGCGGCTGCCATGGCTGATCCATCGGCGCCTGACCAGCAGCCATCGACTATAATGAGGCGCATCGGCCGAGCGCCCCGAGGCCGCTGGCAGCCGGCGTAATGGACTGAACCCCGGGGGGTTTCCCAATCATGGCGGAGCAAGCGTCGCCACAGTCGCAACCGCGCCAGACCGATACGCGAGCTCTGGAAGGAGAGCTCGCGCAGCTGATCGTGCAGGGCCTGAACCTGCCGGTGCGGGCCGAGCAGATCGACCCGGAGGCGCCGCTGTACGGCGAGGGGCTCGGACTGGATTCCATCGACATCCTGGAGATCGCGCTGATCGTCTCGAAACGCTATGGCATTCAGCTGCGCGCCGATGATCAGGAGAATGCACAAGTATTTCTATCGCTGCGCCACTTCGCGCGCTACGTGGCCGCGCAGCGGACGCAGTGAGCGCCTGGCGCTGGGGCGTGCGCTCGATCGCCGTGCCGCCGACCACCGCGCCGATGATCATCGTGCCGCTGGTCGGCGTGCCGCTGGTCGGCGTGCCTGGTGGGTCGCAGCGGCTCTGAGTTTCTCATGACGGCGCTGCCGCTGATCTGCCACACGCAGCCGCACGCGCCGCTGGCCTGGCGCGAGGGCCATATGATCAGCGCCGCGCTGTTCCTGCAGCAGGCCGAAGCGCTCGCCGCGCGCCTGCCGCAGGGCACGCACGTGCTCAACCTCTGCACCGACCGCTATCACTTCGCACTGGCGACTGCGGCTGCACTGCTGCGCGGCCAGTGCAGCCTGCTGCCTTCCGCGCAGGCCCCGGAGGTGCTACGTCAGCTCGGCGCACTGGCCCCCTCGCTCTGCTGCCTGCACGATGGCGCTGCCAGTGAGCAGCTGGCGGCGCTGAGCTGCCCGGCACTGTACGTCGATGAATTTGAGGCATCCCGCCCGCGCGGCGCGCATCCCTGGCACGTGCCGCAGATCCCGGCGGAGCAGCTCGCCGCGGTGCTGTTCACTTCCGGCACGACGGGCTCTCCGGTTCCGCACCCCAAGCGGTTCGGGGACCTGGTGCGAGGCGTGCAGGCGCAGGCGCTGCGGATGGCCCTGAATCAGCAAGGCGGCTACGCGATCCTGGGGACGGTGCCCGCCCAGCACATGTTTGGATTCGAGAGCACGGTGCTGCTGCCACTGCAGAGCGCAGGGGTGCTGTGCGCCGCGCGGCCATTCTTTCCCGCCGACATCGCCGCCGCGCTCGACCCGCTGCCGCGGCCGCGCGCACTGTGCACTACGCCCGTACATCTGAGCGCGCTGCTGAGCGCCGGGCTGGCCCTTCCGCCGCTCGACCTCATCCTGTGTGCCACGGCACCGCTCAGCGCGCCCCTGGCACGTATGGCCGAGCAGCGCTATGCGGCTCCGCTCTGGGAGATCTACGGCACGACCGAGACCGGGCACCTCGCCACGCGGCGCACCGCGCTCGAGTGGCACTGGCAGTTGTGGCCGGACGTGCGGCTGAGCCACCACGGCCAGAAGTGGCTCGCACAGGGCGGTCACGTACCCGAGCCCACGCCGCTCGCCGACGTGCTGCAGCCTCTCGACGAGCAACGCTTCCTGCTGCACGGACGCAGCGCCGACCTGGTCAATGTGGCCGGCAAGCGCAGCTCTCTCGCGTACCTGTCGCATCAGCTCAATACGGTCCCCGGCGTGCAGGACGGCGCCTACTTCCTGCGCGAGGATGTGCGCAACTCCCTCGAGGGTGTCACTCGCCTGGGAGCGCTCGCGGTCGCACCCGGCCTTGCGGTGGCGCATATCGTGGCGGCGCTGCGTGAGCGCATCGATCCGGTGTTCCTGCCGCGGCCACTGTTGCTGGTGGAGCGGCTGCCCCGCAACGACACCGGCAAGCTGCCGCAGCAGGCTCTGCAGACGCTGGCAGCCGAGCTCGCCGCGCGTTCTCCCGGACTATTCGATTGAGCCCGACCACTGAGCAGGACTGCTGGCGAGCTTCGCTGCACATCGATGCGGATCACCCGGCCCTGGCCGGACATTTCCCCTCCCGCCCCCTGGTGCCTGGCGTGCTGCTGCTCGATGAGATCCTGCACGCCCTCTCCGGCGGCGCGCAGCGCTGGCGCGTGGAGACGGTGAAATTCCACCATGCAGTGGCGCCGGGCGAAACGCTGCAACTGCAGGTGCAGCGGCGCGAGCACGGCGGCTATGTCTTCGAGGTGCTTGCCGATGGGCAACGCGTCATCAGTGGGCTGCTGCTGCGCCCGTGTGCACGGGCACCGGACAATCCATGACGGCCGCGGTTCCCGAGTGGCAGCAGCGCTCCGAGCGCGGCAGCCAGTGGCTGCTCGCCTGGATGGTCCGCGCGTCGCTGCGACTCGGGCGTCCGGCGAGCCGCCTGATCCTGCACGCCATCGGCGCCTACTACTTCGTGTTCGCCCCCGTCGCGCGGCGCGCGATGCTGCACTACCTGCGCCGCGCGCTCGGGCGAGCTCCACGCGCGCGCGACCGCATGCGTCTCATCATGAGCTTTGCGACCTGCATTCACGATCGGCTCTACATGCTGGCCGGCCGCGACGAGCTCTTCCACGTCACCCTGGAGGGCGAGGACGCCATTCGCACCGTCACCCGCAGCGGCGGAGCTTTGCTGATGGCGGCCCACGTGGGCAACTTCGAGGTGCTGCGTCTGATCGGGCACAGCAAATCCGGGCTGCAAGTCACGATGACGATGTATGAGGAGAATGCCCGCAAGCTCAACCGCATACTGGCACAGGTCTGCGGGCAGGATCCGCAGGGGATCATTTCCGTGGGGCACTGGGGTTCGATGCTACGGCTGCATCAATGCCTGGAGCACGGCCGCCTCGTCGGAATGATGGCCGACCGGCTGTTGGGGGCCGAGCCATCCCTGCCGGTGACCTTCATGGGCGACACGGTTGCTTTTCCTCTGAACCCGATGCGGCTGGCCGCTCTGCTCGGCTGCCGCGTGATGTTCATGCTCGGCTTATATCGCGGTGGCAATCACTACCATGTCGTGTTTGCGCCGCTGGCCGATTTCTCCGCGGTCGAACCCGCACAGCGCACCACGGCCGTCGAGGCCGCGGTGCGCCGCTACGCGACGCTGCTCGAGCAGCACTGCCGCACCGATCCCTACAACTGGTTCAACTTCTTCGATTTCTGGAACGACGGCAGGCCCGGTCCCGCGGCCCCGCGTGCGCTGCGTGCTTTGTGAGCGGCCAGGGCACAG
>JASHPX010000268.1 GCA_030037905.1 Gammaproteobacteria bacterium
TCCGCTGGCCGCAGTGTTGCTGATGTGCGCATACGCCGTGACACTCGCCCAGCTGCGCGCCGGCTGGGCATCGGCCCAGCAACGGGCAGATCTGCCGCCAGCGCGCGCATTCGGCTAGCCAAGCTGGAGCCGTCCAGGGCGTTGCGATGTTCGGTTATTACCTGAGCCTGGCGCTGCGCAGCCTGCGGCAGAACATCGCCCTGACGGCGCTGATGATCCTCGCCATAGGTGTGGGCATCGGCGCCTCGATGACGACACTTTCGATCTTTCGGGCGATGTCCGGAGACCCGATTCCGCAGAAGTCGCGGCAGCTGTACGTGCCGCAGATCGATAACTTCGGCCCTGCCGCGCCGGCTACGGTCGGCATCGCTCTCCCGGCAGATCACTTGCCGCCGTACCTGACCTATACCGACGCGGTCGCGCTGATGCGTGCGCATGCGGCCGAGCGCCAGGCGGCCATGTACTTCACGACGGCGGCGGTCGCGGCGCCGAATTCAGCAGCACTGCCATTTTCGGCGGCGGTGCGCGCGACGTACACGGACTTCTTCACGATGTTCGACGTACCGTTCGAGTATGGCGCGCCCTGGAGCGCGGCGGACGATGCAGCGCGCGCGCCGCTCGTGGTGCTCTCCCGTAAGCTCAACAACCAGCTCTTCGACGGCACCGATAGCGTCGGGCGAACCGTGACGCTGAATGACGCAGAGTATCGGGTCGCCGGCGTGATCCAGGACTGGAATCCGGTTCCGCGCTTTTACGACCTGGGGGCGGGAGGAGGAAGCGTCCTCGCCTTCTTCAGCGCCGACCAACTATTCCTGCCGTTCACCACCGCCATCGCACGGAATCTGTTGCCCTCGGGTGGAACGGTGTGCCCGAAGATTCCCGGGGCCGGCAAAGACGACCTGTTGCGCTCGGAATGTTGCTTGATTCAGATGTGGGTGGAGTTGCCGAACGCCGCGGCGGCGCGTGCTTATCGGACGTTTCTGACCAACTACGCCGCCGAGCAGCGCCAGAGCGGCCGCTTCAACTGGGCGCCGCGGATTGCGCTGCGCAATGTGCGGCAATGGCTGGCCTACCACCACGTCGTGTCCAATGACATCAGCATGCTGGTGCTGGTGTCGTTCGCCTTCCTGCTGGTCTGCCTGCTCAACGTTGTCGGACTGATGCTCGCGAAATTCATGGCGCGCTCGTCACAGGTGTGCATCCGGCGAGCGCTAGGCGCCGACAGTCGGGCCATCTTCACGCAGTGCCTGGTGGAGACCGGAATGACCGGCGCGGTCGGCGCCGTGGTGGGAATCGGGCTGTCGATCCTGGGACTGCTGATTGCGCGGGGGATGTTCACCCGGCAGTTTGGGGTGGGCCCCGCTCCGCCAGGACTGACGCGGCTCGATGGTGCCGATGTCGTCATTGCCGTGCTGCTCAGTGTCGGCGCAACGCTGCTGGCCGGGCTGTATCCGACCTGGCGGGCGACGCGGCTGCAACCGGCCTGGCAGCTCAAGGTGCAATAGGGAGCCCAGGCCGATGGAACTACGCCCCATCCTCGCTCCCCTGGGCCGCAACAAGGGGGGCGCGGTGCTGATCGCTCTGCAGATGGCGGTGACTCTGGCGATTCTCTGCAATGCCATCTTCATCGTGCAGCAGCGCGTGGCCAGGACGGAACGGCCGAGCGGCGTCGATGAGACAGACGATTTCGTCATCGAGAATCAGTGGATCGGAACTCCCACCAACGTGGTCTCGCTCGTCCAAGCCGATCTGGCCGCGCTGCGCGCAATCCCGACGGTGACGGATGCTTATGCGACCAACGCCTGGCCATTCGATTTCGGAGAAGCTACGTTGGGGATCACGCTGCATCCCGATCGGCCGCGCGGCCGAAGGACAACCGCGGTTTATTTGGGCGATCAGCACGCGATGGATACGCTCGGGTTCAAGTTGTTGGCAGGACGCAACTTCAATGCCTCGGATATCAGTGATTTTCGCGATCTCTCTCACGTTCCGCCTATCAGTGGCATGCTGGTGACGCGAGCCCTGGCCGACCAACTGGCGTCCGGCGGAAAAGTACTGGGACGCGTCGCGACGCTGGCGCCGCCATTGCCAATCAGCGCACCCATCGTCGGCATCATCGATACGCTGCAGGCTCCCGACGTCAATGCTCCCGGCGGCAATGCGGTCGCGGGGAATTCCATCGTGCTTCCATACAGGCTCATCGCAGCGGGGGCCTATATGGTTCGCGCCAAACCCGGGCGCCTCGCACAGGCCATGAAGGCCGCGCCGCCCGCATTGGCCCGTGTCAGCCGGCAGCGGGTCATCTACGAGGAGTTTTCACTGGTCGAGGAGCGTCACGCCGCTTACAGCGGCGATAGCACGGTGGCACTCCTGCTGACCGTGGTCTGCCTGATCCTGCTCGCGGTCACCGCCTTCGGTATCTTCGGCCTGACGAACTACTGGGTGTCGCAGCGGCGACGCCAGATCGGCATCCGGCGGGCGCTGGGGGCCACGCGGCTGGCAATCATGCAGCACTTTCAGACCGAGAACCTTCTGATCACCGCCGTCGGCATCGTGGCCGGAATCGCCTTGGCGGTGGCAGGAAACCTGTGGATCGTGGAGCGCTTCGCCATGGGACGGCTGCCGCTGAATTATCTGCTGGTTGGTATCATTGCCATATTGGTATTGGGACAGCTCGCAGTGCTATGGCCCGCGCTGCGGGCTGCCTCGGTGCCACCGGGCGCGGCAACACGCTCGTTCTGATGGTCGCGAGGCGCGGCGGCGGGATTCAGACCCCGGCGCGTTTTCGGGCTTGCTACCGGGCGCGCTCTCTGAGATCGGAACCCGCCGAGAGGTACAGGGGATTACTGAATGTGCCCCGCACGTCCTGAAATCGCACGTCGAGCAATGGCAGCGTCACAGCCTGATCGGGCGTGAGCATGACCACGTGCTGCAGCGTCTGCAGATCGCAGTCCGTGTAGATCTGCGTGTAGGTGATGTTCCCGTGCGCATCGCAGTTCGCCATCTCCTGGAAGTTGTACTCGCAGAAGCGGTCGATCGGCGGGGAGAGCTGCGCGCGCACCGCGATTTTGAACAGCGTCCGAGGCGCATCGGCGTCACTCGGAATCTTGGACACACCCGGGTCATCCAGCATCATGGCGAGCATGGGCCCGCGCACGAGGTAGCTCTTGCTGCGAGCGTCCCAGATGACCGACTCCTCGACCTTTTGACCGCTGGGCTCGAGGGTCGAGTAGGCAATGAAATGCACGTTCCGACACAGCGCGGCCGCGACTGTGTCGGCGGCTGCCGGTGGGCTGTCCGGTGAGGGGTCCGCGACCAGCGCGGCGGCGGCCGCAGGGGCGTTCGAGGTCGCGGCGGACGGCGCTGAAGGAGGGGGTGCTGCGGCCTGCGCATTGGCAGCGCCGAGCGGGCCGCAGGCGATACACAGCGCGATGACGTGCAAGCTGCAGCTGCGCAGTTCATAGCGGCCGGCCGGTCCCGAAATCGGCATGTGTGTGCATTCCCGTAGTGTGGTGGCCCGTCCGCGACGAGCGCACCGGGCATTGAGGCATCTTAAACGAGATTTTGACGGCGTGACCCTGCGCCACTCAGCAGTCCGATACGGCCGTCAGCGATTGACCGGGTCGTTGTCACCGTTCTCGCCGTCCGGGCCCGCATAGCGGCGCTGTCCGCTGCTGGGGTCGTACAGGACATCGACGATCCTCCCGGTCTGCGGATCCTCGAAGCGCTCGCCGGTGCGCTGCCAGCGCGCGCCGTGCGGTGCCGCCGGGGGCCGGTAGCGCCAGCGCTCGAACGCCGTGCCGAGCAGCAGCACAGCCCCGACCAGCACCAGGTACAGACCCGGTATCCTCAATCCTGGAGTGAGAAGCAGCCAAATTCCCGCAACCAGCAGGGCGATCGCCACAGCCGTCAATGAGGCGCGCAGCAGGGTCATGGTCCCGTTCCCCTCAATGGGATTCGTTTGTCCTCATCCGTTCTTCTCGACCACCACGGCGGTGCCGTACGCGACGATCTCGCTCATCGTCTGGCCGATCTCCGCCGAGTCGAAGCGCATCATTACGATCGCATTCGCCTCCATGAGGGTCGCATTCTTGACCATGCGGTCCACGGCGTGGCGTCGTGCCTCCTCGAGCAGCTGCGTGTATTCGGTGATCTCTCCGCCTGCGAGCGAGCGCAGGCCGGCCATGATATTGCCGCCGAGGCCGCGGCTGCGCACGACGACGCCGAATACCTGGCCCTTGGTTTCCTTGATGTGATAGCCGGAGATGTTTTCGGTAGTGACGACGAGCATGATGGTCCTCTGCGTCAATGAAGTGCCGGCGCCGGTTACGGCGGCGGGGTGGTGGGCAAATCACGCGACACGGTTCACTGAACGCCGCACCATTCTACCGAGGCGGGGGCAGGGTGGTCAGGGATTCGCGCCGCTCAATCGATACGGCAGCGAAAGTCGCGGTCGGCATCGGCGCTGAGGTCACGCGCTCGAAGGATCAGCTCGTGCGGACCCTCGAGCCGCGCCGGATGCGGTACCGCACCGATGCTGTAGAGGCTGACGCTGCAGACCAGATTCACCTGGCGCGCGGGCGGCTGCGAGCCTGCGCTCGATGCCAGGATGCCCCTGCCGAGGGTCACTACGCCCGAGGGGGCCGCTTCGCGCCTCGCCTCGTCCAGCGTCAGCGTCAAAGGATACTGCTGCGTATCGGTAGCCGCCTCGTTGAGTTCGATCGTGCGACTCTTCAGATCGAACGTCTGCCCGGGCGACAGCGCGTAATATTGCCGCCGGCCGTGCTGCCTGCCGTCGTGGATCAGCACTTGCCCGCCGACCACGAAGAACGAGTTGCCATGCACGATGATGCCGGCGCCCTGGTCGAGCCCGATTCCCAGCAGGCGCGGGTGCGCGGCGATGACCACATCGAGATCGGCTTCGCGAGCGCGCGCATCCACGTGCTGGTCGATCGCCGAATCGGCGAGTAGTCCGAAGCCGGTCTCGTGACCCGGAGCCATCATGATCGTGTTGTCTCCGTCCGGATTACCCGGCGTACCGGACGCCCCGCGTACCAGGAACGATCCCTGGATCGTCGCGCCGGCGGAACTGCCGCCCACGACACCGCCGCGCTCGAGCAGATTCTCGATCTCGCGCTGCACGGCGGTACCGAGATAGGCATCCGCCAGTCGCCACTGGCGGCCACCCTCGATCCAGACCGCCGTCGCCTGCTTCAGCGGCTCGACGAAGGACGCGGAGTTCGCCTGCGTCCGGTCCCGGGTATCGAGAACAATCACGTGGGGGACGCCGAACACGTGAGCGAGGAACTCGCCATAGCGCTGGACGTCAATGGGTGCGTCCTGCAGCGCGGTCGGGATGGCGACGATCCGGGCGCTCTGGCCGCCGGCCAGGGCGACGAAACGCTCCCTGACCTCCGCGACGAGCCCACCACCGTCAATGACCAACCAACCGTGTTCCGGTCCTATCGTCGGTCGTTGATCGTACGGCGACTGCGCTGACACTCGGCCCATGAAGGCCAGTTGCCCCAAAGCAAGCAACGCTGCGGCCGGCAGCGCTGCAGCCAGTAATCTCGAGGTGAGGCGTCCTGCAGCCGGTAACCCTGAACCCAGTAACCCCGGGCGTAGTCCCGATGACCTGCGGTATTTGCCCAAGATATACTCCTTCACGAGAGGGTGACCTTCCGGCGCGTCATTTCAACGACGCTGCTCAACGCCGCTGCGATTGACGGGGGATCAGCGATGAACCGTATGAGTATCGGGGCGCTGGCCTTGTGCCTGACGAGCGCCGTCTACGCCCAGCCCGCAGCGCCCCGCGGTCGCTATTTCACCCCTGCGACGCTCATGGCGCAAATGAATCGGCCCAATGATCAGCTGGCGCTGATCTATCTGATGGGCGCCTATGATCGGACGCAGGACACTGGGCGCAGCTGCGCTCTGCGTGGGTCGACGACGCCGACACTGCTGGCGAAGGTGTTCGCCGATTATCTGGCGGTGCATCCGGCACTCGCCCAGGCGGACCGCACGGCGGCCGGCATTGCTGCGCAGGCCTTCAGCGAATACTGGCCCTGCCATGCGGCGCCGGGGCAATTGTCGGTGTCCGCGGCCGCTGCTGCGCCTGCCGTCCCCGCATCGGTGGACAGTCAGTTCGTCTGCCCCGAAGCGCTGCCCAATGATCAGGCGCGCAGGGAAGCCCTGAGAGCCTTCCTCAAAAGTGTCGCCGCCGTTCGGGGGGCGACGGTCATGGATTCCATTTATTTCCGGCGCGTTCTGCTGCAGAAGCACGGCTGCCAGAAGACGTTGCAGAACATGCGCAACGCCGACGCCGCCGTGCAAGCCGCCGTCGATCGCGGCGACGTCTCGAACGTGAACTGGCTGCCGGTGCAGTACCAGGGCCCACCCGGCGTCAGGGTCGAGCTAGCAGCCTTCGATCTGCAGCCCACCCGCGATCCGCGCGATGCGGCCGAGCCTGCCGTGGAAGTTTACGTGAAGCTCACGGTCCCCTCTCCGCGGGAGACGAACGTAACCCATACGATGTACGACACCGTCGTCTCGCACGATATCTTCTATTGCCGGTCGGCGCGCTATGCGCTCATCGAAAACGACTATTTCCTTTCGGGCAAGCGCACATTGAAGGACCCGAGCCCCTCGAGCCAGGTCGGCTCCACGGCGGTCTATGAGATCGATCCCGTCGGACCCGCCTCCCCGAATGCCGTCGCCCTGCAGGGAGCCTGCCGGGGCATCGGCGTGAACGTCTCGCCTGCGCCGCAGCCAGGGCGCTATTTCACGCCCGAGAACTTCGGACAGCAGATCGCCCGCGGCAATCATCAGCTCGCCCGGAGCTATCTGATGGGTGTCTACGATCTGACGCAGGACAGCGACCAGAGCTGCGCGCAGCGAGGCACGACCACCCCGACGCTGCTCGAAAAGGTCTACTCCGACTATCTGAGCGCGCATCCCGAGCTGTCGCAGTCCGACCGGCCCGTCGCGGGGATTGCAGCGCAGGCATTCAGCGAATACTGGCGCTGCCATAGTTAAGTTTGGCGAACCGGTCAGCGCGCTCAGCTCAGTGGAAGCGGAGCCGCGTCCGTCTCGGGATGTGCCCGGATAAAAGTCTCAATGATCGAGCTCAACTGCCGAGATTTGAAGATCACCATGAGGTGATAGGCCGCTTGCACATCGGTATAACCGTGGTCATACTACGCGTATGAAAACCGCGATCTCGATCCCCGACGCCGTATTCGAGGAGGCGGAACGGCTGGCCCGTCGCCGCGGCTGCTCTCGCAGCGAGCTGTACACCACGGCGATTGCCGAGTACCTGAACACAGAGCGATTTTCCGGTGTACGCGAGCGGCTCGATGCAGTTTATGGAAGGAACGCGGACCTCTCGCGGCTGGATCCACTTCTGGAGAGAGCCCAAACCGACGTGCTCGCATCGGATGATTGGTAGCGGCTGGGCTGGGTTGAGCTGTGATCAGACGCGGTGAGATTTGGTGGGCATCACTCGGTGTGCCGGTGGGCTCGGCACCCGGGTTTCGCCGTCCACTGCTGGTGGTTCAAGCCAACGATTTCAACGAGAGCGCAATTCGTACGGTGATTTGCGCTGTCATGACCTCGAATCTGGCTCTTGCGGAAGCCCCGGGGAATGTTCATCTGTCCCGGCGGGCGAGCGGATTGAAGCGCGAGTCCGTGGTCAACGTGTCGCAACTCATCAGCGTGGACAAGCGGGTGCTGACTGCGCAGGCAGGCCAGATTTCGCCAGAAAAGCTGCGCGACGTGGAGGCGGGTCTGCGTCTGGTACTTGCCCTGTAAAGGGTGCCAGGTGAGGTGCGCACGCGAATAGTCCGGCGCACGAGCGGTGGGGATCCTCGCCCATGACGGTCGGGAACGACTCGAGCAGGCGATCGACAGCGCTCAGTGAAAATCGCGCGAGCGGCGCGCGAGGCCCCCGAGCCACGCCGAACGGTCGTGCAGTCGCTGCGCGACCACGTGCGCGACACGCTCGCGCCGCTGCAGCGTGCCGTCCACCACCAGCAGGCTCGCCGCGAGCGCGCAGCGCCGCTGCGTGGCGAATACATCAGGCCAGAGGATGATATTGAGGATGCCGCCTTCGTCCTCCAGTGAGGCGAACACCACGCCCGAGGCCGTGGCGGGCTGCTGCATGTGAGTGACCAGGCCGCCGACGCGTACCCGGCTGCCATCGGCGAGTCGTTGCAGATCCACACTGCTGCTGAATCCGCAGCGCTCCAGCATCGGGCGCAGCAACGCGAATGGATGCCGCCCGGTGGTCAGTCCCAGGTGCCGGTAATCCGCCAGGATCTGCTGGCCCTCGGTGGGCGCGGGCAGCTCGAGCGGTGGTTCATCAGCCGACAACCCCTGCATCAGCCCCGGCAGCCGCTCGACGCCCAGCGCCCGCCAGCTGGCCTCGTGCCGGTGGCGGCTGAGCGCCGCGAGCGCGCCGGCGGCTGCGAGGCTTTGCAACGCGCGCTGCGGCAGCTGTGCGCGCACCGCCAGATCATCGATGTGGGAGAATGGCCCGGCGGCGCGCGCCGCGACGATGCGCTCGCCGTCGGCCTGCGCGAGCCCGCGCACCAGCCGCAGCCCCAACCGCAGCGCCGGCTGCTCTGTCCGCGCAGTCGCTGGCTCCGACAATGCCGCGGCCTGAGTCGTAGGCGGCAGCGCCTCGAGCGTGTAGTCCCACTCGCTGACCGTCACATCGACGGGCAGTACGATGACGCCGCTGCGCCGTGCGTCCTGCGTGAGCTGCGCCGGTGCATAAAAGCCCATGGGCTGGCTGTTGATCAGCGCCGCCGCGAACGCCGCGGGCTCGTGACACTTGAGCCAGGAAGATATGTAGGTCAGCAGCGCGAAGGAGGCGGCGTGCGAGTTGTGCACGATGAGATTATTGGCCAGGAAGTTGTGATTTCCCTCGATCTGAAGATCATAGGTCGGCTGCTCTCCCAGCGGTTCGATGCTCACTACGCGATCCCAATAAGTATCCGATCGCGGAATGGGATGAGCGGCCGCCACAGGATCTCCGATCCCGAGCTCTCCCAACTGACGCCAGCCACTCGGAGTCAGAAAGGGATGCTCGGCACTGGCTACGATCGAGTGGCCGAGGGCGGTCCGCAAACGCCATACGGCTTTCGCGCCACGGGAAATGACGGCAAGCACCCGGCGTGTACATAATTTCAAATCTTCATCGCACGCAAACGTATGCGTGATGCCGGCCTTGCCGGAGTGGATCGCATCCACCCTGAGCCATCGACCCGAATCGGCATCTACCACACGCGTCTCGCCGGCGACGCACTCCGGGAAGCCGTACTCGCCAAAGCCGAGGATCTGCTTGTAGATCTGCTCGGCGAACTGTGGTGGATAGTGGTTGGCGGCCATGCCCGACAGCAGCCGCTCGCGGTAGGGCTCGAGCCCGCCGCGGCGCTTCCAGGCGGCCATCGCGCGGCGCAGGCCGTCGGCCTCGCCCGGCGTGAAGCCGGCGGCGACCACGGCGATCTGCATGACCTGCTCCTGGAAGATTGGCACGCCGAGGGTGCGCTCGAGCACCGTCCTGAGCTCTTTGCTCGGATAGTGCACCGTGCCGGGATGCATGCGCCGCTGCAGGTAGGGATGCACCATGTCGCCCTGGATCGGCCCGGGCCGCACGATCGCTACCTCGATGACCAGGTCGTAGAAGCTGCGCGGCCGCAGCCGCGGCAGCATGCTCATCTGCGCGCGCGACTCGATCTGGAACACGCCCACGGTCTCACCGCGACAGATCATGTCGAACGTGGCGGTATCCTTGGGTGGGATGTCCGCCATCGTCAGCCGCCGGCCGCAGTGACGCTGCAGCAGCGCGAAGCAGCGGCGCAGCGCCGTGAGCATGCCGAGGGCGAGCACGTCGACCTTGAGCAGCCCGAGGGACTCCAGATCATCCTTGTCCCACTGGATGACGGTGCGCTCGGCCATCGCAGCGTTCTCGATCGGCACCAGCGTCGCGAGCGGCTCGCCCGAGATCACGAAGCCGCCGACGTGCTGCGAGAGATGGCGCGGGAAGCCCACCAGCTCGCGCACCAGGCGCGCCAGCAGCGCCAGGCGCGCGCCCGGCAGCGGCAGCTCGCGCGCGGTCTGTTGCGGCAGGCTGCCGGGCCGATCCGACCACAGATGCAGGCGTGTCAGGCGGGAGATGTCGGTGGGCTGCGCTCCGAGCGCGCGCGCGAGGTCGCGGATCGCGCTGCGTGTGCGGTAGCAGATCACCGTGGCGGCGAGCGCCGCGCGCTCGCGGCCGTATTTGCGGTAGATGTACTGCATCACCTCCTCGCGCCGCTCGTGCTCGAAGTCGACGTCGATGTCCGGCGGCTCGTCGCGCTCGCGGCTGATGAAGCGCTCGAACAGCAGATGCATGCGTGCGGGGTCGATCTCGGTGATGCCGAGCGCATAGCAGACCGCGGAATTGGCGGCCGAGCCACGCCCCTGGCAGAGGATGCTGCGCTCGCGCGCGTAGCGCACGATGTCCTCGACGGTCAGAAAGAAATGCTCGTAGCGCAGCTCCGCGATCAGCGCCAGCTCCCGCTCGATCGTCGCGCGCACCGCCGGCGGCGCCCCCTGCGGCCAGCGCCGCGCCAATCCCTGCTCGGTCAGCGCGGCGAGGTGCTCGGTGGCGCTGCGGCCCGCGGGCACCAGCTCGGCGGGGTACTCGTAGCGCAGTGTCGCGAGCGAGAAGTTGCAGCGCTCGGCGATCGCGACAGTCTCGGCCAGCAGCGCCGGCGGATACAGCGCCGCAAGCTCGCGCCACGACCGCAGGTGGCGCTCGCTGTTCGGATAGAGCGCCCAGCCGGCCGTATCGAGGCTGCAGCCGTGGCGGATCGCCGTGAGCGCATCCTGCAGCCTGCGCCGCGCACGCACGTGCATGTGCACGTCGCCGGCCGCTACCGCGGGCAGCCCCGCTGCGAGCGCGAGCGCGAGCGCCTGCGCGAGCCGCTGCGCCTCGTCGGGGCCGCGATGCAGCTGCACGGCCAGCCAGCCGCGGCCGGGAAAGAATTCCCGCAGCCACGCCGCCTGTGTGAGATCGGCATCCGCTGACGCCGCAGCCGGCACCCGCGGCGTGCCACCCGTCTGTGGCGTGCGAGGCGTACGCCTGGCCTGTGGCGCGTCGTTCATCGTCGGCACCCACAGCGCCAGGCACTCGGTCAGGCCGCTCTCGAAATCCGTGCGCGTCAGGCGGTACTCGCCCTTGGGCGAGCGGCGCCGGCCGAGCGTGATGAGTCGGCAGATCTGCCCGTAGGCGCGCTGCGAGGGCGCGAGCAGCACCAGCGTGAGGCCGCAGGCGCTGCGGAACTCCGCGCCGATGATCAGCTTGAAGGGCGCGGCCGCCGCGCGCTTCGCCAGCTCGCACGCCGCCTCGTGCGCGCGCACGACGCCGGCCAGCGAGCACTCGTCGGTCAGCGCGAGCGCGCGGTAGCCGAGGGCGTGCGCGCGCTGGATGAGCTCGGAGGGGTGCGAGGCGCCGCGCAGGAAAGAAAAATTGCTCAGCGCATGCAGCTCGGCGTAGCCGATTGCCGCAGCGGGGTGCTTGCGCGCGCCGCTGCTCGAGCTGCTGCTCGAGCTGCTGCTCGAGCGCGAACCACTGGCGTTCGGGGCGCTGCCGCTCATACCCACAGCCCCTGCAGATACCAGGCGTCATCGGCCAGATCGTGGAACACCCACAGTCGCGCGCCATCGGCTGCGCGTGCTACGTAGTAGTCGCGCATCACCTCGGCGCCGTCCCACCAGCCGCTCTCGATGCGCTCCGGGCCGCTGAGCAGTGTGCTTGGGGCCTCGATGCGCTGTGGTTGCGGCAGCAGCGCGGCCGGGCGCGTGGCCGTAGACGCCGGGGGTGCCGCTGCGGGCGCTGGGGATGTCGCGGTCGTGGTGTGACTCGCCCGCCTTGCGACCTGCGCTTCTTCTGGTGTGATCAGTGCGAACGCCCGCTCCGGGCGATGATCGGCCTGACATTGAAAGCCTTGCACGCACTCGCTGCCCAGCCGCGCGCGCAGCCGATCGAGCAGGTGCGACAGCTCGCCGAGCTGCTGTGCGCCGCTGCCCAATAGATCGGTCTGCACGATCGAGGGGGCGGTGAAGCTATCCGCCGCCAGCGCCAGCGCGCGTACCGGCGCGGCAAGCACCAGGCTCTGCAGGCGCTCGCGCACGAGCAGCAGGAAACGCGCCGCCTCGCGCGCAGGTGCCGACAGTCCGATCGTCACGCAAGTCGTGGGAGCAGTGCGGTCCTCGCCGGCCCCCGCGCCGGCTGCACGGCCGTCCCTCACGATCGCAGCGGCAGCCGTGCGCGGATGGTGCTCGAGCTCGAGCGTGAAGCACTGCACGGCGCAGTCGCGTGCCCGCAGGTAACCCTGGAATTCCTGTAGCAGCCGCTGCAGCGGGAACAGCAGCCCGGTGGTCTCCTGCAGCTCGTGGTCGAATTCACAGCGCGCGCGATAGGTTTCGGGCAGGCGAAAGGCCGGCCGCGGATCGTTCGCCTCGCCGGTCAGCTTCGCCAGGTAGAGACAGCTCTGTGGCCCGAAACGCCGCGTCAGCGCCGCGGCGGGCAGCGCGAGCACCTCGCCGATGCGCGACAGGCCGGCCGAGCGCAGCGCCTGCAGCGTTTCGGATGGCAGCGCGAGCCACGCCAGCGGCAGCGCAGCGAGCTGCGCGCGCAGCTCGGCGCGCGAGAGCACGCAATATCCCTCACCGGCCTGTGCCAGCAGCGCGGCGGCGCTGGGAGTGGGCGCGACGGCGCAGACATGGCTGTAACCCAGTTGGGCCAGCTCGCGCTTGATCTGCACCAGCAGCGCCGCCGGCTCGCCAAACAGTGCGCGGCTGGCGCCCAGCTCGAGCCACAGCAGCGGCTGTGTGGGAGCGGCAGCCGCAGCCTCGGCCGTAGCCGCGGCCGCTTTCGCCACAGTCGCAGCGGCCGTCGCATCCGCGGCGCCTGTCTCGGACGAGCTGCTTTGGTAGCTGACCAGGCTGCTCCACTGATAAGCCCACGCGGCCAGCCGTTCGAGGGCTTCACGTTCGCTGGCCGCGTGGGCCTCACGCGCCAACGCCGGCAGACGTATGCATAACCACGGCATCGCGGCCTTCCGGGAGCGAGCGGGCCAGGGACGAACGCGGTAGATGCAGCCGTGCGCCGGCGCGACCGCCGCGGGCCTTTTTGACCTCGAGCACCAGGCCATCGGCCGCGGCACGCAGCTGCAGCCGCAGGGCAGCCGGCGAAGGCTCCTCCGCGGCCGCGGCAGGACGGTGCAGGATGCCGAGGGTGCCCCCGGCCTCGGCGGCGAGCTGCAGGCGGCGCAGACTCCGATCGACGATGTGTGCCGTCCAGCCCAGCACCGCGCCCATCGCCGGACAGCGCAGCGCCTGCTCGGTAGCCCACAGCGACTCCTGTGGCCGCGTGGTCCGGATGATGAGCAGCCGCTCGGGAAGCAGGCCCTGCTGCGCCAGCGCGGGGGCATAGGGCAGATAGGGTGGCGCGACCCAGGCGATGCATCGGCCTGCGTGCGCCAGCTGCGTCAGCACCGGAATCAACAGCTGCAGCTCGCCGATCCCGGTCGCGTCGCCCAACAGCTCGGTGAGTGCGCCGAGCGGCCAGCCGCCTGCCGGCAGGCTCGCGTCGAGCGCGGCATGTTCGGACGGCAGCGCGCACGCCTCGCTGTTATCGCCCGTGCCGCGGTTGCCGCGGCGGCTCAGGGCGCCGCGGCCACCGCCATTGCTACCGGTACCACCACCGTTGCCACCGCGCTCCAGCTGTGCAAGCCGCTCGCGCAGCTCGGCGATGGAGGCGGCAAGGGCGGGGGCAGAGACAGGAGCAGAGACAGAGACAGGGGCAGGGGCAGGGGCAGAGGTGGTCATGGGTGTAAAAAGTCCCTGCCCTGAGAATCCAGGGCGAGAAAGACATACCTGGATATTTATACAGCATTCTTACTCGCTCGTCGAGCGAAGGGTCGATTATGGGAGGCGTAGAAGGCTGGGGCCCGCGGCGTTGGGCAACGCTCATGCACCGGCAGTCGGACTCGATCTACGAGGATGCCATGATCGCGGCGACTGCCCAGGTACACCGTTTGACCGTGGTCACCCGCAACGTCAAGGACTTCAGACGTTTCGACGTACCGCTGCTCGATCCATTCAACCGCGAATGAGGACCTGCACAGGGACAGAGACGGTCGTAGGGTGAGACTTTTGTAATAATTATATTTATTTACAATAAGTTATAAATATTTATTACTGTTATGCAGTAGGTCTTTCGCCCGACTGAGGTGATCCCGATCCTCGGTCCCGACCTTCGGTCCCACCCCCGACCCCCTGCGCGCCGGCGCAGCGCAGGGAGCCGAGGTGGATCGAGGAAAGGGCTCGCTACGGGTCATTGCACGCCGATGCGTGTCGCGCTGACCGTGCCGACGATGACCTGACTTACCGTGATGGCATCGGTGATATTGACGCCGTCGTAGGCGTAGTTCGTGATGCGAAACGTCCCCGAGTAGTGATCGCCCGAAGGATCCAGGGTGATGACCTCCTGGATGTTGGTAGGCCCCGCGGGCTCGAGGGCCTCATCCTCGGGGTTGGTGCCTGCAGGCGGAGGCGGTATCAGGGACGACCAGGACGTTACTGCACCGGGGATGTAACCGGGAACCCATGACAGCGCCCAGTGGTTCAGGTGATAGGTCGATTCGCTCACCCGCTTCCACACGCCGAGGCAGAAGTTGCTGCTGACCGGCGCACGCCCGGAGTTCATGATCTCTGTTCCGTCGTCGTGCCAGACGACGAAGCCGGCGTCGACCAGCGTGCCGTCCGTGGGCGGGGCGGTGTTGCCTTCCGCCGTGAAGGTGAATTTCCACAGGCCGGTGATCGGCGCGGCGCCGAACGGGTCGCCCGGCTCGGCGAAATGCGTCTGCACCAGTCCGCCGGCAGTGCCCTGCAGGTAGACCATCGGTTTCTCGGTTCCCGGATCGAAGGCCTGCATGCCGCAGCCGGCATAGGCGTGCGGCGCCATCAGGACCATCCCCGCGAATGCGAGCGCGGCGGCGCTCGATTTCAACCAGATCTTCATCGTTTTGCTCCCTGTGTGGTTGGCACTCGGCGGCGCGCGTGGGCGGCCGCCGGGCACGCTCGTCTTCAGACCGTGCCCAGCCTGTAGCGTCCACGTACGGCGCGGCGCAGGCGACGACTTTCCGACGAACGCCGCTTCGGGAGGAACGAATGTGCCGCAGCTCGGAGCGAGTGCGATTGTTTGGGTCGAACGTCCGTCAAATACGCCGGGAATTCCCCGCGCGCTCGCGCGCCGCGCGCCGCCGGCGTCGTGACAGCCTCGGGAAGGTTGGCTAGTATCGCCACGTCACGCAGGATCCGAGCCGGTGCGCGGCATCCCGGCGGGACGCGGCACGGAGCGCGGCAAAGTCCCTCATGAATACCCCTGCGATCGAGCTACCGTCCACCCGGCTGCTGTTCTGGCCGGATCGCGCGCGGGCACTTTTCAACGGCATCGGTTATGCCACGGTGCTGTCGCTCCTGATTGCATCCCTGAATGCGGTGGCGGGGCTGCCCGATCTGCTGGCGGGCCATCTGCCTGCGGCCCTGCACGCGAGCCTGTCCGCCGTCGGGCTCGCTCTGATCGAGGTGATTCCCGGTCCGATCCTGATCCCGCTCGCGGTGAACCTCGGGCCGCGCTCGGGCCTGCGGCGCGTGGTGTGGCTGCTGGGCGCCGCGGTTCCCATGAGTGTTTGGTGTGAGTGCGTCGCACGCATCCACTACGGCTGGGACTGGGTCTCGGTGGGCACCGCCGTGGATGCAATGCTGACGACCTCCCTGGTGGTGTGCGTGTGCGCCTACCACAGATATTCGCGCGACGCGGGAGACACGCTGCTGCGCGCGCAGATCGACCGCGCGGGTCTGGATACGGAGCTGCAGCGCGCACAGTTGCAGCTGCTGCGCGCGCAGATCGAGCCGCACTTTCTGTTCAATACGCTGTCCGCGGTACGCGCGCTGGCGCGCACCGACCGGGCGGCCACGGTCGAGATGCTCGGCAACCTGATGCGCTACTTCGAGGAGGCGTTGCCGCGGCTGCGCGAGGATGAGGTGCCGCTGGCGCGGGAGATGCAGCTGATCGACGCGTATCTGGGCATCTACCGGGTGCGTATGGGCACGAGGCTCTCCTACACGATCGAGCTGCCGGACAGTCTGGCGGCCGTGCGGATTCCGGCCATGATGCTGCTGACGCTGGTGGAGAACGCCCTGAAGCACGGCGTCAATCCGGCGGTGCACGGTGGTGCCATCCGCGTCCGGGCGAGCAGCGAGCATGACATGCTGGCGCTGGAGGTGGCCGATTCCGGCCGTGGCCTGCACGCACGGCACGGGCATGGCAGCGGACTCGCCAATGTGCGCCAGCGGCTGCTGTTGTTGTATGGCGATGGGGCCGTGTTCTCGCTGCGATCGGCGCTGCCGAGCGGTGTCGTGGCGAGCATTCGCGTGCCCATCCGCTAGAGGCCATGCCCACCGGACTCGCTGTGTTCGCCCCCTACGCGCGTGCCGCGGCCGAATTTGTGCGCAGCACGTTGCACACCGTCACCTGGCGCTTGCTGCTCGCCGCGCAGGCCTTCGGCGGTACGCTGGGGCTGTTCCGCTACCTGGAGGCCCGAGGCCACGGCGCATCGCCTCACCTGCTGGCGGCGCGCCTGTGCCACGAGGTCCCGGCGGCGCTGTTCATGACGCTCGCGGCATGTGCCGCCAACGAAGCGGTGGTGCGTGGCTGGCCGGTGCGCCGCGCATTCGCGCTGGCACTGGCGTGCGCCGCTGCGGCATCTGTGCTCGTGCAGATGCAGCTGGGCAGCTGGCTGGGCGCCGAGCCGGCCGGCTCTCGAGCCCGGCTGGCGTTCGCCCTGGCGTCATTCGTCGGGGCCTGCCTGTACTGGGGCATGGCCATACTGGTGTTTCTCAATCGGCGCAGCGCCGCGCGCATGCTGGCCGGCGTACGCAACGCCGAGCTCGAGCGGATGCGGCTGGAACGGCGGGTGATCGACTCCAGTTTGGCCTCCGCCGAGGCGCAGATCGATCCGCCGCTGGTCCTGAAGCGGCTCGCCCACATCCGCGGTCTCTACGACACCGGTCGACCGGACGCCGATGAACAGCTCGAAGCGCTGATCGCCGACCTGCGCGACAAGGTGGCGCGGGCTCGGGCGGACGGAGGGTGGTCCGGGTCCGCGCTGGGAGCCTGAGCGTGCCGGGTGCCGTCATCGCCGAGGATGAGCCACTGGTCCGTGGAGAGATCCGCGATACCCTCGGTCTGCTGTGGCCGCAGCTGACGATCCTGGCCGAGGTCGGCGACGGCCTCGAGGCGCTGGCCGCCCTGGAGCGCTGCGCTCCCGACGTGTTCTTTCTGGATATCCAGATGCCGGGCCTCAACGGCCTGGAGGTGGCGCAACGATTGAGCGGAAGGGCGCACGTCGTATTCGTCACCGCCTACGATCGCTACGCGATCGCGGCCTTCGAGCAGGGTGCGCTCGACTACGTCCTGAAGCCGATTTCCGTGCCGCGCATGCAACGCACGGTCGAGCGGCTGCGCGCGCGGATCGGCAGCACGCCCGCGGACCTGAGCCGCATCGCCGAGCTGCTGCAGCAGGTGGTGCCGCCGGAGTCGAAGTATCTGCAGTGGCTCACCGTACCGCATGGCAAGGAATTGCGCGTAGTCGCGGCCACCGAGATCCGCTATCTGCGCGCCGACAGCAAGTACACGACGCTCGCTACGGCGCACGGCACCTTCCTGATGAATGCGTCGCTGCGGCAGATGCGCGAGAAGCTCGATCCACAGCTCTTCTGGCAGATCCACCGCAGCGTGATCGTCAATGTCGGTGCGATCGACGTGATCTACCGCTCCTTCCGCGGTGCGCTCGAGGTGAAGCTCAAGGACCGCAGCGAGCTGCTGCCGGTGAGCGCCGCGCACGCGCATCTGTTCAAGGACTCGCTGCGCTGAGACGGCGGGTGGGCCGGCGCGAACGAGGCTCGGCGAAGAGCGGCGTCAGCGGGTCCGCGGTTACTCGCAGGTCCTCGTGGCTCGTCGCGGCTCGCTGCGGCTCGTGGCGGCTCGTTGCGCTGCCGGCTCGTCGGTGTCGTGGCATACTGCTCATCGGGGTAGCCCGCGTGAGCGGGAGTGCATACGAACTGGAGACCGATCCATGCCATCGCAGGAATCCATGCGATCGAGAAGAAGCAGAACGTTCCGGCTCGCCGCGCTCGCCTGCGCAGCGCTCGCGCTCGCCGTGTCGGCTGCGCCGGCATTCGCGGAATATCCGGTCACGACGCTCGCGACCTTGATCGATCGGGTGCAGATCGAGGACATGCTCATCGCCTATTACGACAATTTCGGTGTGACGGACGAGAATTTCAAAGCCTACTATGTCGACGACGGCGTTCTCGATGTGAACGGCCTCGTTGCCCGTGGGAGAGAGCAGATCGAGGGGTTGTACAAGAAGGTCGCCGAGGGAACGCCGAAACGGGCGGGGAGGTTCCACATGCTCCTCACGAATCCCAGGATTGTGGTCAACGGCGATTCCGCCACGGCGGATGTCGTATGGACGGGTGTGATCTCGGAGACTCCCGAGTCCACGCCCCGCTTCGTCGAGCAGGGCCGAGAGCACGACGACCTCGTCAAGCGCAACGGCCGCTGGTACTTCGCGCATCGGACCATCATCAGCGATGGCGGCCGCCAGGAGATGTTCGAGAAGCTATCCAGCCAGAGATAGCCGCGTGCGATCGCGGCGCGGGGTCATGGAGGCAATTGCTGCCCGGCCTCGCTCGCCTACCGCCGCTGCGCCGTCGGCTCCGCCGTCGTCGTCGCCGGTGAGGCCTCGGCGGCTGACACCTGGCTCTGGGCAGCAGCGTAGGGTGAGTTGATGAACCACTGGTCGACGGCCGCCGGGGCCATCGGTTTGCCGAAGAGATATCCCTGAAACAGCCGCGCCCCGAGCGCCGATAGTTGCCGGCGGGCGACCTCGGTCTCTACTCCCTCGATCACCACCTTCATCCCGAAACTGCGCCCGATCGACAACGCCGCCGAGATGATGGTTTCGCCACCCTGGCCGAGGGTCGTCACGAACGAGCGGTCCACCTTGATCACGTCCGCCGGGAAGCGCTGCAGGTAGGCGAGCGAGGAGTAGCCGGTGCCGAAGTCGTCGATTGCCACGGAAACGCCCCGGCGCTTGAGTTCGCGCACCAGCGCGAGGGAGCGTTCGGCATCACTCGCCAGCACCGACTCGGTCAGCTCGATCTCCAGCTCCTGCGGGTGCAGCCGCGCGATGCGCAGGGCATCGTCCAGGTGCGTCAGAAATCCCTCGTGCAGCAGCTGCTGCACGGAGACGTTCACCGCGACGCGCGCGCAGTAGCGGCCGGCCAGCGTGCGGGCGTCGCGGCAGGCCCGCCGCAGGATCCATTGCCCCAGGTGCGGCATCTCGCCGCTCTCCTCGGCGAGGCTGATGAATTGGGCTGGCGCTATCGGTCCGAGCGATGGGTGTGTCCAGCGCGCGAGCGCCTCGAGCGTCGTGACGGTGCCGTGATTCAGATCGATGATCGGCTGGTAGTGCAGGTGCAGCGCGTCGCTTTCCAGCGCCTCGCGCAGCGCCACGAGCAGCCGGTGGCGGTAGGCGACACGCGAGGCCCAGTCCGAGCGGAACAAACAGGCCATGCCCCCGCCCTGCAGCTTCGCCTGTCGCGCGGCGATGTCTGCGAACTTCACGGCGGTGCGCGCATCGCCGGTATGTACCGGAACTCCGGCGATACCGATGCAGGCGCGCGCGTGGTAGGAAGTCTGCTGCAGGCTGATCGGTACCTTGAATTGCTCGATGAGCGCCTCGGCGGTGCCGAGCACCGCGGCCTGATCGGTGACGTCGCCCGGTAGCAGCACGGCGAATGCATCATCACCCCAGCGCGCCAGGCTCAGCGCCCCCGAGCAGTATTCCCGCAATCGGCGTGCCAGCACCTGCAGCACCTGGTCGCCGGCCGCCAGGCTCTGCACATCATTGATGTCGCGCAGGTTCTCGATGGTGATCATCAGCACCGCGAAGGAGCTGCTGCGATCCTTGCCGTCCGCCTCCGCGCACACGGCCTCAAGCGTCTCGATGAAGCGGCTGCGGCTGGCCAGACCCGTCACCGCGTCCTTGCTGTGGATCTGTGCGGTGATCGTGCGGCGCAGTCCGGTGTTCTCCACTCCGGCGCGCCGATAGTGCTCGATGGCCGCCTCTACCGCAGCGAACAGCTCGCCGATCTGATAGGGCTTGCTGAGGAAACGCAGGATCTGCGCCTCGTTCACCGCGGTGATGGCCGACTGCAGATCCGCGTGGTCGGCGAGCAGGATGCGCCCGGCATTGGGCGCCAGCGAGCGCGTGCGTGCGAGGAACGTAGCCCCATCCATACCCGGCATGCGCATATCGGAAATGATGGCCGCGACGTCGCGGTCTTCCGTCAGCCGTCGCAGGCCCTCGGCGGCATCCGGCGCGGTGATGACCAGGTGCATGCGCTCGAGCTGCCGGCGCAGGTTCTCCAGAGCCTGTGGATCGTCGTCGACGCACAGGACCCGCTGGCGCACGGCCTCCGAGTCGGCCCTGTTGGCAGCCTTGCTCACGGCGCCGCCGCCTCGAGTGGCTCCTGCAGCGCGCGCGCGCGGACGCCGACATCGATGTTCCAGCCGCGCAGCCAGCGCGCCACCTCGGCGCGGGCGACGAACTCGCCATCCAGGTAGTCGAGCAGCCGCCCCGGCCGATCCTCGCTCGCATCCACGACCGCGTCGGCCACGTGGACCGCGGCCAGCACGCGCGTCTGCGCATGCGCCACCGCGCTCGGCCGATGATGGTTCGCGACCGCTTCGATCAGCTCGAGCGGCAGACCCCACAGTCCGAGCAGGCAGGCGCCCACATCGGGATGCGCTACGCCAAAGCACTCCGGCTCCACTTCATGCCAGGGCAGGCCGCGCTCGCGAGCCAGCGCGATCATGCGCGCGAATTCATCGGGTGACCCGAGGGCCAGCACCGCCTCGCCCGCGTCGAGCAGCAGCGCCGCGGTGAACGCCTCGTCCGCCCCGTGCTGGTCTTCGAGCAGGGCGTAGGCGAAGCGTGCCTTGCGCAGCGAGCGCGATTGCAGGTCGGCGAGCAGCTTGCCGGTGGCGGGCGCGGCATCCAGGGCGTTGAACATGCAGGCCGACAGGGCCAGGGACTTGAGCATCTCCAGTCCCACATAGTTGATCGCCGCGGAAACCGTGGTGATCGGCGCGACGCGTCGGAACAGGGCTGAGTTCACGATCTGCAGCGTCTTGACGCACAGGGCACGGTCGTTGCTGACGATGTCGTTGATGTCGGCGGTGTGAGCCGTCGGGCTCGCGATCGCGGCCGACAGCGCCTGGAAGGTCTGCGGCGTGGCCGGCAGGCCGTGCAGGCGACTGATCATCTGCCGGATCGCCGGATTCTGCAGGATCGAGCCCAGCGAGCAGGCGCGCTCCACCACCTCGCGCACCGCCTCGGGGTTGCAGGGCTTGCGCAGGAACTGATGCGTGACGGGAACGGCGCGCAGGAATGTCTCGTCGTCGGTTGCATCCGACAGGCACAGCCGCATCACCTCGGGATGCCGCTCGCGCACCGCCGCCAGCAGCTGTGCACCGTCCATGCGCGGCATGCACATGTCGCTGACGATGGCGTCGAAGTGGGCGCATTGCAGCTGCGCGAGTGCCTCCTCCCCGGAGCGCACGAACACCGCGTCCCACGGTGCATTCGGTTGCAGGAAGGCGCCACGCAACTTGGCGACGGTGGCGGTATCGTCATCGACGAACAGCACGCGCTTCATGCCGTACCTCCCTGCAATGGCGCTCGCGCGTTCCGTATCATTCACTTTCGGCCGGCAAGGGGAGCCGCTCTCGAGCCCCCGCGGCCCTGTTTGGAGAGGAGCTCCTATCCCTTGGATACCTGCCGTCCTGTTGTTTCCTGGCTGGAAGGTTGAGTTAAGATTACGGTGCCGTTGGGGCCGCCGGATTATCGCGCGGCGTGTTAGGCTAAAAGCGTCGACTACATCAGGATTTTGTAGCAAATGCCGGCATATGCTTCGATCGAGAACATGAAGGACGTCACGAAGCGGCCCGTATCGACGGCTCGGGACCGAACCGCGATGGGACTGCTCGTGCTGTTTGCCGCCAGCCTCGGGATGCTGGCACTGCCGGCGGCGCCGGCACGGGCCACGACCTACCCGCTGTCCAGCCCCGATCAGATGGTCGTGGGCGAGGACCAGACGGTGACGACCGTCTATCAGGACACGCTCTACGATCTGGCCGCCACGTACCGCGTCGACTCGCAGGAGCTGATCCGCGACAACCCCGGCATCGATCCGTGGCTGCCCGGGGCTGGGAAGAAGGTGCTCATCCCGGGCCGGCTGATTCTTCCGCCCGGACCGCACGTCGGCATCATCGTCAACCTGCCCGAGCACCGGCTCTACTACTTCCCCAAGGCCCGCCGCGGCCAGCCGCGCGTCGTCGTCACTTATCCGGTGAGCATCGGCAAGATGGATTGGCGCACGCCGATCGGTTTGACGCACGTGATCGCCAAGATCAGGAACCCCGTGTGGTATGTTCCCGCCGGCGTGCGCAAGGAGCATCTGCAGGACGGTGACCCGCTGCCCGCGGTCGTGCTGCCCGGACCTGACGATCCCCTCGGCAAATTCGCGTTACGGCTGGCGGCCGGCGGGGGCACCTACCTGATCCACGGCACCAACAATCCGATCGCCGTGGGGATGCCTGTCACGCACGGGTGCATTCGGCTCTATCCCGACGACGTGGCGGAGCTTTTCCCGATGGTGCCGGTCGGCACACCGGTGCGCATCGTCAACGACCCTATCAAGGTTGCATGGGTGGACGGTGAGCTGCTCCTCGAGGCGCATCCGCCGATAGACGACCAGGGCCAGAGTTTCGAGCCCAACGTGGATGCCTTCGCGGATTTGCTACGCAAGA
>JASHPX010000269.1 GCA_030037905.1 Gammaproteobacteria bacterium
TCGTCGAGACGGATCGCGTCGCTCCAGCGACGCGATTTCCGGACGCCTACTCAGCGCTCCAAACCTCGGGGCCGGGACGGCGCTGACCGAGGGCTCCTCGTCTGCCCCAGCCCCGAGCTGACTGGCATTGCTCCTGTCTCACGTAACGATCCGCGGCCCCGTATCGCAGAACGACTCTCCATCGGCTCGGCGTGCCGCGGTTATCTGGGGGTAACTGATTTGAGCCAGGTGCTGTTACCCCCAGAGTTTACTCCGCGTCAGCCGAGGCTGGGGGCGAACGCGACCGTGCCCCTGCGAGCAGAAAACCGCAATACTTACAGTGTGTTCCGCGTGTCGCCCGAACTCTGGCGAACCGCAGCGAACGACGGAAAAATGGGCCCGGTAGGATTCGAACCTACGACCAAGGGATTCACTCTGCCCCGGCGTTTCCGCCGGGAGTGGACTATCTCTTCACCCGCGCACGTGACGTAAGCAAACGTCGCGTGCGGGAGGGTGCGGGACGCTCCAGCCTGTCATCAAGGGCGCTGCAGCCCTCAGGTAGTCTCTGCACCTTCCGGCGGTGTACCGCCGGCTTGGCTCAGGGTTGCCATGGGTATCGGTCCGCTCGACCTCGCCCGAAGGGTTCCCTGAATTCATCCCGTCCACTGCGCACGTCTTCCGTGCGCAGGCACCTCGTTCGATGAGTCCCCTGCACTAACCGCTGTGCTACAGGCCCGACCACCGGAAAATATACTACGCCGCGCGTTACGCCGCGCGTTACGCCGCGCGCCCGGGCAACGGCGCAACTGTGCGGCGCGCCGGCTCGATCAGACGCTGCACCTTCCAGGCGGGTGGGTCCAGGTCGATCGGCACACACTGAGTGGCGAACTCGGGGGCCGCCATTGCGCGCAGCCGCTCGCGGTCGTAAATGATCTCGCCGAGCCGCAGGCGGCGCAGATGCATGGATCCCGCGATGCCGCCAGGGCGGTTGTAGCCGTAGAAGCCGGCGTCGTAGGCTCGCGGCAGACAGGGGTAGGCGATCGGCAGCCGCGAGCGCTCCTGGATGCGCCGGATCAGTCCATCCTGTTCGACGAACGCGAGGCTGACGCGGCTATCGGGAAATTCACCGCCCAGGTAGCGTTTCGGCCGGCGCAGATAAGCACGTCGCACGTGCGGTGCCACCAGGTCCCGCAGCACGGTGCGGTCGAAACACACACCGTACGAGCAGTACTCCCCGCTGCACAGATAGTAGCCCTCGGGATCACCGGGAACGACACCGGCGCGATGGGGATTGTTCACGGCGATCGAGCAGAACAGCGGCTCACCCACGGCGTGCGCGCTCCAGTGCCAAGTGAGAAAGTCGCGCGCAACCATGACGTCTTCCTCGACCAGGAACACGTACCGGCGAGCTGCGATCGCGGCGCGCAGATAGCCGAGCAGCAGGTTGGCGCTCTGCTTGGTACGACGATAGGGACAGGCTTCGGCGCGCTGCAGCTCGTAACTCGGCAGCAGATGAGAAAAAGCGCGGATGACCTCCAGGTTCTCCGCCGCAAAGCCGGTATCGAGCCGGAACACGACGTGCACCGTATCGATGCCGCGCGCCCGCGAGAGATTGTCCAGGCAGTGCCAGAGAAATTCCGGCCGCTGCCAGCAGGGCACGACCACGATGTCGCGCTCGCCGGGTGCGAGCGCGCCCAGGCCGCGAGCCACCTTCCTCAGGGCCTTGCCGAAATTCCACCGTGTCCGGATTGCCGTCAGCATGACGGCGTACTGCCATACCTGGTGGAAGCGAGCGTCGGAATCGCTGTCAAGTCGCGGCGACCTCCTCCGGCGCCCCACCGCGCGATCGGAGATCATGCCCTCCCTCGAGCCGGTGGATTAACGTCATGAAGGTTTGTATCGTAACAAAGCCGGAGGCACCGCAGCGATCGATCGCCCTGGCGCCTATTGCAGCGAGGAATCCAGCGTGCGCGTACGCCTGCGCGGGCATGAGTTCGAGGTCGGCGCTGCGCGCACACGGGCATACTGGCGTGCGGTGGCGGACGGCAGCTGGGAGCCGGCCACCTTTCCGATCTTCGAGCGTTTCATCGATCGCGAGCACTCCTGCATCGACCTGGGCGCCTACGTCGGCGTGACGCTGCTATACGCCTGTCAGCTCGCCCGACGCGCCTACGGGGTCGAGGCCGATCCCATCGCCTTCGCGGAGCTGCGCCAGAACGTCGACGCCAACCGGCCAGTCACGGACAACGTACGGATTGCAGAGGTATGTATCGCGCCGCGTACCGGCACGGTTGACTTTGGCAACTGCGGCGAGGGGGGCGACACCACCTCGAGCCTGCTGTTCGGCAATCGTAGAACGCACTGGAGGGTGCCGGCGCTGTCGTTCGAGGATTTCCTGCTTCACCACGGCATCGAGGACTGCAATTTCATCAAGATGGACATCGAAGGCGGTGAATACGCGCTGCTGCCGACGATGCTGCAATATCTGCGCACGCAGCGTCCCACGCTGCACCTGTCGCTGCATCCCTGCCACCTGGGCAAGCGCCGCATTGGCTGGCCCGGCAAGGTCGTCGCGCGTCTGGCCGCGACGCTGCGGATCCGTCCGTGCCTGCGACTCTATCGCCACGTGTATGACCACGACGGCCATCCCATGAGCTTCCAGCGGCTGTTGTGGCGCTGCCTTGCCAAGGTCACGATCGACGTGGTGCTGACGGATCGTGAATGGAGCGCCGCCGGATCCAGCGACCGCTGATCGCCGCTCAACGCCGCCGCTCAACGCCGCCTCGCGCCCCTCGACGGGCGCGCCTGCAGCGGATTCTCCGGCCAGTCGTGCTTGGGGTAGCGGCCGCGCAAGTCGCGGCGCACCTCGGCATAACTGCCGCGCCAGAATCCTGCCAGGTCGCTGGTGATCTGCACGGGGCGTCGCGCCGGGGAGAGCAGCTCGAGCGTTACCGGCACCTCGCCACCGCCGACGCGCGGTCCCCCGGCCAGCCCGAACAGCTCCTGCAGCCGCACTGACATGCGGGGGGTCTGACCGCGATAATCGACCGGGACCCGCGAGCCGCTCGGCACGCTCAGGGCAGGCGGCGCGAATGTCTCGAGGGCCCGCTGCTGCGCGACGCGCAGGCGCGACAGCAGGGCGGCGCGCAGAGGAACGCGCGCCAGCGCTGCGCGGCGTGTGGTCCCCGCCAGATATGGACCCAGCCACTGCGGTAGGTCCGTGAGCAAAGTAGCGTCATCGCTCGCGGGCCAGTCTGCGAGCTCAGGCCTGCCGAGCGAGCGCACGAACTGCATGCGCGCCTGCAGGCCGCGGGTTTCCTCATCCCACGGCAGCGCGCCAATGCCCAGCCGCTGCACTGCCTCGAGCATGGCGGGCAGTGCTCGCTCGTCCTGTGCAGCGGGTAGCGTGCGCTCCTCGAGCACGAGTGCGCCGAGGCGGCGCACCCGCTGCGCCACGAGCCCCTCGGCGGCGGCGTCCCACCCAAAATGTTCGTCCGCGGTGATGCGCGCAGCGAACAGAATCTCGAGCGCGGCGTGCGTCAGCGGCGCGGCCAGCTCTATGCGCGCCTCGCGCTCGCGGTCATCGAGCTCGACTGCCACGATCCAATGCTCTCTCGCCAGCGACACGGGCGCGGGGAAGGCCGCCCCCCGTCCATTGGCGAGAAGGTAGCGACCGGGCGCGCCGGCGCCGGCAGCGGTTCCGGCAGCGGCTCCAGTACCGGCTCCCGCAGCGGCACGCCCGATACGATCGGGATAGGCCAGTGCCAGCAGGGCGCCCGGCCGATAGGCATCGCCCAGCGTCTGCAGCCTGGGATCCGCGGCGCCCGCGATTTCGCCCGCGACTGGCGCAGCGCCCTTCCTCACCGCTCTCTCGAGCAGCGCCGCCGCTCGCCGCGCCCGCTGCACGGCAGGCTCGCGTGCACGTACCTCGAGGAGATCGAGCCGCGTACGTATGTCCGGATCGCGTGCCACGCCGCCCGGCTGACCGCGAGGCCCGGCGCGCAGCGCGCCACGCAGCAGGTCGCGCTCGGAGAGCAGCGCCGCGAGCTGCGCGGCCAGCGGCAGCCAGCCGAGGGTGTACGCCGCGAGCAGCATATGAGCCAGGCGCGGATGCACTGGCAGCCGCGCCATCGCCTGACCGAGTGCCGTGAGACGACCTGGGGGATCGAGTGCCCCGAGTCGTGCGAGCAGCTCGCGTGCTCGAGCGAGCGGTGCCGCCGGCGGGGCGTCGAGCCAGCGCAGGCGCGCGGCATCGACCACACCCCAGCGCGCCAGTTCCAGTGCGAGTGGTGACAGGTCCGCGTCGAGAATTTCCGCCGGTGTCGTCGCGGGGAGCTGCGCTTGGGCCGCCTCGCTCCAGAGCCGGTAGCACACGCCCGGGCCGACGCGGCCGGCTCGCCCCGTACGCTGCTCGCTCGCGGCGCGCGAGATGCGCACCAGCTCGAGCCGGCTCATGCCGGTCACCGGATCGAAGCGCGGGCGGCGTGCGAGCCCGCTGTCCACGACGGCGGTCACGCCTGGAATGGTCACACTGGTCTCGGCGATGTTGGTCGCGAGCACCACCTTGCGCGTACCGGAAGCGGCCGGCGCGAGCGCAGCGTCCTGTGCTTCGGCACCGAGCTCCCCGTACAGCGCCAGCACCTGCACAGCCGATGGCAACCTCGGGGTCGCGGGAGTCGCCATAGCGGGAGTCGCCATAGCGGGAGTCGCCGTGGCGGCCGTCGCCCCCGCGGGAGCGGCGAGCTGCGCGCAGAGCTGTGCATTGACCCGGTGGATTTCTGCCGCGCCGGGCAGGAAGGCGAGCACGTCGCCGTTCGTTTCCACAAGTGCGCCCTGTAGCGCACGGGCCACCGCGCGCTCGAGCGACTCAGCCGGCGAGGCAGCAGCATACGAGCCCCCCGCGCCTGCCGGCAGCCGCGGCAGTCCTCGGCCAACATAGCGGATATCCACCGGATAGGTGCGGCCCGGGACGCTGACCACTGCGGCATCCTCCAGCAGGGTGGCCACGCGCTCGGCCTCGAGTGTCGCCGACATCACCAGTATGCGCAGCGCCAAACGCAGCTCGCGGCGTGCGTCCAGCACCAGCGCAAGCCCGAGGTCGGCCTGAAGGCTGCGCTCGTGATACTCGTCGAAGATCAGCCAGGCGACGCCCTCGAGCGCCGGGTCCTGCTGCAGCAGGCGCGTGAGCACGCCCTCGGTGAGCACCTCGATGCGCGTGGCCGCCGACACACGCGTGTCCAGACGCATGCGATAACCGACCGTTGCGCCGAGCGGCTCTCCCAACAGCACCGCCATACGCGCCGCGACCGCACGGGCCGCGAGGCGGCGTGGCTCGAGCATGAGGATGCGGCGACCTGCGACGGCCGGTTCCTCGAGCAATGCCAGCGGCACCAGTGTGCTCTTGCCCGCCCCGGTGGGCGCCTGCAGCACCACGTCCCGGCGCTGCGCGAGTCCGGGGCGCAGAGCGCCGATGAGCGGGTGCTCGCGCCACGGCGGCGGCGCCCGCTCGATCACCTGGCGCGCAGCAGCGCCACTGCCGCGAGAATCCATGCGACGATCAGGCATACGCCACCCACTGGAGTGAGCACGCCTACGGCGGTAGCAGCGATGCCGGACAGCCCGGCGATCAGGGCGTACAGGCTGCCCGAGAACAGCACGACTCCGATCGCGAGCAGCCACGCGGCTGCGCGCAGCAGCGCGGTGGGCAGCCGGTCGAGCAGCAGAGCCACACCGAGCAGCCCCAGAGCATGAAAAAACTGGTACTCGACGGCGGTCTGCAG
>JASHPX010000270.1 GCA_030037905.1 Gammaproteobacteria bacterium
AACCAGTACGCGCCGGTGACGATCGACGGGCAGGTCAATGTGCTCTCGGCGGCGACCTACACCGATCTGAGCATGACCTTCAGCAATATCGATCTGACGATATTCAATCCCTACTCGGGCAAGTTCGCCGGCTACAACATCGCCCAGGGGAAGCTGACGACGCAGATGCATTATCACGTCGAGAGCCGCCGCCTGCAGGCGACGCACCACATCGTGATCGATCAGCTGGAATTCGGACCGGCCACGGACAGCAAGCAGGCCGTGCCTTTGCCGATCAAGCTTGCGGCGGCGCTGCTGAAGGACCGCAATGGCGTCATCAGCCTCGACCTTCCGGTCAGCGGCAGCCTCGATGATCCGAGCTTTCGGATCGGACCGATCGTCTGGAAAGTGTTCACCGGCCTCATCCGCAAGATCGCGACCGCACCGTTCGCCTGGCTCGGCTCACTGTTCGGCGGTGGCGCGGGCCAGCAGCTCGCGTACGTGGACTTCCCCGCAGGGTCTGCGACGCTCGCACCGGCACAGTCGCAGAAGCTCGCGCAGCTGGCCAAGGCGCTGGTGCAACGGCCGCAGCTCAGGCTCGACATCCCGCTGCACGCCATCAGCGTGACCGATGACCAGGCGCTCGCGCGCGACGCGCTGGAGCAGGCCGTGCAGCAGGAGCAGGCCGTGGCGCAAACGCAAACGCAAACGCAGGCGCAGGCGCCCGGTGCCGCCGGCGAGCGGGGGCGACGTGGGGCGGCGCGGGGCGGTGGCCGGGCGAACGGCGTCGCCAGTTCGCCGCGGCTGCTCGCCCTGGCAGGACTATATCGGCAGAAATTTCAGGCGATCCCGCGCTATCCGGCCGACGTCACCGATGCGCAGGCCCGCAGCCGGTGGCTCGAGCAGCAGCTGCTGTCGCGATTCGCCCCGACGCGGTCGCAGCGCGACGCACTGGCGCGCCAGCGCGCGGATGCCGCCGAGGCGATGGTGCTGGCCGACCATGATCTGTCGCCGACGCGCGTGTTTCTGACCAACACCGTTTCAGGCGGCGGCCCGGCCGGCGTGGTACGTATGCAGCTGCAACTCGAATAGACGACGAAAGCGCAATGAAGAGAAAGATTGACAGCGAGGAAAGGGCGTTGATCACCTCCTACCGGCGCAGCGAATTCAAGCCGGTCAGGAACCAGAAGGCGGTACGCGCGGAGGCGGAGTCGGCCGCGCGTCGTCACTTGAAAAAGAACGCGCGCATCAGCATCCGCCTGTCCTCGACGACGCTGGCGCAGTTGAAGCGCCGCGCGGCGGAGGAAGGGCTTGGATACCAAACGTTGATCTCCAGCGTGCTCCACAAGTACGTGAGCGGTCGCCCAGCGGAATAGGGCTCGGACGGGAGCGAACGGGTGCTCACAGCCCCGGCCCCTCGGTCGGCGCGGTTGCAAGGACAGACAACGTTGTGCCCTGGAGATCGCGGGTCCAAAGCGCGACTTCGACTTCAGAATGGAGATCACGCCGTCGCTGCAGAAGTGAGAGATAGCGACGGTGATGGTGATGGCGAGCGTGCTCCGCCTGCTGGACGCTGATCATCTGACCATTTAGAATCTAAAAATGGACATTTCGGTGACCGAGTTCAAGGCGCGGTGCCTAGACGTGATCCGTAAGGTGGAAAGGCACCGGACCCCGGTAACGATCAGGCGTCGTGGTAAGGCGGTAGCTCGCCTCGAACCCGCGCAGCCGTTGCCCGGTGAATTGCGACCGTGGGAGCAGTTGCGCTCGCTGGGCGGCGTGGTGCGCGCCACGCCCGGCGAATCGATTTTGGAGGACGAGGCGTTCGAGGCGCAGCGTTGAGTGTTCTTCTCGATACGCACGTCTGGCTGTGGTGGCTCACGGGGCAGGCGTTCTTACCGGAGCGCGACCGCACTGCTCTGGATCGCGCCGCCGAGCGACAGGAAGTCTGTCTGGCGTCGATCAGTCTCTGGGAAGCCCAAATGCTCCACGCCAAGCGCCGGATCGAATTGCCGCTGCCTTTCCCCGAGTGGTTACGGCAGGCTGCTGCGCCAAACGTTGTCCGAGTCCTGCCGCTCGATGTGGAGATCGTGATCGCGCTGCATACTCTTCCGGCGAGCTTCCATGGCGATCCGGCAGACCGGCTGATTGTCGCGACCGCACGGGCCCATCGACTGGCGCTCGCGACGTACGATGAGCGCATCCGCAAGTCTCGCGCCGCGCGTTCGTGGAGAGTGCCAAGTCGCCAACGTTAGGTTACGCGGGCGCGTCCGGTGATCGCGGGCGCGCGGCCAGGGCCATCACGATCATCGCCCAGCCGCCGAACAGCAGGTTCACGCCGAGCAGAACCCCGAGGGCCCAGGCGGCCGTGCCGGGCAGGCCGGCGAACAGGATCGCGGCCAGTACGATGTCGATGATACCGCTCGCGCACATCCACCCCCAGCGGCCCGATGGAGCCTTGCGGTGCTCGAGGGCGTAGAAGATGGAGACGATGCCTTCCAGAAAGAGAAACGCGATCAAAACGGCCGTGAGCGACAACAGGCCGAGGAACGGCCTGCCGAGCAGCAAGACTCCGGCGGCGATGCCGATGATCGCTGAGGCGATCGACCACGCGACGCCCGGCGCGTGGCGGGCGCGATAGGTGCTTATGAGGCCGATGACGCCGCTGATCAGCAGGATCCATCCGAACAGCAGCGTGGCCGCAATCGATGCCATCGCCGGGACCAGGATCGCGAGTATCCCCAGAATCACCAGTGCGATTCCTTCGGACAGGAACAGCACCCAATGGTGACGCAGGGTCGTGCCCAGGGCCGCGGATATTCGCCGGACGTCGTCGGGTTGATTGGTGACCATGGCTCGTTTTCTCCGGTTCCTTGGATCGAATGCGTCCGCGTCCCGGCGTCAGCGGCGGTGTGCGCCGCC
>JASHPX010000271.1 GCA_030037905.1 Gammaproteobacteria bacterium
TCCTCGAAGGCGTAGGCTTCGGAACCGAAGCGGTGGCCATTGAGTTCCCGTGCGCAGCGGGCCGCGTGGCCGGTCCAGTGCGTCAGCTCATGCAATGCCGTGCCGTAGTAGCTCTCCAGGTCGCGGAACGCGGGCAGCGGCGGCAACTGGATGACATCGAAGGCCGCGGCGTAGTACGCACGATCCCCGCCGAAGCGGATAGTTGCGCGAGTCGCCGCAATGAAGCTCTCCGCCTGGGCGTGGCGAGTCTCAGCGGATGCGGGCGCAGGTGCCTGGGGTACATACTGCGGTGGCAAGCCGTCGATCTGCTCCACGTTGAAGACCGTGTAACTCTTGAGATACGGGATTGATCGCTCGACGCTCTCGCCGTTCTCGCCATCCTCGGTACGCGTGATGCGGTCGGCAAATACAACAAGGGTGCCGGTCTCCCCTTTGCGAACGTGCGCCCCGAGCTCGAGCGCCTGGCGGTAAGTCATCCAGGTCGTCGTGGTGTATCCGCGGGCCATTGCCTCGCTCCACAGCAGCAAAACGTTAATGCCCTGATAGGGGATGCCGTTGTGCCGGCGTGGAAGGATGGAGCCCCCAACGCTGAACGCGCTCCGCGGCTTCAGCCACGGACGCGCTCCGCGCTCCAGGTCCTCCAGAATGCGGTTTGTGACGTGCTGGTAGAGGTCGCGGCGGACAGTTGACGAAGCGTTGGGCTGACTCATGTTCCGGTCTCCTTCAAGGGCTGGGGCCATGTGGGTTGCGCACATGGCCCGATGCCCGTCGGCGAGACCGGGGGTGCAAAGGTCAGGGGCGGAAAGGCCGGAGGGGGATCACCCGGGCTGCACAAGCGGCTCTGCGCGCGGAAGCTCGGGGAAACCGGCCTTTCCGGCGTCAGCCTTGCCCTTGACCGACGTGAGGGGGCGGCGCCCCCTAATTTTTCGACGCGCTACGGATATGCTGTCGATGCGGCTTCGCGGGAGCGATCCTATGAGTCTGTGCCTCGATCTCTCTCCCGAAATGGAGAGCTGCATCAGCGGCAAAGTTGCCAGTGGTCTTTACGCCAATACAGCGGACGTCGCCCACGGGGCCATCCGGGGCATGCAAGTTGACCAGAAGCATGCAGCCGCCTTTCGGCGAGCTGCTGCTGAGGGCGAAGCTCAGCTCGATCTTGGGCAGGGACGGGAGTACACCGCGGAGCGGCTGTATCATGGATGCCTCCCGCGGCTGCACCGCTTCTCTACGGTTTGAACTCGCGTTCGACGCGCGCGGTATTCGCCACCTGGACCACGGTTTGCGGGCGACAAGACCCGGTGTCGATCTTCCGTACCGCTAATGCGCTCGGCGCGTCCCGCTTTGACGACCCGGTCAATGATCCTGGTGACGGCTCCGAACGTCCAAAGTATAACGCCCGAAATCCGGGGAGCTGCGGTGTGCACGCACGGCGGGTGGGCGCGCGATGGCCGGCGAATCTCAGCGGAAGCGAGCGCAGGTGCCTGGGCTAGATGTAGTGCCAGAACGGAAGCGGCGTGTACTCGTCCACATCGCCGTCGTCGCGCTCGGATTTGTCCGCGTCCTCCGACGGCAAGGTGGTGAGGATATCGCCGATATTTCCGGCGAATTTCAGCGTGATCGGATAGCCGTCCGCAAACTTGCAACTGTTGTAGTTCAACTTGCTCAGCCGAAGGATGTCCTGAAGCACGGTCCCGATCTCAGCTTCTCCGTTGCAGATTTCAATGTCGAGCGGATTGGGCACGTTCCATCCGGGATAGGTGTTGAGGCGCGGCACGAAACCGGACGTGAACAGGAACGCCTTGCGGTCGGAAACGAGCAGGGCCGCGCAGCGCATAATCGCGCCAGTCGAGCGCGTGAAGAGCTTGAGCCCGCCGGAGACGCGGCGGATTCGGACGCCGATGACTTTTATGCCAGCCTCCTTGGCTGCATCTTCGAAGCCGGCCCACTCTTTCTCGCTGAAGCGCACGCTTCCATGGATGAAGACCTCCATGGGCGGCTGGTTGTCGTGCTCGTCGGCGTACGACTTGATGGCTTTAGTCAGGAGCTTTCTCGCTTCCTCCCGGTCGAGATGGCACTCGCGCAGATCGTCGGAATACCAGGGGCCGAGGGCACCCTTGAAGACCATGCCATTGCCGTCCTCGAGGAACATCTGCGCGCCGCAACAGGCGTTCTTGTTCCCTTGCGTCTGCGCGAGCCGCTTAAAGACAACGCCCATGTAGCAGACGCCGGGCCGCGCGTCGGCGAGTATCCAAGGACGCCGCCGCGTCTTGTAGAAGATCGCGGTCATCAGGTTCCAGGTGATGGTTGCTGGGTCTTCCTTGTCCCGCGCAGGATCGTTCGTCGGCCTGAGGCAAGCATCCAGCGTTTCTTCCTGAAGAATCTGCGTGATAATCTGATTCTTGAGAAGCCGCGCCTTCAACTGATTGTGAAAGTCCGGCTTGAAAAGGAGTGCCTCGTGATACTCCTCGGCGAAGGCATCCGAGTTCTGCTGGTCAAAGAAGAGGCCGCGCTGCTGCGCGTCTTCTTGGCGCGTGCCGGGCAGATACTCCTTGGGAGACTCCGACAACGGGCGGCACAGCGATTCAAGGTTCTTCGAAACAACGACGAACCAGATGTCTGGCCGGTCTTCGCTCTCGACATTCTGTTTGATAAGGCGTTTGCTGTAGAGCTTGACGACGCGCGCGATGCGCGTATGGAGCTCATGGACTTGAAGCGCTTCGTCGAGCGCCTCGTCGGGAACGAGGCAGCGGCATTCCGCCTTCGGACTCCAGGTAATGCCGAAGGCCGGCTCGAATCCGGGGAAGAACTGGTGCGCAAGCTTGCCGAAGTCGGCTGTCTTTCTGCGGGTGAATATCGAGCCCTCATAGGCCGGCAGCGAACGGTTGATTTCCGCGCACCAGCGGTCGAACAGCGCCAGTCCCTTCGCCGTACCGATAACGCCGAAGCGCACGCTTCCCGGCTTTTGCGCATAAGGGCCAAAGAGCGTAAGCCCGTCCTTCGGGTGAGCCGTGGTCTGATTGTGCCCGAAGCGGAGCTGCGGCTCGTCGAGATGAATCACCTTACGCATCGGCCCATCCCAAAATGTCCTTGATGAGGCTGTCGTCGTCCTCTTCGAGATACGTCAGGTCCGATTCAAAGATTTCGGTTTGCGCCGAGAGAACGATGTCCTGGTAGCCGACGGAGATGCGGATGACATCCTCGTCTCCGGCGAGCCATGCGAGGAACGCCAGCGTCTTCGTGCGCCATTCGCGGTTCCACCAGCGGAGTTGCTTGAGCGCTTTCTTGTGGTCTATCGGGAACGGCTTCTCGCCCCGGTCGCTGCGGTAGGGTCCGGTGAGGATCGCTTTGGGGCTGAGCAGGACGCCCTTATGCGTATGAAGATCGACAGCCGGCTGCACGCCGAAGTGCCAGATGTATTTCTTCTTGCGGTACGAAACCGATCCGACGAACCATGCCGGGGCTTTCCGGCGTCCCGGCTCGGCGACGTTGTGCTTGTTTCCCCGCACAAGCCCGTAAGCCGGGAACCAGATTCTACGCCGCGATGAGCGCAGCTCCTTGTGGCTGAGGCCGCGTCCCGCGAGGAGGTTTTCGAGTGCCGACGCGACAAGGTAGGTCATGACGTTCTGCGCTGTCTTCGCTGGTATCCCAGCATCCTCACTTCCCTTCTCGAAGAACGTCTCCGTGGGTAGGACCGCCGCATCAGTGATGTCATAGCCGGATGCGAGTGGGACGTAGTCGCCGGCGCGCGCGAATGACACCGCGTACTCACCTTGCGCCGAGTGCGCCGGATGCGGCGGGAACACCTGGCGAAGCTGGTCGTATCCGCTTAGCGGGTTGCCA
The DNA here is from genome assembly GCA_030037905.1 of Gammaproteobacteria bacterium. Taxonomy (GTDB): domain Bacteria; phylum Pseudomonadota; class Gammaproteobacteria; order Steroidobacterales; family Steroidobacteraceae; genus FEN-1191. Next base: position 3,841 of record JASHPX010000271.1, read on the forward strand.
TCGGCGGTGACCTTCAAAAGGTGGATCGACGCGGGAAGCGACTTAAAGGGTGCAATGTTCGAGACAAGATCGCTTGGCTCGGTCGAAAGAAGCCTTTCTGGCGCATGCAGCGCGGGCCACCAAGAAAGGACTCGCTGTAGGTCTGGCGTCCCCGCCTTTGGGACCTTGTCCTCGACCAGCCGCCTGTGCAGCTCGCGCAGACCGTGCGCCCAGTTCTCGCTGTCGATGTAGACGCCGGGGCCGATGATGATCGGCACGCCGCCCGTCAGCTTCTCGATCTGCAGCGGGATAATGAAGTTCCCGCGGCGTGTGTTGTCCGCCGCTTGGACCTCTTTATAGACGCCTTTTTTCCTCTCGAAATCGCGCGATGTGTTCGAGAGGATAAAGATGAACTTGGCCGCTTCGTTCTCGATCTTTTTTTGAATCTTGAGCCAGAACTCGCTTTCGCCGCCATGCGTGTTCTTGAGGTCGCACCATACTTCGTAACCCATTAGGGTGAGCTGCGTTGCGAACCAGGACGCGGCGGCATTGTCCTGCGGATTGGCGTGGCTTATAAAGAGAAGCCGGCGCCCCGGTTCGGCAACGCTGCACGGTCCTTGCTCTGTGCTGCTCTCGTCTTGGCGGCGCTGCGGTTTAGACATCCGTTCTTCTTCTTCGGTCTATTGTTTCAGGGCGTCTCGCAGATTCACGAGCACGTCCTGAGCGCGTTCGATGGTTTTGAGCAGCTCGGGGTCGCCTTTGAGCTTTTGCAGCTCCGTCCACGGGTACTTGCTGATGGCTTCTGTGATGCCCGCTATGTCGTCGCCGAGGCCCGTGCGCCTGACCTCCGGCTCGGAGACGCGCAGCAGCGACGAGTCGATATCGCCTTCTCGGGACAGGAAATGCCGTTTGGCGACAGGATCGCGGAGAATCTGCCGCAGCTTGCGCAAGTCCTTCGAGTTGGTGATGCGCTTTTCGTTGACCTTCTTCGCGACGGCATCGACGACGCTCGGCGTCAGCAGCTTCTTCGCAACGCCGTTCAGCTCCCTGGCCCATGTGATCGCGGCGGCCGGCTCGGGAAGCCCGGTGAAGCGGCTGGAGAGCTGATAGACGTCCACGAGTTTGTCGAGCTCCCGCACCGTGATGCCGAGAATGTTCGCGGCGCTCGCGCGACCGACG
>JASHPX010000272.1 GCA_030037905.1 Gammaproteobacteria bacterium
GACTGTTTGGCTCGGGCGGGAACGGCAACTCGAGGTAGGTAGCTTCCAGACTACGCTGGGCGTACTCGAGTACAGCCTCGACCTGCTCGCGCGTTACTCCTGGAAACCACTCGAGGAATTCGTGCACAGTTGCCCCCCCCTCGATGTTCTCGAAGAGCGCTTTCACAGGCACCCGAGTACTTTTGAAGAGCCAGGCGCCGCTGACCTTTTCAGGAATCCGTTCAACCGCAGGACACTGTGCCCAATCGAGCATGGTCATGACCCTCGCGCATCGACACAGTGAAGTGTCGCATGCTTGCCTCATCCGGGAGTACCGGCCAACCGCACAGCCCTTTCGGAGACTGCCGGATGAGTCAAACTCCTTGACTTCTCACGTTTTACATATATATGCTCATCTATATGCGCACCACCCTCGTCATCGATGACGAACTCTTGCGGCAAGCCAAGCGCCGCGCGGCCGACCGTGGCGTCACCGTGAGCGATATCGTCAACGATGCCATACGGGAATTGGTGCGCGAGCCGGTGCGCCCATCCGTCCCATTCACGATGGTCACCTACGGTCGCCCGGGACGTCGCGTAGCGCACGAGCCCGTTGACTTCGCTGCGGCGCTCGAGCGCGAGGAGCGCAATCAGCCGCCGCGATGATGATGCCGGACGTGAATGTCCTGGTGTACGCCCATCGTCAGGATGAAGCTTGGCACGAACCCTACGCGCAATGGCTGAAGGAGCTGGTCCAAGGCCCGGAGCCTTTCTCGCTGAGTGTGCTCGTCGCGGTCGGCTTCATCCGCATCGTCACCAACCGCGGCATCTACGCGGACCCGACTCCGCTGCCGGTGGCGCTCGCTGCGGTCGAGCAACTGGCCGCTCAACCGGGTTGCCGGCTGGTGATGCCCGGGGCGGCACACCTGCAGGAAGTGATACGTCTGTGCCGAGCGACCGGCGCAGCCGGCAAACACGTGGCTGACGCGCAGCATGCGGCGCTGGCGATCGCGGAAGGCTGCACATGGGTGACGCGCGACCAGGACTTCGCGCGCTTCGAGCCTCATGGCCTGCGATGGCGGCACTTGGCGCTCGGGAGCCGAGCCGGCGGGGCCTTTTGACCTTGGGCGATTGTTTGCCCAGGCCCTTGACACATCGGCGGGCATCGATCATGACGTGATCGCGAGCGGTGGGGGATAAGATGACTCGAATAACAAAATGTCTTGGCAACGTCAGGACGGGGCTATTTGTGGCAATGGTGATCGCGACGCCGGGCGTGGCCGGGTCTGGCGCGGCGCATGCGTTGCCGGTGAAACCAGCGAGCGCAGCCGGGACGGCTGCAGATTGCGCGTGGCTCAACCCTCATTTGCCGATCTCGAAACGCGTCGCTTTGCTCATGAAGAAGATGACCGTTGCCGATGAGATCAGGATGATCGTGGGCAATAACAGCATGCAACCGTATGCCGGAAACATAGCAGGCAATCCAGCGCTCTGCATTCCGCCGCTTACGCTCGAGGATGGACCGAACGGTGTTGGTGATGGGCTGACCGGCGTCACCAACCTGCCGTCCGGCGCGTCGCTGGCCGCGACATTCTCTCGCCAGCTCGCCTATGAGTATGGGCAAGTGATCGGTGCCGAGCAGGCCGGCAAGGGATCCGACGTAGATCTGGGCCCGACCGTCAATATCGATCGCGATCCGCGCTGGGGCCGCGAATTCGAGAGCCTGTCGGAAGATCCGGCACTGGCGGCGAATCTTGGGGTGTCCGAAATCAGCGGTATCCAAAGCGAGCGTGTCATTGCGCAGGTCAAGCATTTCGACGCATACAACCAGGAGACGAACCGCAACACGCCCCAAGACGCTGTCATCGTCTCGAAGCGCGCACTGCATGAACTCTACCTGCCGGCCTTCCGCGCCGCGTCGCGCAACGGGAAGGTCGGCTCGATCATGTGCTCCTACGCGACGGTGAACGGCCATTACGCCTGCGACGACCATTACCTGCTGACGGACGTGCTGCGCGGAGAGTGGAATTTCGACGGGTTCGTCACTTCGGATTGGCTCGCTCTGCATAGTATCTCGGCGGCCCAGGCCGGGAGCGACATGGAACAACCGCTCAACCGTTTCTTCGGTCCGGCACTCGAGAAGGCAGTGACCGATGGCACGGTCCCACGCGCAGTGCTGAACACGATGGTGGAGCGGATTCTCAACCAGATGTTCCGCTTCCACCTCTTCGATCATCCGCTGTCAGGCTCGAGGAGCGCAGTGGTGACAACGCCGGCGCACCAGGCACTGTCGACCGAGGTTGCCGAAGAGGGCACCGTTCTGCTCAAGAATGATGGTCGCCTGCTGCCGTTGCCCACATCCACCCATATCGCGGTGATCGGCCCGGCGGCCTCCGCGCAGGTGACGTATGGCGGTGGAGGTAGCGCATATGTCATTCCATCCTCGACGGTCACGCCGCTGGCCGGCATCGAGGCAGTCGCCGGATCATCGGGCATCACCTACACACGAGGCCTGCCGACCGATGCAGAACTTACTCCGATCCCGGCCGCGGATCTGTCGACTCCTTATACCGGCATGGAACTGGGTGGGTTGTATTCTGCCACCCTCACGGCGCCGCAGACAGGTACTTACATCATCGGCTTTACCAACGGCTGCCTTTGTTACAGCGTCGCGAGCCTTGCCATCAATGGCAAAACCCTGATGAACGACCCGGGTACGCCCCCCATCGCAACCTATGCGGCTGCCGTTCATCTCGACAAGGGCCAGACCTACACGTTGACGCTGCAGGGCCCCCGTTCGATAGATGGACTGAGCGCCGGGCAGCTGCAGAGGGTCCTTTCGGCGACAGCCTACCAGCAGACGATGCAGCGTATGAGCAGCGCCGTCAGCAAGCTCGTCTGGGCAACGCCAGCAACTGTGCGCGCCGATATCGACCGGGCGGTGAAGGCAGCGAAATTCGCGAAGGTGGCGGTGATCGTGGTGGCGGATGACACGGAGACCGAGGGGGCCGACCGGCCGGATTTGCGCCTGCCCTCCGCGCAGAACGCGCTGATAAGCGCTGTGGCGAAGGCCAATCCACATACCGTGGTCGTGGTTCAGGCGGGCGCACCAATTGCCATGCCCTGGCGTAGTGAGGTGTCTGCGATACTGGATACGTGGTATCCGGGCCAGACCAACGGTACGGCGCTCGCCAGCGTGCTATACGGCAAGGTCGATCCGAGCGGCCATCTGCCGGTGACCTTCCCGATGACGCTTGCCGACGCACCGGCGGCGAACCCGCAGCGTTTCCCGGGTGTCCACGGCAAGGTGCATTACTCGGAAGGTCTTCTGGTTGGCTATCGCTGGTACGATGCGCAGCGCATTCAGCCGATGTTCCCCTTTGGCTTCGGCCTGTCCTATACGCATTTCCGCTACAGCGACCTGGACCTGAGCGAGCATGGGATCGACGGCGTGACCCCGATCGAAGTGAGCGCGCGCGTGACCAACGTGGGTCACGTGTCAGGTACGGACGTCGTGCAGATCTATCTCGGAATGCCCGCTGCGACGGGCGAGCCGCCGCGCAAGCTGATCGGTTTTCGACGCGTTACGCTGGCGCCGGGTCAATCGCAAGCGGTTCACTTTACCGTCACACCGCGCGACGAGTGGTGGTGGGGACAGGGTGGCTGGACCGAGACGCCCGGCGACTACTTCGTCTATGTGGGTGATTCCTCGGCGCTGGCCAATCTGCCTCTGACCGCGCGCTACGAGATGAAGCAGTCGATCGGCGACCGGCAGGTGACGGTTTCTGCGCAGCAGACCCTCCGGCCGGGCGCTGGCGCGGTCGTCCGCGTCTCGCTCGGCGCCGGCGGTAACGAGCCGCTGCAGGGCGTACATTTGAGCCTGAAGGCGCCCGGCGGCTGGCAGGTGGTGCAGCTCAGCCGCAAGGCCCGCGGTGATTTGGCTCCGAACCAGGTGCTCACGGAGCAATTCTCGGTAACGCCGCCGTCGGGAACGGTTACGCAGTATGTGACCCTCTACGGCACAGCCGATCTCTATCATGGCACTTGCGTCAGTACCCATGCCGGTAAAGACGAAGTTGAGGCTCGGCATCACTGTTGTGACGACCAAAGCCGCGCGTCCAACCCCCCTCACCTCGCGCCGCTGGCCCGACACCCCTGTGTCCGTCGCCACGGCGGTGAAACCGTTCTGGTCGGGTCTTGATCTTCGCCACGGCACTGTCCAAGCTGACCGGAGAAACCAAGATCGAGGCTGTGATATGCGCGTTATCGGAGCGTCTCGAGCGCGAGCGCGTGCGCGTGAAGCGCGCCCGCTCCAAGCGCCGGCTCGCCGATGAGCTCGAAGAGATTGCACTGCATTGCTCTTCGCTACCGGTCCGTGACCCGCGTAGTGCGGATGAGATCATCGGATATGGCGAGAAGGGAGTGCCGCGCCGATGATCGGTAAATCGGTAACATGAGCACCGGACCCATGTACCTCATCACCGGCGGCGCGGGCTTCATCGGCTCCAACCTCGTGGCGCACCTCGCCGAGCGCGGCGGACAGGTCGTGGTCTGCGACCGGCTCGGCAGCGATGAGCGCTGGCGCAATCTCGCGCACCACGAGCTCGCCGAACTGATCGCCCCGGAGGCGCTGGCGCACTGGCTCGAGCAGACTGACCCCGAGCGGATCGAGGCGGTCATCCACATGGGGGCCATCAGCTCCACCACCGAAGGTGACGTCGATCGCCTCGTGGCAAACAATATCCGCCCGACGCTCGACCTGCTCGCCTGGTGTACGGTGCACCAGCGGCGCTTCATCTACGCCTCCTCGGCGGCCACCTACGGCGACGGCAGTGCCGGCTTCGATGACGACGGCAGCTGCGCGGCGCTCGCGCGGCTGCGGCCGCTGAACGCCTACGGCTGGAGCAAGCAGGTCGTGGACCGGCGCATCGCGCGCCTCGCCGAGCAGCGAGCGCCGCTGCCACCACAGTGGGTGGGCCTGAAATTCTTCAACGTGTACGGCCCTAATGAGTATCACAAGGGCGCGATGCAGAGCGTCATCGCGCGCAACTTCGCCCGCGCTCGCTCGGGTGAGCCGCTGCACCTGTTTCGCAGCTACCGCGCCGATTACGCCGACGGCGGGCAGCGGCGCGACTTCATCTACGTGCGCGACTGCGTGGAGGTGATTGCTTGGCTGCTCGAGCAACCACGGATCTGCGGCCTCTTCAATGTCGGTACCGGCACGGCGCGCAGCTGGCTGGATCTGGCCGGCGCGCTGTTTGCCGCCTGCGAGCGCCGCCGCAGCGTCGAGTTCATCGATATGCCGCCGGAGCTGATTCCCCGCTACCAGTATTTCACCGAGGCGCGCATGCAGCGGCTGCGCGCGGCCGGCTATGCCCGCCCGTTTACCTCCCTCGAAGACGGGGTCGCCGACTATGTGCAACGCTACCTCGCTACTGACGATCCGTATCGATAGAGGCCGGATCGGCAGGTAACCGGGCTACTCATGAGCTATCAGCACGAAATCTATTTCAAGGTCGCCATCACGTTGCTGCTGATCGCCGTCTTCGCGATCAATCATCCACCCTATGCCGTGGGCAATGGACTGAAGGTGCTTGCGGTGGCAGTCGTCGCGGTGCTGGCGCTGTACATCTCGGCCGTGTCACGCGGGCGCGCCGCGCATGCATACAAGCCGCTGGCGTACCTGCTGACCCTCGCAGCGCTGGTGGCCATTGTCGTGGGCGCGGTCGCCATCCGCTAGCCGCCAGCCGGTAGCCGCTAGCCGGTAGCCGCTAGCCGCGACCCGCCGGCTGCCAGCCGCCAGCTGCGAGCGGGTAGCCGCGACCCGCCGGCTGCGAGCCGCTGCGTCCCGTCTGTACGGCTGCAGCTCAGCGAGCTACAGTCCAGGCACGACTTGGGAGCCCTACATGAACACCCAGCAGACTCCGACTCCGGCCCCTCCCCCCGTACGCGAGCTGAAGCTGACTGCCGCGCTCAAGGAACTGGTCAACCATGCCCTGGAGCACGGCCGCATGATCAGCGTGGCATACGTCGACCTGGACGGCCGCCCTGCAATCTCTTTCCGCGGAAGCCTCCAGGCCTACAGCGACACGCAGCTTGCGATCTGGGTACGCAACCCCGCAGGAGGAATCCTCAAGGCGGTGGCCGCCGGCCACGTGCACATCGCTGCCCTCTACGGCGAGGTCGGTGCCCAGGGCAAGGCGTTCATCACCTTCCGCGGTCGCGGCCGCATCGACAACTCCGAGGCTGTGCGCCGCGCTGTCTACGACAACGCCCCGCCGGGCGAGCGCGGGCTCGATAAGGAGCAAAAGGGCGTACCGCTCCTCATCGACCTGGACAGTGTCGACGGCATCTTCCAGGGCGAGTTCTTCAAGATGCGGCGCTGAGAGCGCGGCCGCTAGCGCCAACCGATCCTAGCCCATCGCCACCTCAGGGCTCGCGCAGATCAGCGCACCGATACGCTGCGCCACCGAGGCGACGCTGGTGTCGGGCGCCAGCAGCACCTCGCTGCGCGAGCGGCGCGGGCCGTAGAGGGAAGGATTGGTGGTCTTGAAAAGACCCAGCACCTGCGCGCCTGCGGCCTCCGCGAGGTGCAGGACACCGCCGTCGGCGAGCACCATGAGCGACGTCGCAGCCAGCGTTGCACCCAGCAGGCGCAGATCCGGGGTATGGACCCCCGGCGCGTGTCCGGCCAGACGCGGCCGACCGTCGGCTGGGATGAACTCCACGAGCTGTACCCCCTTCTCCTGCCGGCGGAGGCATTCCACGAGCTCGCGCCACCACTGCACGGGATAACCCTTGTCGCCCGTGGCATCGGCGAACAGGCCGACCCGCGCACGCGAGCGCCACTCGGGAGAGCCGAGCGTGCCGGGC